>JBFXAS010000035.1:0-28634 GCA_050184075.1 Gemmatimonadales bacterium
GTCCTACACCTTGATCGCGTCGGTGGGCGTCGGCGTCGCCGGGATCGCGCTGCTCGCCGCGCCGATCGCCGGTCTCTGGCTCGCCGTGGCATTCTGGCTGGGCCGCCGCCATGAGGCGATCCGGGCCCGGCCGGACTTCCGAGCGGGGGAGCTGCCCGCGGCCGGCTGAGCCCTCCCCCTCGCTAGATTCCGCGCCGCGGAGCCACCAATCGAGGAACGTGATGGCTATTGGAGAGGGCAAACATCTGCCGTTCGTGGGACCGGAGGCAATCGAGACCGGAGTGCTCGAGACCTTCCCGTACGAGGGCCCCCGGCAGGAGATCGTCACCGAAACCGAGGAGTTCAGCGCCGTCTGCCCCTACAGCGGACTCCCCGACTTCGCGCGGCTCTCGATCCGCTACGTGCCCGGGGATCGCTGTGTCGAGCTCAAGAGCCTGAAGTACTACGTGATCAGCTATCGCAACGTGGGCATCTTCCAGGAGCACGCCACGGCCCGAATCGCCGAGGACCTCTTCGCGGCGCTCGCGCCCGAGAGTCTGACGGTGCGGACCGACTACCGGGTCCGGGGCGGCTTCCTGACCGCCTGCTCGGTGACCCTCCCGGTTAGCGGGGAGTGACTCCGATCGGGACCAGCTTCTGCAGGTTGGCCGAGTTGCCGAGCTGCCCCTGCGCACCGAGCCCCCAGCAGACGGCCGAGCCGGCCGCTGTCCTGGCGCAGGAATGGGCGTTGCCGAGTCGGACCATCGACGCGGTGAGCTGACTGGCGACCGCCGTCGGCACCGAGCGGTTCGACGTGGTCCCGTCGCCCAGCTGCCCCGTCGCATTGGCCCCCCAACAATAGACCGCCCCACCGGCCTCGAGCGCGCAGCTGTGGTTGAAGCCCGCGGCCACCGCGGTGAACACCCGGCCGCCGGCAACGAGCACCGGGTTGGGGGACCCGCCCAGGCTGCCGTTGCCCAGGGTGCCGGAGCCGCCGGCACCCCAGCAGAACGCCTGTCCCGCGATATCGACCGCGCAGCTGTGAGCCCCGCCGGCCGCGATGCTCGAGAAGGTGGCCGCGCCGATCGGCGTGGTGATCGGAGTCGGAAGCGACCGGTTGATGGTCGTGCCGTCGCCGAGGCGCCCGCTGCCATTCGAGCCCCAGCAGAGCACGACGCCGTCGTTGCGGATCCCGCAGGCATGGGCCGCCCCGACGGCAATCGAGTTGAAGGTGTGGCCACCCACGACGGCCACGGGCACCGCGCTCGCGAAGGCTGTGTTGTCGCCGAGCCGCCCGCTGGTGTTGCTGCCCCAGCACCAGACCGCGCCGGTGTTGCTGGCGAGGCCGCAGCTGTGGAGGTCGCCGACGCCGATCGCCGAGAAGGTGAGGCCGCCCTGGACCGCAACCGGCACGGGCGAGCTGACCGTCGTGCCGTCGCCCAGCTGACCGGAGGCGTTGGCGCCCCAGCAGAAGGCCATTCCGTCGCTGGTGATGCCGCAGGCGTGGCCACTGGTGACGCCGCCCGTCTGGAACCCGCCGATCGCGACCTGGGTGAAGAGCGTGCCTCCCTGGACGGTCACCGGCACGTTGGCGCTGATCTGGCCCCCATCGCCGAGCTGCCCCACCGAGTTGTCGCCCCAACACATCGCCTCGCCGGTGGTGGCCACGGCGCAGGACGACAAGCCGCCGGCAGAGATGCTGGATACCTGGAAGTCGTCGGCCGTCGCGGTGAGCGTGAGCGCCGGCACGCCGCTGCGGGAGGCCGTGATCGTCTGGACACCGGGAATGAGGCCGAGGGTCCACGAGCCGAGCGTCGCCACGCCGGAGGCGTTGGTGTTGGGCGTCTGCCCGGTCACCACGCCGCCGCCCGATGCCACCGCGAAGGTGATGGCCACCCCGGCGATCGGGTTGTCGAAGGCGTCGGTGAGCTTGACCGCCGGCGCGGTCGGCACCGCGGAGCCGATCACGGCCGCCTGGTTGTCACCGGCCTCGACCACCAGCTTGGCCGGGGGCCCGACGATCGCGGTGGCCGTGAAGAGGAGGTCGAGCGTCCCGATCGAGGCTCGGAGGCGGTTCTGGCCCAGGCCGGGCCCGAGCACCCAGCTCCCCACCGCGGCCACGCCGCCCGCGTTGGAGGTGGCCATGGCGCCCGTGACCGAGCCGCCTCCCGCCTCGACGGCGAAGGTGACGGTGGCGCCAGCCACCGGATTGCCCGCCCCGTCGACGACGAGGACCGCCGGGCTCACCGCGAGGGCAGTGCCGGCGGCCGCCGTCTGGTTGTTGCCGGCGTTGGCGGTGAGCTGGACGGGCGGACCCGCCGCAAGCGCGATCGGGCTGGAGAGCGCAGAAGTGAGCCCGGAAGCGCTGAAGCGAAGGGCTTTGGCCCCGACGGCCCCGGAGATCGCGAGGTCGGTGTAGACCGCCCGGCCGTTGCCGTCGGTACGGACGTCGGCGGTCCCGGCCAGGGTCCCGCCGCCCGAGGCGATCGAGGCCGTGACCAGGATGCCTCGGGTCGCCACGGGGTTCCCGGAGAAGTCTCGTAGCTCGACCACGGGCTGGACCGGCAGCGGCTGGCCGCTCTGGGCCGATGAGGACGGGGCGGTCAGGATCGCCAGGGCCGTGGCGGTCGGCACCGGCGGCAGGGGGTCGGAGCCGCACCCCGCGATGCCCGCCGCCAGGATCAGAAACGCCAATGACCGGTTGCTGTCCATGCCACTCCGCCTCGAGGTAGTCGAACCTGCCGCGACGCTCACCGGGTCCATGATACGAAGGGCGGTCCCGGCCCGTCCACAGCTCCGTAAAGATCGCCGCAAGACAGGTTTGCGGCGCAAGAACCGTGCAGGAGGCGGGGGTCGGCCGCGACCGGGCCGCCACCGGTCCCGGGGGGTCGGGTTGGCAGGGCCGGCCGGCTATGTTACACCCGCCAGCATTGGCCGGACCCCGCGAGCCGGCCCCCGACTGACACCAGGAACGGAAGGAAGAGCCACAGGTGGCCAAGAACTCCCTCTCGATCACGGACAACCGGACCGGTGCTTCGTACGAGGTACCGATCACCGACGGGACCATCCGGGCCATGGATCTCCGGCAGATCAAGACCGCGCCGGACGACTTCGGCCTGATGACCTACGACCCGGCCTACATGAACACGGCCTCGTGCCGAAGCGCCATCACCTTCATCGACGGCGACAAGGGAATCCTCCGCTATCGGGGCTACGCGATCGAGCAGCTGGCCGAGCAGGCCTCGTTCCTGGAGGTCGCCTATCTCCTGATCCAGGGCGAACTGCCGACCCAGGCGCAACTCGAGCGCTGGGCGGAGGAGATCAAGTATCACACCTACGTCCACACCAACATCATCAAATTCCTCTCGGGCTTCCGCTACGACGCCCACCCGATGGGCATGCTGCTCGGCGTCGTGGGCGCGCTCAGCACCTTCTATCCTGACGCGAAGGGCATCGGCGACGCCGAGAACCGCCACGTGCAGCGGGTCCGCCTGCTGGCCAAGCTGCCGACCATCGCGGCCTTCATCTTCCGGCATTCGCGCGGGCTGCCATTCGAGTTCCCCCGGAACGATCTCGACTACATCGGCAACTACGTCAACATGATGTTCTCGATCGGCGGCAGGCACGAGCCCAACAAGGTGCTCCAGCGCGCCCTCGAGATCCTGCTGATCCTGCACGCCGATCACGAGCAGAACTGCTCGACCAGCGCGGTCCGCTCGGTCGGCTCCTCCCACGTGGACCCGTTCTCGGCCACCTCGGCCGGCATCGCCGCGCTCTACGGCCCGCTTCACGGCGGCGCCAACGAGGCGGTGCTGACGATGCTCGACGAGATCGGCACCCAGGCCAACATCGGCAAGTTCATCGAGCGGGTGAAGCAGGGCGAAGGCCGCTTGATGGGCTTCGGCCACCGGGTCTACAAGTCGTACGATCCGCGGGCGAAGCTGATCAAGAAGACGGCATACGACGTCTTCGCAGAGACCGGGATGAACCCGAAGCTCGAGATCGCGCTCGAGCTCGAGCGGATCGCGCTGGAGGACGACTACTTCGTCTCCCGGAAGCTCTACCCGAACGTGGACTTCTACTCGGGCCTGATCTATCAGGCGATGGGCTATCCGACGGACTATTTCACGGTGCTGTTTGCAGTCGGGCGGCTACCGGGATGGCTGGCCCAGTGGGAAGAGATGATCACCGACAAGGACCAGAAGATCGCCCGGCCGCGGCAGATCTTCGTCGGCGCCGACCACCGCGAGTTCGTCCCGCTCAGCCAGCGGGGCTAGCGCGGCGGGCGGTCCTCACCCGATTCACGCGGGGCCGGCTGAGGCCCCGCTTTCCTTTCCAGCCGTGGTTTCGAGCGGGATGTCGCCCTCGAGGTAGGTGTAGCCCTCGAGTCCGGCGAGGTAGTCGGCGATGAAGGCGTTGGCGAGGTGCCGCGGCAGATCGCTCGCCGCGCTCACCTTCCGGCGGAAGTTGGCCATCAGGTCGCCGGGGTGGAACTGGACGTAGTTGAGGACCTCGGTGACCGTGTCGCCGTGGACCAGATCGGTGACTTCGTAGCCGTTCTCGGTCACCTTGACGTGCACCGCGTTGGTGTCGCCGAACAGGTTGTGCAGGTCGCCGAGGATCTCCTGGTACGCCCCGGTGAGGAAGATCCCCAGGATGTACGGCTCGCCGGCCGGGACCGGATGGAGCTCGAGGCAGGGCTTGCCCCGTCGTCCGCCCGGGAAGCGGTCGATCACCCCGTCGGAGTCGCAGGTCATGTCCTGCAGGGTGCCCCGGCGAGTCGGCTCCTCGTCCAGCCGATGAATGGGCATGATCGGGAAGAGTTGGTCGATGGCCCAGTTGTCCGGCAGCGACTGGAAGACCGAGAAGTTACAGAAGTAGCGGTCGACCAGCACTGTCTCGAGGTGGGACGCGATCTCGGGATAGGCGGTGCGGTCCGGACCGAGCAGCCGCGCGATCGCGTTCATGGTCCCGAGATAGAGCTCCTCGATCTCGGCCAGCTCCGGCAGACTGATCGCGTCGCTGGCGAAGAGCTCCCGGGTCCGTTCCTTGGTGACCACCGCGTCGTGGAAGACCTCTTCGACCCGATCGATGGCCAGCGACTCGAGATTCTCGTGCAGCTCGACGAGCACCCGGTGGGCGTCGTGCTTGAGCGGGGGAAGGGTCGGCTCCGTCTGGGCGTCGACGTCGGTGACGTTGATCAGGAGCAACGCGTGGTGCGCGGTGAGCGCCCGCCCGGATTCCGAAATCAGATCGGGCATCGGGACGCCCTGCTCGCGGCAGAGCGTCCCCAGCACGTAGACGATGTCGTTGGCGTACTCGCGGACCGTGTAGTTCATGCTGGCGGGCCGCGTGGTCCGCGAGCCTTCGTAGTCGACCCCGAGGCCACCGCCCACGTCGACGTGGGTGAGGTCGAAGCCCATCTCGCGGATCTCGACGTAGTACCGACCGATCTCTTCGAGCGCCGCCTTGACGTAGCGGATGTCGGTGATCTGGCTGCCCAGGTGGAAGTGGAGCAGCTTGAGCATCTCGGGCCGGCCCGTCGCCTTGAGCCGCTCGAGGAGCCGGACCAGCTGTGGCGCGCTGAGGCCGAACTTGGAGCGCTCGCCGCCGCTCTTGGCCCAGCGCCCCCGGCCCTCGGTGGCGAGCTTGATCCGGGCGCCCAGGCTGGGCGTCACCCCCAGCTCGTCGGCCATCGCGAGCACCAGGTCAAGCTCCGAGGGCTGCTCGATGACGATGAACACCTGGTGGCCCAGCCGCTGCGCGATCAGCGCGAAGCGGAGAAACTCCTCGTCCTTGTAGCCGTTGCAGACGATCAGGTGCTTGGTGTCGCTGGTGAGGCCGAGCACCGCCTGGAGCTCGGCCTTGCTGCCGCATTCGAGCCCGACGCCGTGGGGTGAGCCGAAGGCCACGATCTCCTCGATCACGTGGCGCTGCTGGTTGACCTTGATCGGGTAGACCGTGGTGTAGCTGCCATCGTACTTGAACTCCTCGATGGCGCGGCGGAACTCGCCGGCCAGGAGCTCGATGCGGGCGCGGAGCACGTCGGAAAACCGGATCAGCAGCGGCAGCTGCATGCCCTGGGCGTTCAGGTCGAGCGCCAGACGATAGAGATCGAGCCCCCCGTTCGGCCGCCCCGTGGGATGGACGGCGACGTGGCCGTCCTCGTTGACCCGGAAAAAGCCTTTGCCCCATCCGGACATGTTGTAGAGCTTCTCGGAGTCCTTGGCGGACCATGACGTCGCGGCGATCGGATCCCCCGGTGCGAAAACGCGGGGGAAATCTGCGGCCAAGCGCCGGTCAATGAAAGCCCTCGATCCGGCCGACTCCGCTAGATTTCCGCGATGCACGTCGAACACCGCTCGACGATGCCCGCCTCGGCATCGGAAGCCTTCGCCTGGCACGCACGGCCCGGAGCGTTCGAGCGCCTCCTGCCTCCGTGGGAGCGGGTCCGGCTCGCCCGGCCGCACCCCGGGCTCGTGGAGGGCTCGGAAGTCGAGCTCGAGGTCGGCATCGGGCCGCTCTCGACGGCCTGGGTGGCCCGCCACACCGCCGTCGAGCCGCCTGCCAGATTCGTCGACATCCAGGCCCGAGGCCCCTTCGCGCGCTGGGAGCACGAGCACCGCTTTGCCGAGCTCGCTCCGGCGCGCTCCGAGCTGATCGACCGGGTGACCTTCGAGCTCCCCGCGGGCCCCATCGGCGAGCTCGGCGAGCCGTTCGTGCGCCGCAAGGTGCTCCGGATGCTCCGCTATCGGCACCGGATCACCAGCGGCGATCTGGCGATGCACGCCGCCTGCGCGGGGCCGCGACTCACCATCGCGGTGAGCGGCTCTTCCGGTCTCGTGGGCCGGGCGCTGGTGGCCGCGCTCGGCACCGGCGGGCATCGGGTGGTGCGGTTGGTCCGTCGGCCGGCTCGCGAGGGCGAGATCCAATGGGCCCCCGGGCCGATCGCCCCTGACGCGCTCGCCGGGGTCGACGCCGTGATCCACCTGGCGGGCGAGAGCATCGCGGGCGGACGCTGGACCACCGCGCGGAAGGAGCGGATCCGGCGCAGCCGGGTCGACGGCACCCGGCGGCTGTCGGAGGCCGTCGCGGCCTGCTCGCCCCGCCCCCGCACACTGCTGGTCGCCTCGGCGATGGGGATCTACGGCGATCGCGGCGACGAGCCGCTCGAGGAGGGCGCCAAGACCGGAGCGGGCTTCCTGGCCGAGGTCGGGCGTGCCTGGGAGGCCGCCAGCGATCCGGCGCGAGCCGCTGGGATCCGGACCGTCGTGATGCGCTTCGGACTGATCCTCTCCCCCGCCGGCGGCGTGCTCCAGCGGCTGCGGCTTCCATTCCTGCTCGGCGGCGGCGGACGCTTGGGCAACGGCCGGGCCTGGATGAGTTGGATCGGGATCGACGACGTGGTCGGATCGATCGTCCACCTGCTCGCGCGCGAGGAGCTCGATGGCCCGGTCAACGTCGCGGCGCCGACCCCGGTCCAGAACGCCGAATTCACCGCCGTGCTCGGCCGGGTGCTCCGCCGGCCCACCCTGTTGACGGTGCCGGCCGGGGCCCTCCGACTGCTCTTCGGCGAGATGGCCGACGAGGCCCTGCTCGCCAGCAGTCGACTGGTGCCCGGGGTGCTGCTGCGGAGCGGGTATCGCTTCCGCCACACCGATCTGGAGAGCGCGCTCCGGCACCTGCTCGGACGGGGCGCGTGAGCCGCCGGAACGCGATCGTGCTGCTGAGCGGCGGGCTCGATTCGGCGACCACGATGGCCATCGCCCGGGCTGAGGGCTTCGCCGTCCACGCCCTCAGCTTCCGCTACGGCCAACGCCACACCGCCGAGCTCGAGTCCGCCCAGGCCGTGGCCCGCTTCCTGGGCGCGGTTCGTCATCAGATCGTCGACATCGACCTGACCGTGTTCGGCGGCTCCGCGCTCACCGCCGACGTCCCGGTCCCCAAGGACCGGAGCGACGCCGAGCGCGGCTCGGGTATCCCGGTGACGTACGTGCCGGCGCGGAATACGATCTTCCTGGCCTACGCTCTCGCCCTGGCGGAGGTGACCCCGGCCCGTGACATCTTCATCGGGGTGAACGCGATCGATTACAGCGGCTACCCGGACTGCCGCCCCGCGTTCATCGCGGCCTTCGAGGCGCTCGCCAACCAGGCCACCCGGGCCGGCACCGAGCTGGGCGAAAAAATCACGATCCACGCGCCGCTCGTCTCCGCCACCAAGGCGGAGATCATTCGGAGAGGACGGGAGCTCGGTGTCGACTACGCGATGACCTCGTCCTGCTACGATCCGGACGCCAACGGCGTGGCCTGCGGCCGCTGCGACGCGTGCCTGCTCCGGCGGCAGGGCTTCGAGGACGCGGGAATCGCCGACCCCATCGCCTACCGGGACTAGCGTGGCGTACGCCGTCAAGGAGATCTACTACACCCTCCAGGGCGAGGGTGCCCAGGCCGGTCGACCCGCGGTCTTCCTCCGCTTTGCCGGCTGCAATCTGTGGTCGGGCCGGGAGGCGGACCGCGCCACCGCCGTCTGCCGCTTCTGCGACACCGACTTCGTCGGCACCGACGGGCCGGGCGGAGGCGGCTTCCGCGCGGCGGAGGCGCTGGCCCGCGCGGTGGCGGCGGCCTGGCGGGGCGCCGAGGCCGAGGGACGGCGCTACGTCGTCTGCACCGGTGGCGAGCCGTTGCTCCAGCTGGACGAGCCCCTGGTCGAGGCGCTCCACTCGGCGGGGTTCGAGATCGGCGTGGAGACCAACGGCACCCTGAGGCCGCCACCGGGCATCGACTGGCTGTGCGTGAGCCCGAAGGCCGGCGCGGAGCTCGCGCTGGACCAAGCCGACGAGCTCAAGCTGGTCTACCGCCAACCCGGGGCCGAGCCCGAGCGCTTCGCCGGGTTTCGGACCCGCTTCCGCTTCCTGCAGCCAATGGACGGGCCCGACCTGGCCTGCCACCAGGAGGCCGCGATCGAGTATTGTCTGGCGCACCCCGAGTGGCGGCTGTCCGTCCAAACCCATAAGATGCTCGGCATCGACTGATATGCTTCACGGCTACTCCGACCGCATCCACCACGCGCTGGCGTTCACCGCCAAGCATCACCCCGGACCGGTGTCCCGGTACGACGGGCATTCCTGTCTGATCCGGGCCTCGAGCGTGGCCATCATCCTCGCCCGCCACGGCGGCGACGAAGCCACCATCACCGCCAGCATCCTGAAGCAGCTGGTCGACTCCTGCGAGCTGGATCAGCACAAGCGGCTGCACGCCGACATCAAGCGCAAGTTCGGCGACATCGTGGCGGAGACGGTCGAGTCCGCGTCCGAGCCCCGGTACGACCCGCTGGGTCGAGAGCGGACCTGGAAGGCCGCCCGGTTCGAGTACCTCGCCCGGCTGCAGCTGGCGTCCGCTCGCGCCGTCGACGTCGTCGCCGCGGACGAGCTGCACCGCTTGGGCGCCGCGCTGGTGTCGGTGCGCCGGCTCGGGGTGGAGTACCTGGAGGCCGCGGGCGTCCCGCAGCCCGACGACACCCGCTGGTGGCTGGGCTCGCTGCTCGAGATGCTCCGCCGCCATGTGCTGTGGCGGCGCACGGACATCCTGGCCGAGCTGGCCAGGACGGCCGACGACCTGAGCGGCAGGCTGCGGGAGTCCGGCTACTGAGTCGGGTCGAGCGAGGGTCTAGTGACCCTCGCTCTTCTTCTCCGCTTGCGTTTCGGGCTTGGCGTGGGACGAAGGTTCGGGCTCCGGCCCGTGCGCCCGCGCAGCCTCGGCGGCTGCGGCCGAGTCTGCGCGCTCCGCAGCGGCTTCCCGGTAGCCGTTGGCGAAGCTCGTGTTCACGTGCACCACGGCGTCATTGAGGCTCCGGAACGCGTACGAGTCGGTGATGGTGGGCAGCTTGTCGGCCACCTTCTGGTCGGTGACCGTCTGCCCGGCCGGCACGTACCGGTGAGCCGGGATCGACACCCCGATCACCTTGGCGCCGGGCTCGATCACCACGCCCTCCCCGACGCTCGCCTTGAAGACCATGGCCTGCATTCCGACGAAGACATTGTCCTCGATCAGGGCCGGGCCGTGGACCAACGCCTGGTGAGCCAGGGAGACCCGCCGGCCGACGTAGACGGCGTACTCCCGGTTGCCGACCCGGTAGGTGCGGCCGGACACCGGGAGACCTTCCTGGTGGGTTTCGAGGGCGTGGACCACAACGCCGTCCTGCACGTTGGCGCCGTCGGCGATGTAGATCGGCTGCCCCTCGTCGCCGCGGATCGACGCGAACGGCGCGACGTACACCTGCCGTCCGATCCGGACGGCGCCGATCACGCTGGCGAGCGGATCGACATAGGCGCCCCCGTCGATCACCGGCAGGTCGAGATCCTCGTTGAAGTCGGTGATCACGTTGGCGCGGCCGGAAGAATACCCGGCAGCCGGCATGGCGCCGGTGGCCACCACCCGGAGGCTGTCGATCGAGGCCTCGAGGTCGAGGACCCCCTGCCCGCTGCGTTTGATCTCCCGCCCGGCAACCGCAAACGCCGCGAGTCCCACCGCCCCGGCGAAGGAGGCCGCGCTCGTGGCAACCAGCTTCATGGCGAACATACCTGTCCCCTTGGCATAGTCCCTGCCCGTTGGCGACCTCCAGTATCGGCATCGGGAGCCGAAACCTGAGGTGGGTGAACCACTTGCGCGCTCTCCCCCGGAGAGCGGCGTGGCTCTTATATTGGGCAGGCCCGTGGAGCAACCTGCGACGTCTTCCGTATCCAGCCTGCCGAGCGCGTTCGCGCAGGCCTGTCGGCTGTCCCGTACCGAGCCAGAGCTCCTGGAGCGGTGCCGGCGGGAGCTCGCCGACCGGTTCGAGACGGACCAGGTCTGGCTCACCGTCCAGTCCGACGGAGATCTGCCCAACCGGGTCGGGCCGACCGTCGATCGCACCGATCTGGTCGAGGTCGCCCGCTGGACCGGACGACAGACTTCGATCGCCGTCACCACCGTTCCCGACCACGCCGAAGGGCTGCGCGCCGCGGCCACCCCGCTCGCCTTCGGGCTCGCGCTCGTGCTCGAGCTCCGGCTGGTGCTGCTCGAGCGTCAGGAAGCGCTGGACGACGCCGTGTTCCAGCTGCGCGCCCTGCGTCAGGTGGCTCGACTGCTCTCCTCCGCGCACTCGACCGAAGAAACCGAGCACCTGGTGCTCGACTTCGTGGCGGAGGTCTTCTTCTCCTGGTGGGCGTGTCTCTACCGGGTGGCGGGAGCCGCCTTCGTGCCCCGCTCGCTCAGGGCGCTCGATCTGGAGCGGGTGCCGGGCAGCATCAACCGCGAGCGGCTCGAGGCGGCCGTGCCCCTGGGCAGCGGCATCGCCGATCCACGGGAAGTGGCGCGGACGGTCGACCTGCCGCCCGGGGCGGAGCTGCTGGTGCCGCTCGACGCGGGCGGGGAACGGGTGGCCGTCTTGGTGCTGGGGGCCCGACTCAACGGGCTCCCCTATGGCCCGGCGGAGCGGGATCTGGCGGCCACCCTCGCCTTCGCGGGCGCGATCGCGCTCAAGAACGCCGACTTGGTGGAACGGCTCCAGAACGCCGCCACCACCGACACGCTGACCGGGGTCTTCAACCGCCGGGCCATCGAGGACCGGCTCCAGGCCGAGATCTCCCGAAGCGTCCGCCACCAGATCCGGACCACCGTGGTCCTGATCGACCTGGACCGCTTCAAACAGGTCAACGATACGCTCGGTCACGCCGGCGGCGACCGCTACCTCGTGCTGGTCTCCCAGATCCTCCAGCGGCACGTCCGCACGCTCGACGTGATCGGACGTCTCGGCGGCGACGAGTTCATCGTCCTGCTCCCGATGACCAGCCCGCAGGAGGCGATCGGGTTCATCCACCGGGTCCGTACCGCTTTTCGGGCGCTCCTCCAGGAGCATCCCGAGTTCGTGGAAACCTCGATGAGCTTCGGCCTGGCCGAGGCGCCCCGGCACGGTCTCACTCCCGCGGCGGTCGTGGAGGCCGCGGACGCCGCGCTTTACGCAGCGAAACGCCAGGGCGGCAACGCCGTGGTGGTCGCCGAGTCTCCGTGACCCAGCACGACCCGACCTACCTGTTCCAGGAGACCACCCGGCGGCTCGGCGAGCGGTATCAGCTGGAGCGGTTGGTCGCCGCATCCGAGATTCGGATCCTGTTCGTCGCCCGGGATCGCCTGCTCAATCGCCGGGTCGGGCTCCGGGTCCATTTCGAGTCGAGCGCGGCCTTTCGCGCCTGGTTCCTCCGGGAGGCGGAGGCCCTGGCCCAGCTCGACCACCCGGCCATCCGCCGGGTCTACGACGCCGGGATCGTCGACGAGATGGCCTTCCGGGTCGGCAACTGGGTCGAGGCCGAAGGACTCGACGAGGCTATCGCCAGGGGGCCGCGACCGATCCCACAGGTGCACGTCCTCGCCCGCGACCTGCTCCGCGCGCTCGAGCACGCCCACGCGCGCGGGGTCACCGTCCGACGGGTCGCGCCGACGTCGCTCCTGGTGAACGGCACCGGACGCGCCACGATCTCCGATCTCCGTTTCTGCAGCTACGTGTTGCCGGCGGTGCCCCCCGGGCTCGCGCCGTCCGACCTGGCGTTCATGGCCCCGGAGATCCGGGACGGCGCCCCGGGAGATCCGACCAGCGACGTCTACACCGCGGGCGCGGTGCTCTACTACGCGGTGACCGGCACCCAGGTCGCAGCGATGCCGGGCGAGGTGATTGCCCCGCGGCAGCTCCGGGCCGCCTGTCCACGCGCGCTCGAGCGGGTCATCATGCGCGCGCTGCGCGCCGCGCCGAACGAGCGCTACCTCACGGCCTCCGAGATGCTGGAAGACTTCGCCTCCGAGGCCGGCGACTACACCACCCTGCCAACACTCGACGCCAACTGGGCGCCGATGGAAGGCGTCGACGGCCGCGCCTGGGAGCAGCGGCTCCGCCGGGCCCTGGGCGACGACTACGAGCTGATCGCCGAGATCGGCTCGGGCGGCTTCGGTCGGGTCTACCGGGTGCGCGACCTGGGTCTGGAGCGAATGGTCGCGCTCAAGGTGCTGCACCCGAACATGACCCAGGACCCGATCGGCCTCGAGCGCTTCCGCCGAGAGGCCCAGCTCGCCGCCCGGGTAAACCACCCCAACATCGTCGACGTCTACGAGACCAGCGGCCGCGCCGGGCTGGTGTGGTACACGATGGAGCTGGTGGACGGCCCCAACCTCGCTCAGCTGGTCGATCGGTCGGGGCCGCTCCCGCTGGACCAGGTGGTCCGGCTGATGCGCGAGGCGCTGGGGGCGATGGCCCACGCCCACGTGATCGGGCTGGTGCATCGAGACATCAAGCCGGAGAACCTGCTGATCGCCCGCGGGGGCGGCCTCCGGATCTCCGACTTCGGCCTCGCGGTCGCGCTCGCGGGACGCTTCGGCGGCGCGACCAGCCGGAGCGGGACGCCTCAATTCGCGAGCCCGGAGCAGCTCTCCGGCGAGAAGGTGGACGGCCGCACCGACCTGTACAGCCTGGCCGCGGTCGGGGTCTTCGCACTCACGGGCACCCCACCCTTCACCGGCGCGACGCCCGAGGCGATCCTGGTGCGGCAGACCGCCGAGGAGCTGCCCGACATCCGGGGACTGCGGCCCGACATCGGCCCGCACCTCGATCGGGTGCTCCGACAGGCCCTGCGAGCCGACGCCCAGGGGCGGTTCCCGACTGCCAACGAGTTCTTGAGCGCCTTGAACCGGGCCTTTCGCCGTGACCAGCGGCGGGCCGCCCGCACCTCGTGGCTCCGACGAGTGGCCGATCCACTCCGAGGCATCTTCGACCGTGCGAGATCTTGACAGAAAACCGGTCGGTCCTCATCTTGTTCCCGCGTTCTTGTGGGGCTTTTCTTGATTTCCTATTCCGCAAATCGGTAAAGCTGGCTGACGCCGCCCGGGTTCGACGGGTGGGGTCGAGTTGGCGTTTGTTTTTCCAGACGCGAGACGGGCTCGCGCTCTCGGAAAGGCCGCTGGCGTAGAATTGCGCCCGGCTCGTGGTCCACCAACTAGGAGTATGACGTAATGGCTCGACTGACTGGCACCGTGAAGTGGTTCAACGACGCGAAGGGGTTCGGCTTCATCACCCCGGAGAACGGCGAAAAGGACTGCTTCGTTCACCACTCGTCCATCAAGGCGGAAGGCTTCCGCAGCCTCGCCGAGGGCGAAAAGGTGGAGTTCGATATGGTCATGGGTGCCAAGGGCCCCGCAGCCGAGAACGTCGTGCGGATGGGCAAGTAGCCCAGTCCCACGACACGACAAAGGCCGCCCCGCGGGGCGGCCTTTTCGTTCTGCGGACCCGACCACCGCTACTTATGCCGGTAGATCACCCGGCCGCGGGTCAGATCGTAGGGCGAGAGCACCACGCTCACCCGGTCTCCCTCCAACACGCGGATCTTGAACTTGCTCATCTTCCCCGCCGCGTAGGCCAGAATGGTGTGGCCGTTGTCGAGGAGCACCCGGTAATTGCGGTCGGGCAGCACCTCCTGGACCACGCCCTCCATCTCGATGCCTTCTTCTTTGGCCATCCAATCCTCACGCCACGGGTCAACCCACGCCGGTCCCGGTCGGGACGGACCCGTAATCTTGCCCGGCGGGATGCCGGGGGCAACCAGCCGGGCGAAGTACCGCCCATGGTGCGGACCACAAGAGGCTGACCAGGAGGCGAACGTCCGGACGAGACTCAAGACTCAAAGCCGGGTATCGGGAAGCAGCCGGCGGCGCCGCCCGGCTCGTTCACCGACCGACGGCGCGGCCTGCGGCATCGTCCCGTCGAGCGGCCCTCAGGCCAGCCTGGCCCGCTGCTCGACCACCTCCGCCTCGAGAGCCTCCACCAGCGGCCCCATGGCCGTCCGGTCGAACACCAGACGGGCCCCGGCCTCCCGATAGAGCTCCGGCAGCCCGACAGTGGCGCCCAGGGCCAGGAATCGACGGTAGGCGGCCAGCGCCCCGGCCGGATCGCGCCGATGATTGAGCCAGACCTGCACCGCCCCCAGCTGGGCGATTCCATACTCGATGTAGTAGAACGGGTACAGGAAGACGTGGAGCTGGCGATACCACCGGGCCACCCGCTCCGCCTCGAGACCACTCCAGTCCAGGCCCCGGTCGAAGCGTCCTCGGATCTCGAGCCAGGCCCGATCCCGACCCACCGGATCGGCGCCCACCCCGTCGGTGTAGAGCCAGGTCTGGAACGCGTCGATCGAGGCCACGTGACAGAGCGTGATCAGAGCGTCTTCGGCATGCTCCAGCCGGGCAATCGCCGCATCGCGCTCGCTCAGGAACGCCCCGGGCGAGTCGAGCAGCGGCGCCGCCAGCAGCTCCATCGACATCGAGGCCAGCTCGGCCGCCTCCGCCGTGGGGTGCCGCTGCCAGAGCAGCGGCTGTGCGTGGGCCGAGAAGGCGTGGAACGCGTGCCCCGCCTCGTGGAGCAGGGTCATCACGTCCTCGAGCACCCCCGACGCGTTCATGAAGATGAAGGGCCGTCCCCGGTGGTGCAGGGTGTCGCAGTAGCCGCCGGGCGCCTTGTTGGCGCGGCTGTCGAGATCCAGCAGCCCCTCGTCGATCAGGGTGGCGAACTGGCTGCCTAACGTCGGGTCCAGCCGTCGGAACATCGCCAGCGACTTGCCCGCCAGCTCGGCGCCGTCGGTGAAGGGCCGGATCGGCTGGTCGCGGTAGAGGCTCACCGCCAGGTCCCAGGGCCGGAGCGATTCGACCCCGAGCGCCTGCTGGCGATGCGCCTGGATCCGCTCGACCGCCGGCACCACCAGCTCCTCGACCGCGCGGTGGAACCGGAGGCAGTCGTCGGGCCCGTAGTCGAACCGATACTTGGCGGCGAAGGCGTAGTCGCGATAGTTGCCGAACCCCGCGGTCTTCGCGACCCGGCCGCGGAGCTCGGCCTGGCGCGCGAAGAGCGCCGCCAGCTCCTCCCGCGCGCCGAGGTAGGGACCGGTCACCGAGCGAAAGGCCCGCTCCCGCACCGAGCGGTCCGGACTCTGGAGAAACGGCGCCAGCTGCGGCAGCGGCTTGCGCTCGCCGTCCCAGTCGGCCAGAAACCCGCCGGTGATCCGCTGGTAGCGCGTGGAGGTCTCCTCCAGCTCGGCCAGCAACGGGACATTCGCTTCGCGGAAGATCTCGATCGAGCGGCGGAACCGCGCCACCATCTGCTCGAGCCCGGGACGGCTGTACCCCAGCTCGGCGAAGCGCCTCGCCAGCCGGACGCTGTGCTCCTCGGCCCTGGGGGCGATTTCGATCGAGAATCGCCGGTGCGCCTCCTCCTTGGCCGAATCGGCGGTGTCGCAGGTGTAGGCGATCATCGCCGAGGAGATCGCCTCGGTCAGGATCGCCTCGAAGCCCGACCAGCGCGCCAGCCATTGCTCGACATTGTCGCGGTCGAGAGGCTCGGCTTCGAGGGCTCGGTAACAGGGCTCGACGTCGGCCCAGGTGGCATCGGCGATGTCGGACGGGTCGTTCGGAAACATGGCGGAAGTTACACCGATGGCGTCTCGGACCGCTCCGCGTCGTGGTCGGGCAACCGGAAGGCCAACACGCCGACGCCGGCGACGATCAGCCCCGCGAGGTAGAAGGGCATCCCGTCGCCGAAGCGCTGGTAGGCCGAGGTGGCGAAGAGCGGCGCGATGACCCGGGCCGCGCCGGCGAAGGTCTGGGCCACCCCCATCATGGTCCCGTAGTCCGCCGCCTCGGTGGCGTGCGAGATCATCGCGGTGGTCGCCGGGAAGAGGAGCGCCGTCCCGACCGGAATCAGCGGCATCACCGCCGCGAGGACCCAGAGGTTGCCCGCGAGCGGATAGGCCGCCAGACCGACGCTCAGCAGGATCGTCCCGGTCCGCATCGCGCCCCGTTCGCCGATCCGGCGGACGATCGGCCCGAGCAGCAGCGACCGCATCAGGAGCGAGAGCAGACCGACGTAAAAGAAGAAGTAGCCGATGGTCTGCTCCGAGACGCCGAAGCGCCCCTCCACGAACAGCGCGAAGACCGAGGTCATCGCCGTAAAGCCCAGCATCCCGGCGCCGTAGATCCAGATCAGCCGCGGGACGGCCCCTCTCGGTTGGGTGATGATCCTGACGATCTGCTCGCGAACCCCGGCCGTCGGGCGGGGCCGGTGCTCCCCGGGCGGGCGGGACTCCGGCAGCCAGCGCCAGGCGAAGCCGACGTTGACCACGCAGAGCGCGGCCGCGATCAGACCGGGCGCCTCCGGACCCAGGCCGGTCGCGAGGGAGCCGACGACCGGGCCCAGCATCACCCCGAGCGAGCTCGCCGCGGAGAGCCAGCCCAGACCCTGCGCTCGGTCGCGCGGGCCGACGCTGTCCGCGACGTACGCCTGGGCGACGCCCGTGGTGCCCCCGCCGGCCCCCTGCACGATCCGCGAGGCGAACAGCAGCCAGACCGAGTCGGCGAAGGCGAACACCGTGTAGGCGATCGCCGAGGCGATCAGTCCGGCCATCAGCGCCGGGCGGCGTCCGTAGCGATCGGAGACCCGACCCCACAGCGGCGCCGTGGCCAGCTGTGCCACCGAGAAGGAGGCGATCAGGAGACCGATCGTCTCGGGCGTCGCGTCCAGCTTGAGAGCGTAGAACGGCAGCAGCGGCAGCACCATCGCGAAGCCGAGCATGTCGACCGCGGCGGTGGCGATCAGCACCGAGAGCCGTCGCAGCATCTCCCCACGGGTGGCGGGCAAGGCGCTCATCGGGCCGGCGCTCCATCGTCGCCGGCCAGCCGGAAGGCCGCCGCGCTGGCCGCCATCAGGAGCACCCCGTACGCCGCCGCGACGGCCACGACGGTCGCCACGGCGGCGACGGTGCCCATCCAGGCGCTGGTGAGGATGGGCCTGAGCCGCACCGGGTCTCGAAACAGCGTCAGGTAGTTCGAGAGCACCCGGGGCGCGGGAGCGATCGTTCGGGCCAGGGCGACGCGCTGTTGCTGCCCGCCAGACAGGCTCGCGATCGGCCGCCGCCCGAAGCCCGCGAGACCGGAGGAGGCGGATCCCGGCTGGCGATCAGCAGCCACGCGTGGCTTTCCCGGCACCCCGCACCAGACCGATCAGGTCCTCGATCACGACCGCGCCGCTCATCGGGACGCCGTAATCGAGTGGGAACCCGAGCGCGAGGAGCTTACGGCTGGGCGCCACGGGACCTCACATCGAGCAGATTAACGAAGAGCCGAAACGCCCCCGGCACGCCGGCCGGCAGCTGCCGGAAGAAGGCGAGGCCCGAGTAGAGATAGGTCCCCTTCCCCACGCTCGCGAGCAGCACCCCTCCGCGAAGCGGCGGCTCCCCCGGATCGTGCGAGGAGATCAGCGCACGGTAGCGCTCGTCCCAGGAGTGGGCGAAGTAGAGACCCCGCTCCTGGACCCATCCCTCGAAGTCGCCCGGGCCGATCCGGTTGGGCGACGCGAAGATCGGGTCGTCGGGCGCGAGGATGTCGATCGGGGCAGTCTCGTCGGTCACCCGGTCGTGCCGGGGAGCGAGCGTGAGCGGATAGGGAGCGAAGTCGCCCCGGAAGAAGGTCTGCTGCTGATACTGGACGATCGCCTGGCCGCCATTCCTCACGTATTCGAGGATTCGGCCGTTGTTCTCGACCAGCGCCTGGTTCGTCTCGTAGGCGCGGCTCCCGATCACGATCGCGTCGTAGCCGCCAAGATCGGCGCGCTCCAGCTGCTCGTCGGTGAGGACCTCGACCGGCAGGCCGACGTCGGCGAGCGCCTCGGGCACCCGATCCGAGGCGCCCCGCACGTAGGCGATCCGCCGGTCCGTCGGCAGCGCGATCGCGGCCGCGTGGACCTCGGCCGTGCTCGCGATCGCGTACCCGCGCTCGCGAATGTGCGGATAGTCGACCGTGACCACTCCGGTGTCATAGCGCCGTCCGTCGCGATCGCGGGCGAACGCTCGAATCGCGTAGCGCCCGGGCAGGAGCGAGCCCGGTGGCGCGACCATGAAGGTGTAGGAGCGCCGCTCGTCGGGCCGCTCGAGGGCGAACGGTCTGGCGGGCACCGATGGCCAGCCGGGCGGCAAGTCCAGCTCGACGTCGCCCGAGACGGGCGGCCCCGCGAGCTGCAGCGTCACCGTGAACGGCTGGGGCGCGCGCTGTCCGGTGGGCCAGACCTTGGCGGAGGGTGCCAGCTTGACGTCGACCGCGGGCACCACGACGAGCGATCGTCTCACCTCGCCGAACGCCTGATCCCGGTAACGATGCCGAACCTCGCGCTCGACCGTGAACGGCCCCGCCTTGGCGGTGGTCGTGAAGCTGGCGACCAGCGGCGGCGGATCGAACGGCATGCCATAAACCGAAGCCGGGCCGACCCAGCGGTACATCGCCCCGTCCCGCGGGGCCCGCAGGAAGTAGGGGGTGCTGATCGGCGCGCTCGACGGTACGGAGACCTCGGCGCGGCAGCGCTCGACCTCGCCGGCCGGCAGCTCGAGCTCTCGGCCCAGGCAGTCGGCCCGAACGCTCCACCCGTCGGGCACCGCGAGCCGCAGCCGCGTCCTGACCGCCTCGGACCCGGCGTTCCAGGCCGAAAGGGTCACCTCGACCTCGCTCCCGGGTATCAGCTTCGACCGAGTCGTCGTCGCGTCCAGGATCAGCCCATGCCGAATCGCCTGGGCCGTCGCGGCGTGGGCGGCGAGATCTCGGGCGGCGATCCCGCTGGTGGCCGCCGTGGTGTCGATGCCGGCGAACAGGTCGCTGCCACCTCCGGTGCGGTCGGTCTCGAGCGCCAGGCGAATCTGGCTCGGCCCCATCTCCTGGAGCACGCCCATGTCCTGCGAGCGGTGGAGGCTCCGGCCCCGCATCGCGATCTGCCGATAGGATTGGCCGATCTCCCGATCGAGCTCGCCGCCATCGAGGATCAGGGTCGTCCCGGTGGTGTCGAAACGGGCCGAGCGGTAGAGCTTGCTCGGAGTCCAGGCGGTCAGGCCCTCCTCCCGCCCGAGCTCCGGAAACCGCCGCGGGTCTCCCGCGGCGTTGAAGGCCGCTCGCGCGGCCCAGCCCGCCACCTGATGCTGACCGTGGCCGTCCCGCGGCGTGCCCGAGAAGGTGGCGACGACGATCTGAGGTTGAAACCGGCGGATGGTCCGGACCACGTCCTTCAGCACGCTGTCGCGGGGCCAAAAGCGGAAGGCCTCGTCGATGGTCTTCGAGAATCCGAAGTCGAACGCGCGAGTGAAGTACTGGCGGGCGCCGTCGAGCTCCCGCGCGGCGAGCAGCTCACCGGAGCGGAGCAGGCCCAACCCCTCGAAGAGCTCGGTGCCCACCAGGTTCTGGCCCCCCTCGCCCCGGGTGAGCGACAGATAGGCCGCCTCCGCGCCCTCGTGCCGTACCAGGTAGGTGAGGAGCTCGGTGTCCTCGTCGTCCGGATGCGCCGCGATCAGGAGAACCCGCTTGGTGTGGCCCAGCATCCGCTCGGCCCGGGCCAGGGCCGCGGCCCCCCCGGTCGACGGGCCGGTGAGCTGCGCGCGAGCAGGCGCGATCGGGAAGAGGACGAGGCCGGCAACCAGAACGGAACGGGCGATCAGTCTCCTTCGTCGCCCTCGTCGGGGGGACGCCGATCCTCGATCTTCCGGCCCAGCACAAAGGCCATCACGAAGCTGAACAGGGCCACGACCAGCAGGACCTCGCCGGCCCCGCCGCCGAGCCCCTTCAGCAGCAGCACCATCCCCATCGAGACCGTGATCGTGCCCATGGCTCGGAGTATCTCGTCCAGGTTTCTCCACCCCGTCCGTCCTCCCCAGTACAGCGCGGTGACCAACCCGACCACGCCGAGCGCCAGGATGCCATACCAGATCCAGATCCAGTACCGGAGCCCGATGATCATGGAGCGTCCGCCAGGTCGGACAGGCTCCGAAGCCGCTCGAACGTGTAGATCCCGGTCCCGTGCCCGTCGCTCCAGCGAATCCGGATTCCGTAGGCGCCCACCAGGCTCACGGCGACGGGTCGCACGTCGCTCGGGACGCTCGCGGGGTCGAGCAAGGGACGGCTGGTCATCTCCTCGACGCACTCCGCGCACGGGCAGGCGAGCCGGATGGCTCGGGCCGCCAGAACGCAGTCGGAGTCGATGTCGGCCCAGCGAATCACGAGGCCGTCGTCGCGGCGAGTGATCGCCGTGGGAATCGGTGTCATCGTCGCCGCACCGCCCTCCCGTTTATCTTACGGCTTCCACCCAACAGGGTTCCGATCGAGCCGCTCGCGCGGCGCAATCTCGACCTCATCTCGGATTCGAGCGATGACCGCTACGCCCAACCCCTTTGGCAGTCGAACAATGCTCACCCTCGGCGCGGACCGGGCCGTCGCCTTTCGCCTCGAGCCCGTCGCGAACGCCCTCGGGGTGAGCCTCGACCGACTGCCCTTCTCGATCCGAGTGCTGCTCGAAAACGCCCTCCGCCACGCCGGACGAGGCCCCGTCAGCGAGGAGCAGGTCGCCCAGCTCGCCAGATGGGACGGCAGCCCCGGGGCTGGCGAGATCCCCTTCATGCCGGCCCGCGTGGTGTTGCAGGACTTCACCGGGGTGCCCTGCGTGGTCGACTTGGCCGCGATGCGGGACGCCATGGCCCGCATGGGCGGCGACCCGCAACACATCAACCCGGTGGTGCCCTGCGACCTGGTCATCGACCACTCGGTGCAGGTGGACTATTACGGCACCCCGGAAGCCTTCCGGCAGAACGTGGCCCTGGAATTTGAGCGCAACTCCGAGCGCTATCAACTGCTCAAGTTCGCCCAGCGATCCTTCCGCAACTTCCGGGTCGTGCCCCCTGGCACGGGTATCGTGCACCAAGTGAACCTCGAATACCTCGCCCCGGTGGTCCAGCTCCGCGACCAGTATGGCGAACTCACTGCCTATCCGGACACCCTCGTCGGCACGGATTCTCACACCACGATGATCAACGGCCTCGGCGTGGTGGGCTGGGGGGTCGGGGGAATCGAGGCCGAGGCCGTGATGCTCGGCCAGCCGTATGCCATGCTGATCCCCCAGGTGGTTGGGATGAAGCTAACCGGCGAGCTGCCCGTCGGCACCACCGCCACGGATCTGGTCCTCACCGTCACCAAGCTGCTCCGGAGCCACGGCGTGGTGGACAAGTTCGTGGAGTTCTTCGGTCCCGGCCTGGCCAGCCTGGGGCTCGCCGACCGCGCGACCATCGCCAACATGTCGCCCGAGTACGGCGCCACGATCGGCTTCTTCCCGGTGGACGCCGAGACGATCGGCTACCTGCGGCGCACCGGACGGGACCAGGCCACGGTCGACCGGGTCGAGCGCTACAGCAAGGAAGTCGGCCTCTTCCACACCAGCGCAACCCCCGATCCGACCTTCTCCGCCACCCTGACTCTCGACCTCTCGACCGTGGTGCCCAGCCTCGCAGGCCCCAAGCGGCCCCAGGACCTGGTGCCGCTCTCGGATCTCCGGCGCAACTTCGTGACCTCCCTGCCCGCGCTGCTCCCCGCGGCCGCGGGCCCGAGCCGACGGGAGGCGGCGGATCAGGCGAAGGCCCGCTGGGCCGGCGAGGGCGGCGCCCCCCCCGGAGGCGTGGCACTGACCGAGGCCCCGCCGGAGATCGAGATCGAGGACGGCGAGGTGTCGTACGCCCTCCGTGACGGGTCGGTCGTGATCGCGGCAATCACCAGCTGCACCAACACCTCGAATCCCTCGGTAATGATCGGCGCGGGACTGCTGGCCAGGAACGCCCTCGCCAAGGGGCTCACGACCAAGCCCTGGGTGAAGACCAGCCTCGCCCCCGGCAGCCGGGTGGTGACCGACTACCTGACCAAGTCCGGTCTCCAGGCCTCGCTCGATTCGCTCGGCTTCAACACCGTCGGCTACGGCTGCACGACCTGCATCGGCAACAGCGGCCCCCTGCCGACCGTGATCCAACAGGCGATCGACGAGCATCAGCTGGTGACCGTGGCCGTGTTGAGTGGCAACCGGAACTTCGAAGCGCGGGTCCATCCCGCCGTCCGGGCCAACTACCTGGCCTCGCCGATGCTGGTCGTCGCCTTCGCGATCGCCGGCCGGGTCGACCTCGACCTGTCGCGAGACCCGCTCGGGATCGGCGGCGACGGGAAGCCGGTGTACCTCGCCGACATCTGGCCCTCGTCGGGCGACATCACCAAGGCGATGCAGGCCTCCCTCGAGCCCGCAATGTTCCAGAAGCAGTACGGCGCGGTCTTCGAGGGCGATGCCGAGTGGCGGGCGCTGGCGGTGCCCGAGGGCAGTCGTTTCGCCTGGGACCGGGCGTCGACCTACGTGCAAGAGCCGCCGTTCTTCATCGACCTGCCCCGGCAACCGACGCCCCTCGAGGACGTCGAGGGCGCTCGAGTGCTCGCCTCGCTCGGCGACTCCGTCACCACCGACCACATCTCCCCGGCGGGCTCGATCCCCAAGAACGGGCCGGCGGCCGCGTTCCTGCGCGAGCACGGGGTCGAGCAGCGGGACTGGAATACCTTCGGAGCCCGCCGGGGCAACCACGAAGTGATGATGCGAGGCACCTTTGGCAACGTCCGGATCAAGAATCGACTGGTCCCGGACAAGGAAGGCAACTGGACCCTGGACTTCGACACCGGCGAGGTGCTCTCCATCTACGACGCCGCGATGCGCTACCGGGAGCGGGGCACCCCGCTGATCGTGCTCGCGGGCAAGGAGTACGGCACCGGATCGAGCCGCGACTGGGCGGCGAAGGGCACCATCCTGCTGGGCGTGAAGGCCGTGATCGCCGAGAGTTACGAGCGGATCCATCGGAGCAACCTGGTCGGGATGGGCGTGCTGCCCCTCGCCTTCGCTCCGGGCGAGACCCGGGAGTCACTCGGCCTGACCGGCAAAGAGCGCTACTCGATCGCCGGCATCGCCCACCTCCAGCCGGGCGGCACCGTCAAGGTGACCGCCGTCCGGGAGGATGGGACCTCAATCGCCTTCGAGCCCGTCGTCCGGCTCAACTCGGGCGTGGAGGTAGACTACTACCGGCACGGCGGAATCCTGCAGCGGGTGCTCCGGATGTTCCTGGACGAGGCCGCCTAGCGGACGGACGCTAGCTCGGCGGCGACGGCCAGCCGAGCGAGCGGACCAGGGCCCGGAATCGCTCGGAGTCGCGGAGCCGGGCCAGCCGGGGATCCACGAGGGCGGTGACCAGCCCCAGGGTGGGCTCCCCGGTGGCGCGCTCGAGCCAGTCGAGCGCGGCGGTCGAGTCTCCCAGGTCCGCCAGCGCCACCGCCAAGGTGAAGGCCGACGCCCTTCCCTCCTCCACCTGGCGCGCCAGCCGGTCGGCCCGCCATCGCCTGAACCTCGCCAACCCCACCGAGCCGGTGTCCGTTCCGATCACCCGAGCCGGGTCATCGCCGGCGTTGCCCACGATGCGACGCGCGTGGCGGAGCGCCCGCGAGGTGCGGCCGAGGGCGACCTCGGCGACGAACGCGCAATCGAGGCCGACCCGCGCCCGTGGCTCGAGCCGGGCCGCCTCGCCGCATCGGACCGCCGCCTCTTCGAAGCGGCCGGCCCAGAGGTACCCGTATCCCAGGTCGTTGACTACGACAGCGGACACCGGGTCGAGCCGATAGCCCTCCTCGAAGGCCCACACCGCCTCTCCAGCCCGCCCGGCGGTCGCCAGCGCGAAGCCTAAGGCGACGTGGTACTCCGCCTGCTTCGGGCTGAGCTGGATGGCCCGGCTCAGGTCCGCCAGCGCGCTCGGCCAATTCCAGTCCGCCACCAGCTCCAGATTCCCCCTGACGAACAGCGCCCGGTGATCGCCCGGCGACGCGCCGAGGGCGGAGTCGACCCAGTGCCGGGCCTCGCGGTAGTCGCCGCCCCAGAAATACGCCTCGGCCAGGGCGACTTCGGCTCCTTGGGGCCTCGCGCCGCTCCTCACCAACGAGTCGATCAGCGGCGCGGCCTCTGCCCGTCTCCCGGGATCCGGGTGGCGCAGCAGATAGAGAGCCTCGAGCATCGCGCCGGAGGGGGGGCTCGCCGAATCCGAGCCACTCGCGGAGGCGAGAACCGCCGCCGCGACCAGCGCCGCCGCCAACCCGATGCGACGCCAGGCGCGGCCGCTCGACGGCGGTCGAGCAGGCAAGGGAGAGGTCCGCTCTGGAAGGTGCCCTACGGAGCCCGGCTCGCCCGCACGGGCCGGGCCGGGGTCGACGAAGCGGTAGCCGCGCTTCGGATAGGTTCGGACGAGCTCGAGACCGGGCTCACAGCCTCTCAGGCCGATCCGAAGCTGGCGAACCAGGGTGTTGAGGGCGCGCTCGCGATCCACCCCGCCATCGGGCCAGAGCAGCTCGTAGAGCTCCTCCCGACAGACCAGCTGGCCGCCGGCCCTGACCAGCCGCTCGAGCACCCGCACCGGCTGCGGGTGAAGGGCCACCGAGCGCCCCCGATGCCGGAGCTCGGAAGCGGCCGGGTCGAGCTCGAACTCCCCGAAGCGGAGCAGACCGGCCGGCGCCTCAGCCATCCCGGGGACCGCCGAGAAAATCCTCGACCGCGCGGAAGAACTCCTCCGGGCGCTCGATGAAGGGAAAATGCCCGGCCGGCGAGAGCTCCAGGAAGCGCGCGTTGGGATAGCCCTCCACCCAGGCTCGGCCCCCGGCGATCGGGATCCCATCCTCGCGTCCGTGGATCACCAGACGGGGCACCCGAAGCTCGGCGAGCGCGGGGCGGAGATCGTAGTCGGCGAACGACCCGAGCAGCGCGTCGAAGTAGGGCCAGAGATTGACCGGCCACTCGTTCTCGAAGGCGCACACGTCGGGCACTCGGGCCACCAACGCGGTGTCGGCAAAACTGGCCGGCAGGCTGAGCCGCCGGTGCTCGCGACAGAACTGCGCCTCGCCCACCTCTCCCCGCTCCCAGCGGTCGGTCAGGCTCTCGATGGCAGCCTGATCGCGACCGCCGCCCCGGGAATCGCCGCCGAGCTCCTGCATCAGCGACGCGGCCGGCGGCACCGGCGAGACCTGGATCAAGCGGCGGACCCGGTCCGGATGCCGGATCGTGTAAGCGCCCACCTCCATCGCCGGCCCCGACCAGCCGAGCAGGTCCATCGAGTCGAGGTCGAGGGCCCGGCGCAGGCCTTCGAGGTCCCGCACCTGCCGGTCCAGTGAGACGCTGTCGAGCGGCCCGGTGCCGGACCGACCGCGGTGCCGCGCGTCGAAGAAGACCACCCGCCGGCTCTCGGCCAGGCGCCGGAGGGGCTCGCTCAGAAAGACCGCCACAGGCACCACGAGGGTCGGCTCACCCCGGCCTTCGATCCGGTAGTAGAGCTCGACCCCGTCGTCCATCGAGGCTCGCCCCTCCCGCGCGACCGGAGCCGCTGGCGGCTCCTCCGAGGCTCCGCAGGCCAGCAGCGGCAAGAGGACGAGGGCGAAGCCAATCCGCCTCATCCGGTCCTCCTCCAGAGATAGTGTCGGCGGGCCACCCAGCGACCCCCCTCCCAATCGAACGACCTCGAGTCGTCGAGCCCCCCGGACTCCTCGCTCTCGTGCCTGGTCCGGATGCTGGAGCCGTCAGGGCGATAGAAGATCTGGTCCACGATGAGCTTGCCCTCCTGGAAGTCCATCGGCCCGATCCCGACCGCGCCGCCGGCCCCGAACTGGTAGAGCACCGGGCGACGCTCGGCGGGATGCCAGGCCAGCTGGAAGTGCCAGTAGGTACCGACCTCCCGGTCACCCTGGAGGCCAAAGAGACGACCGCGGATGCTCTGGCGGCCGGGGCCCCAGGTCCACTCCATCCCGTACGCGTCGATCGGCTCGTCCGTGCCACGGTAGGCGGCGTTGTCAGCGACCCACCGCCCGGTGCCCGCCACCCGATTGGCCATGTGCCGTCGAAGCCAGTCTGGGAGGGTGTCCGCTCTCGCAGGCGACGGGAAGGGACTCGGCGGAATCGACGAGGGACTCGGGCCGATGGGGAGCGTGGCGGTGAGGCCGGCAAGGAACAGCAACCCGTTCATGGGAGCGCTCTTTGAAGGAGTCGGTGGAACCGTCTCCCGGGGCTCCAACCGGGGCAATGGAAGCGAAATGAAAAGGGGCCCTCGCGGGCCCCTATTCACTCGGAGGTGGCTGATTTCAGGCCACCAGGTCCTTCAGACGGTCACCGGTCTCGCCCTCGCGGAGGCGCTGAAGCGCCCGATCGCGCAGCTGCCGGATTCGCTCGCGGGTGACACCCATCATCCGGCCGATCTCCTCGAGGGTGCGGCTGTTGCCGTCCTCGATCCCGAAATAGAGCCTGAGCACCTTGGCATCCCGGGGCGGCAACGTTGCCAGCGCAGCCTCGATGTCGTTCGTCTGGCTGTTGGCCAGGGTCGAGCTATCGGTGCCTTCCTGGTCCGCCGCGGAGAACCGCTCCATCCGCTCGTTGCCGTCGCCGTCGCGAGTCGGGTGGTCGAGCCGGAGGGCCTCGGAATTGAGGGCGCTCAGGCTGCGCACGGCTTCCGGGGTGAGCCCGGTGGCTCGTGCCAGCTCCTCGGTGGTCGGCATCCGCCCGAGCTTTTCCTTGAGCAGGGTGGTCGTGCGACCCAGACGGCTGAGGTCAGCCGTCCGGTTGAGCGGCACCCGGACCGGCCGGCCATGCCGGGCGATCGCGGCCTGCACCGCCTGCCGAATCCACCACACCGCGTACGAAATGAACTTCACCCCGCGGTCGGGATCGAACTTACGGGCGGCGGTCATCAGACCGAGGTTGCCCTCTCCGATCAGGTCGACCAGCGGAACACCACGATTCTGGAACTTCTTGGCCACAGAAACCACGAACCGAACGTTGTGCCGGGCGAGCCTTTCCTGCGCGGCGACATTTCCCCGAAACGCTTTGCGAGCGAGTTCCATTTCCTCGTCTCGGCTAAGCAGCGGTACGCGGGAAATCTCGTCCAAGTACAGGTCGAGGCTCTCTCGGCCCTCGTCCACCGCACGGGCGATCTGGGCAGGTCGAGCTGCCCGGCGCTTCGCACGAGGATGAGTCACTTGCCCTCCGTCTCGATGAGCGGGAAACCTACGTGGGAGTACCGAACGCACCCCGAAATAGTCGTTCCCCTACAGCGCAACAATTTACAACCTAACATCAAAAAATTCAATAACTTAGGTAAATCTGCTCAGGGCATGGGTTTGCGATTCTCGATCCGCAATCCCGACCACCAATATCGTTATTACGTCCCCAACCGTCGGTTTGTTGCGGGGCCAACTGCTGGGTTTTGCGCCTCCTGCCGCCCAGCGCCCAACCGCCTCCGCCCACAGGTAAAGACGTCGATCGTCGCCCGGCGTGCACCACGGCCCACACAGATAGCCACGAAACGGCCGGGAGTTCCCTCGAATCGGGCGCTGGTCCGCTCCTCGGCTGCCCGACCGCCCAGCCTCCAAGCCCCCACCCGAGGGGGGGCGAGCCCGGCCCCGGCGACGTCGTGGCGCATCCCGGTGCTGCCGCTCCGCGGCTGTCGGGACGCCCCCGGGACCGGCCGCGCGCTGAGGGCCCATTGCGCAGCCTGGCAGCCGGCGCCGTGTGCCGGCCGGCGACGGATCGGGACACCCCCGGCCCCGATCGACGATCAGATCGCCTAGCAGGGTGCTGAAGAATGGGACATTTGTGATCGTTGGCCTCCCGGGCGCGGCGGTTCGGCCCGTGTTGGCGCGCTCGCGGGTGCGAGCGAGCGGGGCGGACGCACCGCGGAGGCGTTCAC
>JBFXAS010000036.1:0-28608 GCA_050184075.1 Gemmatimonadales bacterium
CCGGATCAGCGGTGTGAGCGGCCAGCGGCTCACGCGGTCTCGGGCTTGGCGGCTCGGGAAGACGATCGTGGCTCCGCCTCGAATCGGCCGGGAGCCGGGCTCCGCTCGGGTGGTACGAGAGCCCGGATCCGCCGGAGGCCGGCCCAGACAGCCGGATCTTCGTCGAAGGCGGGGAGCGGCGGCGGGACCCCGCGCGCGGCGTTCAGTCGCCAGCTCCACAGCAGCGACCACTTGAGATACGACGCGTAGGCCTGCAGCAGGCAGAAGGTCAGCCCGCGCTTCCCGTCCAGCAACCCGAGCTGGAGCAGATAGGTCCGAACGAATCGAAAGCCCGGTCTGACCAACAGCTGGTAGAGCCCGGCGACGGTGCCGTCGCGCCACGCCTGGGCGGCGCCCCAGTACCCGTAGAGGTTGACCTTCTGGACGTACCGGTGGAAGCACGGCACCAGGTTGTGGTCGAGCCGCTCCCGGAGCAGCGCCACCGGGCCGTGACACTGGATGGCGGCATGGACCCGCAGGTCGCTGTAGAAGGCGTGACCGCGTCGGGCCAGCCGGACCACCGTGTCGTTCCGCCGGCCCGAGTATCGGAGCGGCCTGCCCAGCACGAGGTTGAGCCTCCGCATCGCGTAGGCGTTGACCGAGGGACCCGATCGCAGGACCCGATCGATCTCGTCCCGAAGCGCCGGGGAGCAGCGCTCGTCCGCGTCGAGCACGAAGAACCAGTCGCCCGTGGCCTGATTGATGGCCCAGTTGCGCTGGGACCCGTCGCCGAAGTAGGTCCGCTGATGGAGCCGCGCGTTGGCGAACTCACCGACGATCTCGGGGGTGCGGTCGGTCGAGAAGGAGTCGACCACGATGATCTCGTCGCACCATGCGAGCGAGGCGAGGCACGCCCCGATGTTCTCTTCCTCGTTGAAGCAGGCGACGATGCCGCTCACCCGGGGGCGGGGCGCGACGGCGTGGGCAAGGCTCGGCGTCGGGGGCATGAACAGCCTCCAGGCGTGCGGCGGGTGGGCTTGCCTGATACGACGGGTGCAGACCCATGCTATCACCCAAGTGGCGGTCCTACCAGGCCCCGTCCGGCCCGCTCGCTTCCGGCCGTGGGCCGGTCGGGGTCGCGGGGCGGCGGCGAGCCCGCACCCACACCCCGCCACGAGGCCGCCGGACCAGCAACGTCTCGGCGGCAAGGGCGCCAGTCTCACGCGGCTGGAGATCGAATCGCCGAACCACCTCCGCGACGATGATCGTGGCCTCGAGCATCGCGAAGCCCTCGCCGAGACAGCTGCGAGGGCCGGCGCCGAAGGGGATGAAGCTGCCTGCGGTCAGCGTCGGCCTGGTGCTCCGCAGGAAGCGCTCAGGCCGGAACTCGAGCGGCTCCGGAAAGAGATCGGCTCGACGCTGCACGACATAGGGAAAGATGTTGACGATCGAGCCGGCCGGGATCTCCATTCCCGACGGCAGCCGATCGTCGGCGATCGCCCGCCTCCCGATGGCCCAGACCGGCGGGTGGAGCCGGAGCGCCTCGCGGAAGGCCGCCTCGACCAGCTCCAACTGCCGGGGCAACTCCGCGCCGGGGAGTCGGTCGGGAGCGGCGACCTCGTCGACCTCGGCGCGGATCCGGGCGACCAGGTCGGGTCGCTTGAGGACCTCGTGCCACATCCAGCTGAGACCGGTGGCCGTGGTGCCATGGCCGGCCACCAGCATCCCGACCACCTCGTCGCGGAGCTGCTTGTCGCTGAGGCCGCTCCCCTCGGCGTCACGGGTCCGGACCAGCATCGTGAGCAGGTCGTCGCCCTCCAGGGCGGTCCGGCGCCGGCCGTCGATCAGAGCCGCGGCGAGCTGGTCGATCCGGGCGATGGCCCGCTCGTACCGGAGCCGCCCAGGCGTTGGGATCCAGCGAGGCAGGACCACCAGCGTGGTGGGATGGATCAGTCGCTGGCAGACGAGGATGTCCTCGACCAGCGTCGCCGCCTCCCCGCGCCAGTCGGCGCCGAAGAGGGCCCGGACCAGCACCCGAAGCGTCAGCACGCTCATCTCGCGGGACAGGTCCAGCTCCCCCTCGTCCCATTCGGCCACGACGTTCCGGGTCTCGGCCGCCATCGCCTCGGCCATGGCGGCGAGCTTCGGCCGATAGAAAGACGGCTCGATCAGGGCTCGCTGGCGTCGGTACAGCTCGCCGCGGCTTCGCAGCAGGCCGCGACCCAGCAGCCGCGCGGCACTCCGCTCGCCGCCGGCCTTCCGATACCTCGACGCGGCGGCGACCAGAACGTGTCGGATGTCCTCGGGCGAGTGGACCTGCACCATCAGCGGTCGGGCGAGGGGAATCCGGACGACGTCGCCGTAGCGCTCGCGCCAAGCGACGAACAGGTCCGGCGGCGAGCGGCGGAGCGCCGGAAGATCGCGGAGCAATCGGAGCGTCGTCAGGCGCCCGGTTGGCCGTGGCGACGGGTCGCCGGGTCGATCGGAGCCGTGCACCCGGCGAGTATAGCGGCTCGCGCTGGCGACGGCCATCAGGCTCGGTGTCGGGATGGAGCGGGCAACGATAGCTTCAGCGGCTGAGGCGGACCGACGACGCCAACCGAGAACCGGCCGCCCGATGCGGCGAGGTGGTGTGACCAGAGGCCCGAGCGAAACGGCTGGGAATCGACCGCGACTGCTCGCCGTGACGGCCGTCGCCCCGTGGTGCGACCGCGGCGGCTTCGCGCTCCGCGCCGGGAGGCTGCTCGAGTCGCTGACCGCGACGTGGGACGTCTGCCTCGTCTGCGGGGACCCCCGCGAGCCGGTCGCGGCGCCTTGGCCGCCGGGCGGTCCCCACCGGGTGGTCCTCGCTCCGACGGCGGAGCCACTCGAAGCGGTCACCCGCGCTCACCACCATCTCGCCCCGCTCCGTCGAGCGGTCGGGAAGGCGGTCGAGGAGTGGCGTCCGGCCGCGCTGCTGCTGATGCCGGGGACCGAGTTGCTGGCGGCCGAGGGGAATGTGCCGCCGGTCGTGATCGATCGGGTCGACTGCGCCACCCTGGTGACCCTGCGGGCGCTCAAGCGATGGCCGCAGCGGCTCCTCCCGGTCGTGGGCGCCGCCCGCTACGAGCGTCGGGTGCTGCGCTTCGCCCGGCACGCGATCGTCGCCGGGGCCGACGATGCCCGCGTGCTCGCGCGCCTCGCCGGGCGGGTGCCGGTCAGCGTGGTGCCCAACGGCGTCGACGCGGCGCCCTCCTGTTGCTTCGACGCCGAGAGCCCGGTCCCGACCGTCGCATTCTCCGGAACCCTCGACTACCCGCCCAACACCGACGCGATCCGGCGCTTCGGCCGCGCCATCTGGCCTTCCATCCGGCGCCAGGTACCCGACGCGCGGCTGCTCGTCGCCGGTCGCCGACCGACGCCGGCCGTGGCCGCCCTCGGGACCCTGGTGGGGGTCGAGATCAGGGCCGACGTCCGGGACATGCCGTCGGTGCTGCGGGAAGCCTGGGTCTCGGTCGCGCCGATGCGGCTCGGTGCCGGCATCAAGAACAAGGTGCTCGAAGCGTGGGCGGTCGGCCGCCCGGTCGTCATGACAGCGGTCGCCGCCAATGGACTGGCGCTGGACCGCGATCAGCGGGAGTTGATCGCTGAGGGTCCGGAGCGCATCGCCGAGCTGGTGGTCGAGCTCCTGCGGGACCGGGATCGGCGCCACCGGCTGGGCGAGTCAGCCCACCAAGCGGCGCGAACGAGGCACAGCTGGGGCGAGTGCGGAGAAGCCGTGTCCCGGGTGCTCGCGCTGGCGTCGGGCCCAGCGTGAACGAGACGCCCCCCTCCGCCTGGCCCGTCCCTCCGCGGCTGGTGCGCGGCGATCGGGACGGCCCGATCGCATGGCTCGAGTATCTGAGCTTTCGCGGGGTCGTCGGCGGGCTGAGCCGACTGCCCGGGGGGGCCCGGGCGCTGGTGGCGGCGGGTCTCTCGCGGCTCATCGCGCGACTCGACCGGAGGCGGACGGCAATCGCTCGGGAATACCTCGCTCAGGCCCTCGGGGCCAAGCTCGACGATGCGGCCCGGGAACGGATCGTCGGCGCGGCGTGGGCGCACCTGGTGCTCCTGGTGCTCGAGGACGCCGCGTTCAACCGGACCGTCCTCGGGGGTGCCTTCGCCGACCACTTCGAGGTCGACTTGGGCGCCGAGGCCCGGGCCGCGCTGGAGTCGGGGTCGGGCGGCTTCTTTGTCACCCCGCACGTCGGCATGTGGGAGGCCCTCCCGGCGATCGCGGCGCACGTCGGGTTTCGGCCGGCCTACGTCGTCTCCCGGCCGCCCCGCAACCGGCCCCTCTCCAGCCACGCCCAAACCGTTCGCGAGCGTCGCGGATACCGGCTCCTGCCCCGCAAGGGCGCCGTCGTGGACCTGCAGGCCGTGGTCGCGGCCGGAGGCTGGGTCGGTCTGATGCTCGACCAGCGTCCGTTTCGCCGCACGGTCGTCGCCCCGCTCTTCGGCCGGATGGCACATTGCGAGCGCGCTATCTCCGTGCTGGCCCGACGGTGGGCGAAGCCCATCGTCTTCGGCGCGTGCTATCGAACGGAGCGGCCGCTCCACTATCGCGCCGTCATCGATGCCGTCATCTGGCCGAGCGACCTCGCCGGCCTCGACGCGGCGGCGATCGCCGCGGCGATCAACCGAGGCATGGAGCGGCTGATCCTCAGGGCTCCGGAGCAGTACCTCTGGTTTCACGACCGCTACCGTCGCCCACGATGGTCGACCGATGTGGACGCCCCTCCGGCCTGAGGAGGCGCCGCTCCGCCCGGCGCACCGCTGGGCGGCGATCGCGCTGATCGTCGGAGGAGCGGGTCTCCGACTCTGGCAGTGGACGGTCGGCCGCTCGTTCTGGTTCGACGAGGCCACCGTGGCCGTCGGCGTGCTGCTGCATCCGGACCGATCGCTCCTCGGCGCGCACGAGTTCGGCCAGGTGTCTCCTCCGCTGTGGCTGGCCCTGGTCGGTCTCTCGACCTCGGTGGCGGGGGCGAGCGAGGCGGCGATGCGGTTGCCGACCCTGCTCGCGTCGATCGGCTATCTCCCGGCGCTCTGGGTCGTGCTCCGGCGCTGGGCCGGCGCTCGGGCAGCGCTCCTCGGCCTCGGCCTTGCTGCGGTGTCGCCCGCCCTGCTCGAGTACTCGGCGGAGCTCAAAGCGTACGGGGCCGACCCGCTGGTCTCCCTCGCGCTGATGGCGCTGATCGGCGATGCCGTGAGGCGGGACGCGCTGCCCCTTCCTCGAGCGGCGCTCTACGGCCTGGCGCTCGGCCTGCTGACCTGGCTGTCGATGTTCGCGATCGTCGTCATCGTTGGCAGCCTCACCATCGTGGTGGCCGGCCGGGCCGCCGTCAGGCGGTCATGGCACGAGCAGCGGCTCCCGGGTTACCTGGCGTTGGCGATCATCGCGGCGCTTGGCTTCGTTCTCGTCTACCACCTGCACTACCGGGTGGAGCCCTGGGTCGACGACTACCTCGACCGCTTCTGGGGGCTCCGGTTCTGGTCGGGCGGGCCGCCCGGGCTACCCGGGCGGATCTGGGCATCGCTGATCGACGTCGTGTCTCCCCTCTTCTTCGGTCACGGCGGCGATCTCTTTCCCGCCGTGATCCTGTTGCTGATGGCGATCGGGCTCGCCCGATCGCTCGCGCGGGGGCCCGCCGTCGCGGCCCTGCTCGCGGGACCGCTCGCGGTGTGGGCGGTGTTGGCCCTCGCTCGACAAGTGCCGGTCTACACCAGGCTCGGGCTCTTCGCTGCGCCCCTGCTCACGATCCTTCTGGTGTCCGGATGGGAAGCCGCGAGCGCGTGGCTCGGGCAGCAGTGGCCTCGTGGAGGCCGCTGGGGCGCCGGCCTGCTCGCCGCCTGGCTGCTGCTGGCGCCGGCGAGCGCCAGCGTGCGGGGCAGCCTCGACGTCCTGGACCGTCGACCGAACGCCGGGCCCGTGGTCCGCCGGATGCTCGAGCGCGTCGACCGGGACGAGCCGGTCTACGTCTATGCGCGCGCGGTGCCCGAGTGGCTCTACTACTCCACCGACTGGACGGCGCCGGATCGTCGGCGGATTGGGCTGGCCACGGCGGAGCACTGGTACCCCGACGGCGCCACCTTCTCCAACGCGCCGCCCAGGTCCGTCCGCCAATTGGTAGCGGTCGACGAGTTTCGCTACCGCTACCGCGGCTTCGAGGAGATCTACGGGCAATCGTCCGGATTCGAGCAGCGGGCCGGAGTGCGGGGGCCCCGGCCAGTCGACCCTGGCTGGACGGCCGCCGAAGCGGGTCGCATGCTCGTGGGAGAGCCACGCTGCGTCTGGCTCGTGGTGCTGCACGCTTCGCGGTGGGAGCGGGAGCCGCTGCTGGCCGAGCTCGAGACCCGAGGCTACCGCCGGGACGGCGGGGTTGCCGGCCCGAGGTCCCGGATCGACAGGGTCTGTCGCGGCAGCTGATCACCGGCTTGGCGGTTGAGCCGGACCGGACACCCCCCGGCTGACGTGACGAGCGCCCGTGGAGGAGCGGCGCGCTCAGACCTGAATGCCGAGCCGGCCATAGACCGGCTCGTACATCGACTCCCGAACCCAGCTCGGCACCTCCTCAGGCACCTGGCGACGGCTGAGCCCCTCGGCCCGCGCCACCTCGATCACCGCCGTGGCGATCCGCGCCGAGACCTCGCGGATCCGATCGAGGGGCGGATAGACCGTGCCGGACGCGATCGAGTCGTCGCCCACCATCTCCGCCAACGTCGACGCCGCGGCCAGGAACATCGAGTCGGTCACCTCGCGGCTCTGCGCCAGGATCACGCCGAGACCGAGCCCGGGAAAGATGTAGGCGTTATTCCCTTGCCCCGGCACGAATCGCTTCCCGTCCAGCTGCACCGGATCGAACGGGCTCCCGCTCGCGAACACCGCCCGCCCATCGCTCCACCGATACGCTGCCTCCGCCGAGCACTCGGCCTTGGAGGTCGGATTCGAGAGCGCGAAGACGATCGGCCGCTGGTTGACCCGCGCCATCGCGCGGATGATCCCCTCGTCGAACGCGCCCGACTGGGCCGAGAGCCCCATCAGCCCGGTCGGCCGGAGCGCCTCGATCGCCTCGGCGAGGGTGGCGACTGGCGCGTGCTCGTGCGCGTAGGGCAGCTTGTGCCTGGCCAGGTCCGCCCGCGACTTGACGACCAATCCCTTCGAGTCCACGAACCAGCAGCGCCCCCGCGCCTCCGCGTCTGAGAGGCCATGGCCCCGCATCGCGGCCACGATCAGGTCGGCCACGCCCGTCGCGGCCGAGCCCGCGCCCAGGAAGAGGATCCGCTGCTCGGTGAGCGGCGCGCCGGTGATCCGGGTCGCGCCAAGGATCCCCGCCAGCGTCACGGCCGCGGTGCCCTGGATGTCGTCGTTGAAGCTGGTCACCCGGCGCCGATAGCGCTCGAGCAGCGTGAACGCGTTCTCGGTAGCGAAGTCCTCCCACTGGATCAGCACGCTCGGATAGCGCGCCCGCACCGCCGCCACGAACTCCTCGACCAGCGCGGCGTACGCCTCGCCCCGAACCCGCCGCCGCGGGAGACCAGTGTAGAGCGGATCGGCCAGCAGCTCGGCGTTCTCCGTGCCGACGTCGAGCAGCACCGGGAGACACTCGTTAGGCGGCACCCCGGCGCAGGCCGTGTAGAGCGAGAGCTTCCCGATCGGGATCCCCATCCCGTGGGCGCCCAGGTCGCCGAGCCCCAGGATCCGCTCGCCGTCGGTCACCACCACGATCGAGACCCGCTCCTCGGGCCAGTTTCCGATCAGCTCGGCCACCCGGCCCCGATCCTCGATGCTCACGTAGAGCCCGCGCGGTCGCCGGAAGATGTGCCCGAACTGCCGGCAGGCCTCGCCCACCGTGGGGGTGTACACGATCGGCATCAGCCGGGTGATGTTGTCGACCAGCACCCGGTAGAAGAGGGTCTCGTTCCGGTCCTGGAGCGCGGTGAGGAAGATGTAGCGCTCGAGCGGCGTCGACTCCGCCTCGAGGTTTCGCATCACCCGCTCCATCTGCTCCGTTTCGGCAACCACCCGCGCGGGCAGGAGACCGCGGAGGCCCAGCCGCTCCCGCTCTTCCTCAGTGAACGCGGTGCCTTTGTTGAGGCGGGGATCGTGCAGGATGTCGATGCCGCGGAGGCGGCGCCGCTCGGGTCGGTTCATGATGGCTCGTAATATGGGTACCGGCGGGTCATCCCTGCCATTGCTCGCTTGGCACGAGCCGCGAACACCGCGCCGCTGGCGGGGTGACACCTTTCGGGCTGGAGGGCCGTAGATGGGGACGTCCCGCCCCTGGCCAGCGAGGTGAAGCCGATGGGTCTCTTCGAGATGGTCTTCTACCTGGCCATGGCCGGCATCGTCGCCGATGTGGCGGTGAAGCTCATCCGCGGACATCCGGCCAAGCAGAAGGAGATCAAACAGCTCCGCGACCGGGTGGAGGAGATGGACGCCAAGCTCACCGCCACCATGAACGAGCTCGCCGAGACCCGCGAGATGCTCGACGACGAGATCACCCTGCGCGCCGAGCTGGCGGAGCGCCTGGATTTCACCGAGCGGTTGCTGACCCGGGGCACGCCTCCGGCGCCGGACCCCCAGGAGGAGATTCGCTGACCAGCCTGCCTCGGATCCATCGGCGGGTCAGCCCTGCCATTGCTCGCTCAGTCTGGCCAGGACGGCGCTGAGATCCGGCTTGGTCTCGAGCACCGGCAGCAGCGGGTCCCGCCCCATCGCCTCCATCCGCGCCAGTGCCGTCCTGATGGTGAACGTGAAGCGGAGCTGTTCCAGCTCGTCGTCGACCTCGTCCCACACCAGCGGCATCGACACCGTGGCCCCCACCAGCGGCCTGACGCTGTAAGGCGACACGATCAACTGCCCCCGCCGGTTCTGGAGGTAGTCGAGATAGACCTTGTCCCCCCGCTTGGCGATGTGCCGGATGATGGTGGAGATCGAGGGATGCTCCCGAATCACCAGTCGAGCCAGCAGCTCGCCCAGCGTGCGGCACTGCTCGTAGGTGAACTGACGGCCGAGCGGGATCATCACGTGCAGTCCGGTCTTGCCCGTGGTCTTCACGTAGTTCGGGAGCTTTGCCTCGTCGCAGATCCGGTGCAGCGTCCTGGCCACGGTCACCACGTCCGCGAACGTCGCCTCCTTGGGATCGAGATCGATCACGCACCAGTCCGGCTGCTCCAGCGACCCCACCCGGCTCATCCATATATGGAGGGGGATCGTGCCCAGGTTGGCGAGGTAGACCAGGGCATCGACGTCGTCGCACACGAAGTAGCGGATGTGCCGCTGAGTGTCCTCGCTCCAGATCGCCTCGGTCCGGATCCAATCCGGCGCGAAGTCCGGCGCGTCCTTCTGATAAAACGACTTCCCGTGGATCCCATCCGGAAACCGCGTCATCACCACCGGTCGGTTCTTGAGATACGGCAAGAGCCACGGCGCGATCGTGCGGTAGTACTCGACCAGGTCGCCCTTGGTATAGCCGTGCTCCGGCCAGAACACCTTGCTCTGGTTGCTCAGGGTGATCGTGCGGGGCTCCTTGGGATCGGACGACGGCGCCGGGTCCGCGTCGAAGGCCTCCGGCACCGGCACGCTGCTCGCGCCGTGGTCGAAGTTCTGGCGCTCGCACTCCTCGGGCCGCTTGTCGTCGCGGAGTCGCAGGAACGCCGGGTGCCGGAGCACCCCTTCGTGCGTCCACTCCCGGAACCGCACCTCGCACACGAACAGTGGATCGACCCAGGTAGTCGTCTTGGTGTCGGGAATCGCCTCTACCGGGAGGGGCTCCTGCCCCGGCAGCGCGGGCCCCACGCAGGGCGGCTCCGCGCGCACGTGCGGCTCGAGCATCGCGCGGTACTCCGCCAGCTGCCGATCGTCGAATCCCGTCCCCACCCGCCCCGCGTAGACGAACTGCCCGCCCACCAGGTCGGCCAGCTGGAGCGCCCCGAACCCCTCTCGGGTTCCCTTGGCCTCCGTGTACCCCACGATCACGAAGTCGCCGGTCCGCTCGGCCTTGAGCTTGAGCCACTGCGCCGAGCGGCCGCCTTTGTAGGGCGAGTCGGCCTTCTTGGCCACGATCCCCTCGAGCCCGCGCGCGGTCACCTGCGCGAGGAACGCCTCGCCCAGCTCCTCGATGTGGTCGAGATACTTGATCGGCCCGAGCGGCGGCAGGATCCGCCGCAAGAATCGCTTCCGCTCGGTGAGCGGTAGCGGTCGCAGGTCGAAGTCCTCGAACCCCAACAGATCGAACGCGAAGTACGTCGCTGGCAGCTCTACCGCCGCCCGCTTGGCGTCGAGGGGCCGCTGAATCCTCCCGCGCCGTTGCAGCAGCGAGAAGCTCGGCTCCCCTTTCTCGTCGAGCACCACCACCTCCCCGTCGAGCACCAGATGCTCGGCCGCCTGCGCCGCCACCGCCCGCGACACCTCGGGATAGACCAGCGTGTAGTCGTTCCCGTTCCGGGTGATCAGCTTGGGCTCGCCGTGATGGGTGGAGGCCAGCATCCGATAGCCGTCCAGCTTGAGCTCGAAGATCCACGACGGGTCGGTGAACGCCTCGTCGCGGGTCTCCGCGTTCATCACCTCGACGGAGGCGATGTCCAGCTGCCCCCGCGGCAGATCGAGCTGCTCCAGCTCCGCCCGCACCGCGTCCACCGGCGAGCGATGGGCCTTGAGGTCGTCCACCGTGAGCCCCGAGAGCACCGACTCCTCGGGGAACTCGTCCCCGGGCGACTTGAGCCAGCCGTCGCGCTCCTTGATCAAGAGCCAGTCGCGCTCGCTCTTCTTGATCTTCACCAGCGTCCAGCGTCCGCGGAGCTTGTAGCCCTTGAGCTCGAAGAGCAGCTTCCCCTTCTCGAGGCCGGCCTTCGGATCTTCGATCGGCACCCACTCCCCGCGGTCCCAGACGATCACGGCCCCGGCGCCGTAGTTGCCTTCGGGAATCAGCCCTTCGAAGTCGCCGTACTCGAGCGGGTGGTCTTCGACGTGGACGGCGAGGCGCTTGTCGGCCTGGTCGTAGGAGGGGCCGCGGGGCACGGCCCAGGACTTGAGGACGCCGCCCATCTCGAGGCGGAGGTCGTAGTGGAGGTTCCTGGCGGCGTGTTTGTGGACGACGAAGAGGCCGCCGGCGCGAGGGGCGGGCGCGGCCTCGCTGCCGAACGGCTCGGGGGTCCGGTCGGTCGAGCGCTTGGCGCGGTAGGCGGCGAGGGAGTCGTCGGGGGGTAGTTGATCGACCACGCGGGCTCCGGGTGAATCAGGGAAGCTGCCCGAGGCCGGAAGCTACCTGTACCGTCCGTTTGCCGGAACCGGATGCGGCGGCACGCCCGGGCCGGACCTCCGTCGGCGGCGAGCCCGGGTCGGTGGACACCACGACGGTGGTGGCCGGATTTGCCGGCGGCCAGACCCCGGGCCGGTCCCCGCCGGCGATGACCCCGAGGAACGGGGTGCCGGCCGGCACCTCCGCCAGCAATGGGGCCGCCACGTTGCCCCCCTGTCGACTACACGTTCCTCGTGGGCGCCAACATGCTGTTCTTCACGCGCGCCGATCATCAGTACGTTGCTGAAGCTTGCGCTACCCTCATCAATGCGCTCCCGCCGGTGCAGGACTCGTACTCGCTGGTCAATCTGTGGATCGGCCTGCTGGGTGGCGCGTGGACGGCGACGGTCTGCGCCGACAATCCGCTCAAATTGGAGTAGCTTGAACTCAAGTTGACAGTGACTCTCCTTCGGTGTCTCATTCCGGTGGCGTCGCGTTCCTGGTGCGGCCGCTGTCCTTCGGCCTGAACGTTCGCGCGGAACTCAAGGCATGAGGGTGTTCGATCTACTGACGGTGGCGTTGCTCGCCGCTGCACTTGCCGCCGCGCTTGGCCGATCCACGCGATCGCGCGCTTGGGCGGCTGCGCTGCTCGCGGGCGCGGTCGGTTCCTGCGCGGTCCATCTCGGTGTCGAGCACAGCCGCTGGCAGATGTACCCGGCATACGTGGTGCTCGCCGTGTCGCTCATCGCCACCGTGCTTCTTTCCTGGAAGCGGATCGGCGATCGCTTTGCGCAGCGCCGGCGTATCGGGGTCGCTCTGGTCGTATCCGGTGCGATCGTGCTGTCACTCAGTGTGCTGGCATCGTCGGCGTTTCCAATGTTGGAGCTGCCGGCTCCGAGCGGCCCCTACGCTGTCGGTACGACGCAGTTCCATTTCGTGGATGCCTCGCGCCCGGAGATGCACACCGCGAATCCCGTGGACGTGCGCGAGCTGATGGTGCGGGTCTGGTATCCGGCCACTGCAGACACCAGCAACAAGGTGGCACCGTACCTGCCGCACGCCGGACAGATTGCCGAGGCGGTGAACAAGGAGCGATGGCCGCTTGGGCTGGTCCTCTCGCACCTGGGGCTCGTTCCGACCCATGCGTTCATCGACGCGCCTCTGTCCACACGGGCAAGCGCCTATCCAGTACTCGTCTTTTCGCACGGCCTCGGCGTCGGCTACTCGGGACAGAACACCGTGCTGCTCGAAGAGCTGGCGAGCCGTGGCTACGTCATTTTCTCCATCGATCACGCCTATGACGGGCTCGCGAGCGTATTCCCGGATGGCCGCGTGACGACGTTCGTCGCGGATGCGTACGACGCGAAGGACGTTGAGCCCTCCGCGGAACTGCAGCGCGATGCCGAGCACTTGATGAACAGTCAGAACACGCCGCAGCTCCTGGATATGCTGCACCGGCTCATGCGCGAGCAGCCCAAGGACCAGCAGCTGAGCCGCTATTGGACGGACGTGTGGTCGAAGGATCAGGGCTTCGTGATCGATCAGATCGAGAGGCTCCAACGCGCCGAGCTGCCGAGCATCTTCGCGGGACATCTGCAGGTCGATCGGCTGGGTGTGTTCGGCATGTCCTTCGGCGGCAGCGCCACGGCCGTGACATGCGCGATCGACTGGCGCTGCAAAGCGGGCATCAACATAGATGGCTTTCGCGCGGCGGCGATCGAGAATCCGCCGCAGCGCTCCCCGTTCATGTACTTCGCCAACGGCCTGATCAGCCTCAACATCATCTTCCTGGATCGCGACGTCAACGATCGCTTTTTTCTGCAGGTGAAGGGCAGCGCGCATTACGACTACACCGACATTCCCTACTTCGCGCGGCTGGTGAAGCTCACGTCCGCGGGCGGCTCGATCGACACGCGGCGCATGCTGGCGTTGACCAACACCTACGTGGGCGCGTTCTTCGATCGGTATCTCGCCGGCAAATCCGTCCCGGTGCTGAACGGTGCCTCGGCGGACTATCCCGAGGTGCAGCTGAAGGCGCGCGCCGCGTCGGAAGGTCACCCGAGCGGCGCATGACGCCAGCGCCATGGCGCCGTTTCCAAGCAGCCGATGCACCACCGGATTCCGCCGGGCGGAGCCTTGCGGGGTGCCTGACGTTCCAGGCAGTTCCCGCGTGTGACGGCGGTACAGTCGCTGCCGGGAGGTGGTCGGGGAGGTACACGATGTCAGCCCGCCCGAGGTGCGGGGCGTGCCGATTCTGGACGCCGAGACGTGGGTGATCCTGCCCCGGGTCCGGGTCCGGTGCCCGCGCGGTGGGCCGACGCTGGAGGCGGTGCCAGCGGGCGATGCGGGAAGTCGCGGTGATCACCGACGCCACCGTCATCGCCCGGATCCTCGCCCACCGGGTGCGCGCTCGGGATCCGACCGCCCGGCCGCGGAGCCCCCCGCCGCTCGTCCCCACCCGTAGGTTCGAGCGGGGGGACGCGCGGCGTGCCCCCGGATCCCGCCGACGGCGCGCCACCCCGCCACGCCGGTCGGCGGACGGACCAGATCGAATCCGCAGGTCGGCCCTCCCGAGCGCGGGGGCCGCTTGGGCCCTCCGCCCCCCACGGGATTAGGTTCGGGGGGGCGAAGCAAATTTCTATTCGCGTTATTCGTATCGTATTTCGCCAATCGACCCGACAATCCCGACGCCGATCGCCTCGCTGCCGCCGGGTAGCCGTACCTGCCCGCCCACGGGACCGTCCGTTGACCAGAAGTGCCGCGCAACCGGATAGCTCATGATCACCACCGGCACGGCCCCTTCACGGTCTTGCGGTGGTCATGCTCGCGCTGGGCCGAATGCCGTGCCCGCCCTGCTGCGCGAAGGCTCAGGTGACCTTCCCTTCGGCTCGATTCGACCGGCGGACCAGCCAGATCGCGACGAAGACCATCCCGCCGATCAAGACGAGCTTGGCGATCATGAAGAAGAAGCCGATCGCCAGCCCGACGAAGGGAAGCAGAAAGGCCAACAGGAACTTGCCCAGCAGAATCGCGAGAATACCGGTGGCGGCAACGCCGAGAGCGGGCTTCAGGATAAGTCGAGCTCCGTGAAGGGGGCCGCCACTCTACGGCCGCGGCCCGTCAAAGGTGTCAATCTCGGCGAGCCCGGGCAGCCGGTACGACTGGCAGTCGAGCAAAAACCCTCTCTCCGACCTGCTCGTACCAGCTGGCGTCACTCAACCTGGCATGGGAGACGCAATACCGGAGTGGCACCTCCAACCTGCTCTCCATCGGCAGCTCCCGCGCCGCGAGCAGGCTCCTCCCTCGATTCGCCGACCGGAACGGTCGGTCGCGGTGCCCGGGGACCTCGGCGTATGTTACGGCATGAGTCGGCGAGCGAAGACGAACGAGCAGGTGCCCAGTCTCGTCATCACGGACCTCGCGCAAGTGCGGGCCCTGGGTGATCCCAAGAAGCTCAGACTTCTCGACGCTTTCACCGAGCCGCGCACGACCTTGGAGGTCGCCGCCCGACTCGGCGAAGCGCCAACCGGGCTCTACCGGCACGTGAACGCGCTCCACCGGCTCCGCCTGCTCCGAATCGTCCGCGAGCGCCCGCGACGCGGTACCGTCGAACGGACGTTCCAGGCGGTGGCACGCCGCTTCGTCATCGGTGAGCAGGCGCTGGGCCGCCGCTCCGCGGCTCAGACAGCGGTCCACCGCCTCTTCCGCGAAGCGGAGACCGCGTTCTTCGCCGCCTGCCCGGAGGGCAAGCCCAAGGACGGGCAGACGTCCCCGTTCGCCGCCGGGATCCAGGTATCCGGAAGCCGGGCCGAGCTCGCCAGACTTCGGCGACGGATCGTCGCCATGGCCGAGGAGTGCGCCAGAGGGCGGTCGTCGGGAAAGGACACCGCTTTCGCACTCCTCGTCTTCGCGCCGCACGCTTCGACCGACCCCACCGACCCCGTCGACGACACCTGATCGGCGCCCCAACGCCCGGGCGGCAGCCCTTTGGTCGACCGCGCCCCCAGATCTGGTAGTGGGTCGACCCACTACCCCAGATCTTGATTATTCACGGACTCGTGAATAATCTCTGAGCAACCGGGTGGCTGCGAGGTGATCATCCCGCAACCCGCCTCGCGCACACGATGATCGAGCGATGGCCCCATGACTGGATGGACATCCCTGCTGATCGCCATGGCCCCGACGATCCTGCCCATTGTCGCTCAGCCTACCTCGCCATCCGTCACCGACTCGGTGACGGCCGTCCGCCTTCGGGGGCGGGCCGAAGCACGCGGCGCGCCGGCCGGCTTCGAGGCGATCGTCGCCATCGACGGCCGCTTCTGGTGGAGGATCGACGGCGAGCTTGGAGAGGAAGTCCACTTCGACGGGAGTCGGCTCACCGTGCGCGACGCCAATGGCGCGGTTGCGCCGTTGGCCGGCCGCGCACGTGGGCTCGAGTTGGCCTTCGCACGGCTCTTGGGTGCCGTGCCGGCCTGGGGGACCGAGCAAAGCCGTGGGGAGATCCCTTTCCCCGACACGCGAACCGTCGCCACGGTGTCTTTCCCCGATGACTCGACCCATCGGATCACCGTGCCTACGCTCCAGGGAATCGAGGAGCTCGTCGGCACGGCCAGGCGCACGGTCGCCGGTGTCACTTTCTCGTCCCGTGTCGTGCACCGCGTGGGCGATTTCGTGTCCCGGCGCGTCGCGGTCGACCAGGCAGAAGCCGCCACGGATGACGCAATACCGCCCTCGCCCCGCGACGGCGGCACGATGTCCATCCGCTTCCGAAGCCGGACCCTCAGCACCCTCGAGACCAAGTCGGTTCCCGCCGGCCTCACCCTGGTGCGGATCCGCTGGAACGGAGAGCCGGGCTGGTGGATTCTCGACACCGGCGCGTCGGACGCGGTGGCCGACTCGACCGCAGTAGCCACCCGCGCGGCGCCAGCCGTCGGGCGGACCCTGGTCACCAGCATGCTCGGCCAGACCGTCGCCCCGCTGCACCGGATCGATTCGCTCGATCTCGGACCAGTTCACCTCGACGGATTGACGGTGGCGGCCACCGACCTGTCACCACTCGGCACGGCGATCGGCGAGCGGCTCGTTGGGATCATCGGCTTCGATCTCCTGGCCCGGGCGGTCGTCGAGTTCCTTCCGGGTCACGGGGGCGTCCGAATCGGTCCGCCCGACGCCGCGCCTGCGGAGGTCCCCTGGCAATCGCTCGTGCTGCTCGATCGGCATCCGACGGTCCCGGGAGTCGTTGACGGCGAGGTCACTGGTCGACTCCGCCTCGACACCGGTGCGGGTCCCGCCCTGATGACCAACCGTTGGGTGAGCGAGGAGACGGACCTCCTGACTGGACGGTCGACCCAGCCGTTCGCCGGAGCACCGGTCGAGGCGGTCGCGGGAACGGTCGACCGGCTGGATCTCGCCGGGCATCCGGTGCGCTCCGTTCTGACGCTGTTCGTCACCGGCGGCACTGGCCAGATTGCCTCGGTGTTCAACGATCGGGACCTGGTCGGGAATGTCGGCGCGCCGGTCCTCGCCCGATTCCGCATGATCCTCGACTATTCGCGTGATCGCCTGGCGCTGATCCCCGCTGGGAAGAGGGGGCCCGACACCGTCCCCTCAGCAGAACGCACACCACCTCTGCGGGCCCGGCCGGAGGACATCCCTGAGCTCGTCGACCACTTTCTCCAGCGCCGCGCGTCGGCGAACCGGTCGCCCGCGCGGTCACTCACCCCGGCCGCGATCGGCGCCCTGCTGGCGTATCCCTGGCCGGGCAACGTTCGACAGCTGCAGAACGTCATCGAACGAGTCGTCGCGATGAGCGACGCCGCCGTGCTGGGCAGTCGGGAGATTCGCGAGGCGTTGCGCCTGCCACCGTCGCTCGGCGACGACGAGGCGCAGCCCGGCTTGCGGGAGGCCCGCGCGGAGTTCGAGCGGGCATACATCAGCAGCACCCTATCACGCCTCGACGGCCGGGTGATGGAGGCCGCCGAAGCACTCGGGATCAATCGCAGTCACCTCTGGAAGAAGATGCAGGCTCTCGGCATCCAGGCGCCGAACGCCTGAGGGCGGTCAGCCGGCTCAGAACCCGACTCTCACCAGCCGAAGACCCGCCCGCGCGGTGAGGAGGAAGCCCCGACCCAAGCGGGGGGCGAGAGACCAGGTGACGGCCCGACATGCGGTGAGGCCTGTTCGTGGAACGTGAGTACCGCGTTTTGGCCCATCACTGCGTGGAACCGATGCCTCTACCCGGCGCACGCGGGCCCTTGGTAGGTCCATCTGAGCAGCGCCGAGGAGCGTCACCGGTGACCGGCGGGCCGTGGCCGACGAGGTGGGACATCTGCTCGGCGTCGACGAGATCCGGGCCGATCGCCTTCCCGAGGACAAGCTCGCGGCCGTGCGCGAGCTCCGCGAACGGCACGGAGCGGTCGCGATGATCGGCGACGGCGTCAACGACGCGCCCGCGCTGGCGGAGGCCACGGTCGGGATCGCCATGGGGGCCATCGGGTCGCCGGCGACGATCGAAACGGCCGACGTCGCCCTCATGACGGACGACCTGCGCCGGGGTCCGCCATCTCGCCGTTGCCGTCATCGTCGGCGACATGGGCGGCTCGCTCCTGGTGAAGGCGAACGCGATGCGGCTGGCGGCCTTCCACCCGTCGGACGAGGGCGACGCACATCCCGCGGTCGCGGCCCGCCGGGGCTCGGACGCCAGCGCAGCCGATCGCCGCCGGATCAGAACCGTCCCTTCAACCACCGCCGCTCGAACAGAACCTTCGCCCAGTGCCACCAACGGCCGGGGCCGCGCAGCTTCACCTGCGGTGTCGGCTCGGCGTAGAAGTCTCCGTAGCCGAGACCGGCCTTGCCGTCGCCCGTTTCGAGAAAGCACTGTCCGTGTCCGTCGAACGCCCGCGGGGCACCGCGACCAGTCCACTCGGCGGCCAGGTTCGCCGCGACCACCTCGGCCTGTCGATGCGCGAACACGCCGGCCTTGGGCAGAGGCTTGCCCATCGCCAGCGGCACCGAGATCACGTCGCCGATGGCGAAGACACCGGCGTACCGAGTGGCCATCGTCGACCGGTTCACGGCGACCCAGTCCCCGTTCTCAGCGAGGCCGGCCCGCCGGACGATCGCGGGAGCGCGATGAGGCGGCACGTAGATGAGGAGATCGTAGTCGGCGCCAGCGCCGTTCGCAAAAGCCAGTCGGTGCGCCGCCGGGTCCACGGACACGACGTGATGCTCCGGATGGTACCGGATCCCCTTGTGCTCGACGATCTGCCGCACCGCCCCCGAGAGCGTGGGGCCGGTGACCCCCATCGGGGCGGGTTCGGCTGCATACAGGTCGAGCTGGGTTCGGTCGCGGACGCCGCGCCGGCGAAGGGCATGTTCGAGCAGCATGGCCATCTCATATGGAGCGGCCGGGCACTTGTAGGCTGGCGTTGCGGTGAGGATCACGACGCGACCTCCGTCGAAACGGGCGATCGCGTCGCGAATGGCCGCGGCCCCATCCAGCGTGTAGAGGTTGTGCCCGGCTTCGGCCAGACCGGGCACGCTCTCTGGCGCCAGGTCGGCACCGAGCGCGACGATCATGGCGTCGGCCTCGATGTCCCTGCCGCCGGCTCGGATGACGCGAATCCCCGGATCGAGACTCTCGACCTCTCCGTGAACGATCTCGATTCCGCCGCCGGCCAGACGAGCGATTGGCGCCTGGATCTGGTGCCGGTCGCGGGTCCCCGCGGCGAGCCAGAGCAACGATGGCTGGAAGGTGTGCACGGTCTCGCGGTCGACCAGCACGACGCGATGAGGCGCGGGAAGCGACCGCCGCAGGCGCGTCGCCGCGACCAGCCCGCCCACGCCTGCTCCCAGGATTGCAGCGGTCTTCGCGTGGGTCATGAGACTCCCCCTCTCAGAACACCAAGACCTTGTCGGCCCAGAGCGTCCAATCGGTCAATTCGTCCATCGTGCTGCGCCGGGCACCCTGTTGCAGCTCGGCATCGCCCAGGCCCCGTGCCTCCATGCAGCTGCCGCAAACGCCGACCTCGCCACGATGGAGCGTCACCACCGTCAGCATTCGATTCACGTTGTAGAACCCCTGCGGAACCCTGTGGCCCGACTTCGCGCAGGCCGCGGCATCGCCCATGAGGAACACCTTCACCTCCTGGCCATCGCGCTTCGCCAGCGCCCCCGCCAGACGCAGACCGTTGTAGCTTCGTTCAGTTCCGTACGGTGGGTCATTCAGGATGACGAGCGTGTTCATCATCCATCTCCACGAACAGCCCGCGGTTTCGGGGCGCCGGCGCTGCCGCTTTCGGCGACGCGCAGACCCTGGGCCCGCCAGTCCACAACCCCCGCTTCCAAACGAAAGGCGCGGAATCCACGGGCCCGAAGCCGGGTCGCGGCCTCTATGGCCAACACGCAGTATGGGCCGCGGCAGTAAGCGACCACGTCCCGGCGCCGCGGAATGCTCGGCAGGTGCTCGTCCAATTCGTCGAGCGGCATCGAGATCGCTCCTTTGATATGACCGGCGCGGTATTCCTCCGCCGGCCGGACGTCGATGAGGGTCACTTCGCCCCGAGCGACGCGGCCAATCAAGGCTTTCTGCTCGACCGGTTCGAGGTTGCCCTCCTTCGCGAGGTAGTCCCGAACGATGCGCTGAACGTCGGTGACACGTGCGGTGGCCAGCACGCGAAGCGATCGGCAGAGGTCGGCGACCTGGGCGTCCGCCAATCGGTAGCGCACGTACTGTCCCTGCTTCTCGGCCTCCACGATACAGGCGCGGCGAAGGACCTGGAGGTGCTGCGACGTGTTCGCGATCGACTGCCCGGTTTCCAGGGCGAGGCTCTCGACCGTGCGCGGGGCCTGTGAGAGCAGGTCGAGCAACTCGAGCCTGACGGCGCTGGCCATGGATTTTGCGACCCGGGCCAGCTGGTCGTAGACGGCGGATTTGAAGCGGCGTGCGGAGGTCGCCATAGTAATCAAGAAAAGACTTGAATAACCTAGTGGCACCGGCTGGGCGGGTCAACCGTTCGGCAACTCGGGTCAGCAACGCGATGGCGTCACGATCAGCGACCCATCTGTGGTGTCGGGTCGCCGGCCTGCATGAGCCCCGAGCAGGCCCTTGGGATCGAGCGGCTGGATTCGCGGACCGAGGTGTTCGGCCTCGGCTGGGCGCTGCACGAAAATACCTGCTCGGCGTGCCACCGAATCGGGAGCATCAGGAAGTCGCGCACGAGGTGAAGCTTCCGGTGCAGCTAGTCGGGGGGAGAGTGCCTGGGTGGCAAGGAAGAGCGCTCCAGCGCTTGCTTCGGCGCACGCTGGCCTGGCACGCCGACGAGCGCGCCAGCGCAGCGGCGGTGTACGACGAGGTCGCCCAGGTCCTCGACGCTGCGGTTCCGAATGCGCGATGGATGATCCCGGAGCCGGCGGCGCGGCTTCGCGCCTGGATCAGACGATGAGTGCACTCGCCCGCCGATGGTCTTCTTGCTCCACCCCCGCTCCGCCCTGGTGGCCATCGACACCCTGCCGCCCGGGATTCTGATCTCCTTCGCGGAGCAGACCGACGCAGTCCGGTCAGAGCTCGATCTGTGCCCCCAGCTCGACCACGCGGTTCGGCGGCAGGCCGAAGAAGGAGGTCGCCGGCCGGGCGTTCCGATGCATCAAGGCGAAGAGCCGCCCCCGCCAGGCCGGCATGCCTGGCTTGCCGGATGGGATCAGAGTCTCCCGTCCCAAGAAGTACGTCGTCTCCAGCGGCTTGAACTCGAGGCCCTGGCTTCGGAGCGCCGTCAACGCCGTGGGGACGTTCGGCTCCTCCATGAAGCCGTAGTTGATGGTCACCCGGTAGCAGCCATGCTCGAGCGCTTCGACGCCGGCCCGTTCCTCCGGGAGCACGTGCGGCACCTCGACGGTTTCCACCACCAGGAAGACGACCCGCTCATGGAGGACTTTGTTGTGCTTCAAGTTGTGGAGCAGCGCCGGGGGGGTCGCCTCGGGGTTGCCATAGAGGAATACCGCCGTGCCGGGGACCCGGGCTGCCGGCTTGGTGGCCAGGCTCTTCAAGAACAGCTCCATGGGTAACAGCGCACCGGACAGGCGGTCCGCCAGGATCCGCCGACCCCGCTTCCAGGTCGTCATCACACCGAACACGGCGGCGCCGACGACGAGCGGAAACCACCCGCCGTGGGGGATCTTGATCAGATTCGCGCCCCAGAACGCCACGTCGATGATCAGGAAGAAGCCCGTGACGGCCACGGCCAGTGGCAGGGGCCACTTCCACCGCTCCCTGGCGACGAAGAAGAAGAGGAGGGCGGTGATCACCATCGTCGTCGTGACGGCGACGCCGTAGGCGGCCGCGATGTTGCTCGAGGAGCGGAAGCCGAGCACCAGACCAATGCAGGCGACCATCAGCACCCAGTTGACGCCGGGTATGTAGATCTGGCCGTACTCGCGGGCGGAGGTGTGTTCGATGGCCACGCGCGGGAGGTAGCCGAGTTGCACGGCCTGCATGGTCAGCGAGAAGGCACCCGAGATCAAGGCTTGAGACGCGATCACGGTCGCGGCGGTCGCGATCATCAACACAGGATAGAGCGCCCACGACGGCGCCATCCGGTAGAAGGGATTCTCGATGGCGGCTGGCGTCTGGATCAGCAGCGCGCCCTGTCCGAAGTAGTTCAGCAGCAGCGCCGGCAAGACGACCGTGAACCAGGCGACCCGGATCGGCCGCTTGCCGAAATGCCCCATGTCCGCGTACAGAGCCTCGCCGCCGGTCACCACCAGGAAGACCGACCCCAGCACCGCGACGCCCCGCCAACCGTTTTCCACAAAGAAGGCCAGCGCGTGGAGCGGGTTGACCGCCGCCAGGACGCTCGGCTCACGCACGATCTGACCGATGCCCAGGACGCTGAGCGTCAGAAACCAGAGCAGCGTGATCGGGCCGAAGACGCCTCCGACACGGGCCGTCCCATGGTGTTGGGCGAGGAAGAGGAGAACCAGGATCAGGATAGTGATCGGGAGGATGTAGGGGGCAAATACCGGGGTTGCGATCTCAAGCCCTTCCACCGCACTGAGGACGGAGATCGCGGGAGTGATCATCCCGTCCCCGTAGAGCAATGCCGTCCCGAAGAGGCCGAGGAGGATCAGCCCCCGCCGGCCGCCCCGCTGACGGATGCCCATCGGCGTGGCCAGCGAGGCCAGCGCGAGGATGCCGCCTTCGCCCCGATTGTCGGCGCGAAGAATGAATCCGAGATACTTGAGCGAGATGACGAGGAGCAGAGACCAGAGGATCAACGAGAGCACGCCCAGGACGTTGGCTCGAGTGACGTCCACGCCGTGGTCGGGGAGCAACGCTTCCCGAACCGCGTAGAGGGGGCTGGTGCCGATGTCGCCGTAGACGATCCCGAGCGCAGTGAGCGATAGCAGGGCGAGGTACTTGCCCCGAGGCGTCGCGGAGGCACCGGGGCGGTGCCCCTCGCCGCTTGCGGCGGCCGGGTCAGTCGCGGCTGGGGTCACGGGGCTGCTTGGATCCGGATCTGGTTTCATCGCTCTCTTCGAAGGCCTGGACCGTCGGGCCGGCGGGGCGCTCGGAGCCGTCAGGACCCCGGCTCGCGGCGGCCGCCTGGCCAAAGCAACCTCAGGGCGTAGCCGAAGGCGATCGTGGCCCCGAGCCGAACCAGCACCCCGGGTTCATCGCGCCGGAACGAACGGAGCATCAACACCCCGTTCAGGATCGCCACGCCGGCGATCACCGCCACCAGCCCAAGTCGCCAGACCAACCCTCTGCCCGCGGACCGGTGGCGCGGCTCTGCCAGGGCGAGCCACACGGCCAGGACGGCCCCAACACCGGCCACCGAGGCGGCGTCCAGGGAATCGCCGCGGAGCGCTCGAACTCCGAGAGACAGCCCATAAAGGCCGGTAAGGACGCCCAACAATAATGACATGCCGCGGGTGGCCACAAACGCGCTCACTCGACTACGTTGTCCCGCCGTGGTCGCCAGACGACCCTACCGGGAAACGGCCGAACAAGCAAGAGTCGGTGACATGGCCTCGGCGGGGCATCGCTACCGTTGGAGGCGACCCATGAAGCTCGGCGACGTGCACCCGCGTCCGACGTCCACTTCGCCCTGGCGGCGGCGGACCAGGACGAGGTGCGCGACAGCGCTGCGCTCGCCTTGGCCGGGGCAGGGAGCGAGAGGCGGCGATTCTCAGGATCCTGCTGCACCGGGAATCCGCCGGCTCCACGAGGATCGGCCGGGGGCTCGCCGTCCGGCACTGTCGAACGCCAATGGTGTCGAGGTTGCAGGCGGTGTACGGGCGATGCCCGGAGGGTGTCGCGTACGGCGCACGGACGAGTTGTCCGTGAAACACGGGTTGCTGCTGATCGCGCCGCCGGTGGAGGTCACCAACGAGTACCTTCCGGTCCGCGGCTCCGTGGCCAGATTGGGAAGGGTACCCGGCGCTGCCGTGCGCTTGGGGGGCGGGCAACACCGCGGAGGAGTTGACGATGGCGGAAGACAGGAAACCCGCCTGGGGCACCGCGCTGGTGATCGATGACGAGCCGCAGATCCGGCGCGTGGTCCGCAACGCGCTGACCCCCGAGGTTGCGCGGGTGATCGAGGCGGCGTCCGGTCGGGAGGGACTCGACCGGGCGGCCGCCGAGCAGCCGGACCTGCTGGTGCTGGACCTCGGCCTCCCCGACCTGCCCGGGCTGGTGGTCTGCCGCGAGTTCCGCCGCTGGTCGAGCGCCCCGGTGATCGTCCTCTCCGCCCGCCATTCCGACAGCGAGAAGGTGGCCCTGCTCGATGCCGGCGCCGACGACTACGTCACCAAGCCGTTCAGCACCGCCGAGCTGGTTGCGAGGGTGCGCGCCCACCTCCGGCGCGCCCGGACGCCGGCGGCGCCATCCCCGGTGGTCTCCCTCGGCGAGCTGACCATCGACCTCTCGGCGCGGACCATCAGCCGGGCCGGGACGCCGATCCACCTGACCCCGACCGAGTGGAACCTCCTGCGGGCGTTCGTGAAGCATCTCGGGCGCACGCTCACCCACGGCCAGATCTTCCGCGAGGTGTGGGGCAGCGCCACCGGCGACGCGCAGGCCTATCTCCGCGTCCACATCGCGAATCTGCGCCGGAAGATCGAGCGCGACCCGGTCCGGCCCGAACTGATCCACACCGAACCGGGTGTCGGCTATCGCCTCGAAGCGCATGGCTGACACCCAGGCACCCGGCACGGAGCTGTCGCCGCGGGCGGTGCTGACCTGGCTGGCCGTGCTCGCCGCCGTGACGGCGGCGCTGGTGGTCCTCCGTGGCCAGCTCGACAAGGCCCACATGGCGCTGGCCTTCCTGCTGGTGGTCCTCGGCGCGAGCGCCCGCTCCGGTCGACGGACGGGATTGCTGGTCGCGGTGCTGGCCTTCTGCTGCTTCGATTTCCTCCTGTTGCCGCCGTACTACACCTTCGTCCTCGCCGATGATCGCGATTGGTTCGTGCTGCTCGCCTTCCTCGCCACCGGTGCGGTCGCGGCACAACTGCTCGACCGTGCCCAACGCGAGGCGGGCTTCGCCCGGCGGCGTGCCGAGGAGATCGAACGGCTGTCGGCGCTCGGCGCCGCGACCCTGAGCGCACCGCGCGCGGCCGATGCGGTCATGGCAATTGCCCGGGTGATCCAGGCGACGCTGGCAATCGACCGGTGCGAGATCGTGGCCGACCCTCCGGATCACGATGCGCGCCCCGGCCCCGACACGCCGGCCGGTGCGCCCGTCGGGGGCGACCTGCGCGCCCTCATGCCGTACGTCGCCGAGCATGGCGTTGTCGCGACGCGGCGGTCCGATGGCACCACGCATGTCGGCTCGATCACGGGCGAGCCGCTGTCGCAGGTGCTGGCGGCGCACCCCGAGGCGAGCGGGCTGATCTATCCCCTGCTCAGCGGTGGGGTCAACCGCGGGCTGCTCTGCCTCGCCAACCGGGACGGCCTGCGTCTCGATCCGGCGCGCCGGCGCTTTGCCGATGCCCTCGCCTACTACGCGGCGCTCGGGGTCGAGCGGATGCACCTCGCGCGCGACGCGCAGCATGCCCAGGAGCTGCGCGAGGCCGACCGCTTGAAGGATGCCCTGCTCGCCTCGGTATCGCACGATCTGCGCACGCCGCTCACCACCATCAAGGGGTTGGCGCAGGAGATCTGGCGCTCGGGGGACGATCGCGCCGCCGTGATCGAGGAGGAAGCCGACCGGCTCGAACGGCTGGTAGCCGACCTGCTCGACCTGTCGCAGATCGACAGCGGGCTCCGGGTCGAGCCGGAGCTGAACGCCGCCGAGGACCTGGTGGGCGTGGCGGTGCAACGCGCGGGAGGGGCCCTCGCCGGTCACGAACTCCGGGTGCGGCTCCCCCCGATGGCCGACCTGCTGGTCGGTCGATTCGACATGGCGCACTCGACGCGGATCCTCGTCAACCTGCTGGAGAACGCCGCCAAGTACTCGCCGACCGGCACGCCGATCGACCTGGACGTCGCGCGCGAGGGCGAGATGCTCACCTTCCAGGTCGGCGATCGCGGGCCCGGCGTGCCCGATGCCGAGCGCGAGCGGATCTTCGAGCCCTTCCACCGGCTCGCCACCGTGCCCCCGACCGCGGGCAGCGGCCTCGGTCTGGCCATCGCCCGACGGCTCGCCGAGGCGCAGGGTGGCACGGTCCGCCAGCGCGCCCGTCCCGGCGGCGGCAGTCTCTTCGAACTGCACCTGCCCACCGCCGAAGTCCCCACCACGATTCCTTGATGACTCCTTAATGCCGTCGCCGCACACCTTTGTGCGGCGTTAACGGGTCCGTCCGTACTCTCCCCGTCACCACGCCAGCACCGGGCATCGGGCCCGGCGCGGCGCCTGACACGAGGAGACGATGGAACCTGCATCCGGCACGGGAGTCACCCAGTTCGTCCGTGCCGCCGCAGCGGCCCTGTTCCTATGCGGTGCCATGGCGCCGACGCTACCGGCCCAGGCCGACCCCGGGCCGATCAACACCGATCGCCCCGGACCCGGGTACTCCACGGCCACTCTCCCGGCCGGAGTCGTCCAGCTCGAGATGAGCGTGCCCGGTGTGTCGAGCACCGATGTCGGTGCGGGGACCGAGCGCACGATCAGCTTCCCGTCACTGATCCGCATCGGCGTCCTGCCCGGACTGGAGGCCCGCATCGGCAGCCCGATCTACTCCTCCACGCGCGTCACCAGCAATCAGGTCGCCACGACGACCGACGGCGTCGGTGGCCTGGAACTCGGCGCGAAGCTCCGCGTCAACCCCGGGGGCGGGACGGGACTGGTGTTCATCCCTTCGATCACCCTGCCGCTCGGCGACGATGCGGTGACGGACGATCGCGCGGGTTTCACCCTCCTCGGCGTGGCCTCATGGTCGTGGGCCAGCGGGATCGGCCTGACCACGGTGGTCGGCGGCGCGCTGTCGCCGAACGGCGACGGCGCTCGCGACCTCTCCGGCAACCTCGCCGCCATCGTGTCGCGCCCCCTCGGCGGCAGCGTGAGCGGCTACGTCGACCTGGGCTGGCTCCCGACCGAGGGCGCGACCAATGCGCTCTTCGCCGGTGGCGGACTGCTCTGGCGGGTGCATCACACGGTGCAGCTCGATGCCTTCGTGGATCGCGGCCTGAACCACGGTGCGACCGACTGGGTCTTCGGCGCCGGCATCGCCGTCCGCCCGTAGCTCGCCGCCTTCTTCCGGGAGACCTGGACCATGGCTGACCTGTTCGTCGCGGTGCTGACCGCACTCTTCCTGGCGCTGTCCTGGGGCCTGATCCGCCTGGCGGACCGGTTCGAGGGGGACGCATGAGCATCTGGTACTGGATTGGCGGCACGGTCGCCGTGCTGCTGCTTGGCTATCTCGTGATGGCCCTGCTTGCGCCGGAGCGATTCGGATGAGCGCCAACGGCTGGCTCCAGGTGGCCCTCTATGTCGGGGCGCTGCTCCTCCTCGTGAAGCCGCTGGGCCTCTGGATGGCGCGCGTGTACGAGGGCGGCTCCTTGTTCGGCCTCGACCGGCTCCTCGGCCCCGTGGAGCGGCTGCTGTATCGGGTCTGCGGCGTCCGACCCGAGCAGGAGATGCGCTGGACGACCTATGCCGGGGCGATGCTGCTCTTCAACGCCCTCGGCCTGGTGGTGGTCTTCCTGCTCCAGCGACTGCAGGGTGCGCTGCCGCTGAACCCGGCCGGCCTCCCGGCGGTCGCGGCATCGTCGGCATGGAACGTGGCGGTGTCGTTCGCCTCGAACACCAACTGGCAGAACTATGGTGGCGAGATGACGATGAGCTACCTGACCCAGATGCTGGGGCTCACCGTCCAGAACTTCCTCTCCGCGGCCACCGGCATGGCCGTGCTTGCGGCGCTGATCCGCGGGCTCGCGCGCCGGCAGGCATCGAGCATCGGCAACTTCTGGGTCGACCTCACCCGGACCACCCTCTACATCCTCCTCCCGCTCGCGGTGGTGCTCACCCTCGCCCAGACCTCGCAGGGCGTGGTCCAGACGCTGCGGCCGGCGGCCACGGCGACGCTGGTGGAACCGGTGGTGGTCGATGGCCAGTCGGTCACCGCGCAGACGATCGCGCTGGGCCCGGCCAGCTCGCAGGTTGCGATCAAGCAGCTCGGCACCAATGGCGGCGGCTTCTACAACGTCAACTCGGCGCATCCGCTCGAGAACCCGACCCCGCTCTCGAACCTGCTCGAGATGCTGGCGATCCTGCTGATCCCGGCGTCGCTGACCTACACCTTCGGCCGCATGGTGGGCGACACGCGCCAGGGCTGGGCGGTGCTCGCGGCGATGACGCTGATCTTCGTGCCGCTGCTGGTCGGCACCGCGACCGCCGAGCAGTCCGGCAACCCCGCCTTCACCGCCCTCGGCGTGGAGCAGGCCGCCACGCCCGATCAGGCCGGCGGCAACATGGAGGGGAAGGAGACCCGCTTCGGGATCGCGAACAGCGCCATCTGGGCGGTGGCCACCACGGCGGCCTCCAATGGCTCGGTCAACTCGATGCACGACTCCTACACCCCGCTCGGCGGACTGGTCCCGATGTGGCTCATGCAGCTCGGCGAGGTGATCTACGGCGGTGTCGGGTCGGGACTCTACGGCCTGCTGATCTTCGCGATCGTCGCCGTCTTCGTGGCGGGCCTGATGGTCGGCCGGACGCCGGAGTATCTCGGCAAAAAGATCGAACCCTTCGAGATGAAGATGGCCTCGATCGCGGTGCTGGTGCCGCCGGCGATGGTGCTACTGATGTCGGCGATCGCCGTGCTGACCCCCGCCGGCCTCGGCGGGATCCAGGACCCCGGACCGCACGGGCTCTCGGAGATCCTCTACGCCTTCAGCTCGATGGGCAATAACACCGGCAGCGCCTTCGCCGGCTAC
>JBFXAS010000037.1:0-28535 GCA_050184075.1 Gemmatimonadales bacterium
GGCCCTGGCCGACGGTACCATCGACGTGATTGCGACCGATCACGCGCCCCATCACTACGCCGCCAAACAGCGCGAGTTCGACCAGGCCCCGCACGGGATCACCGGACTGGAAACGGCGCTTGGCCTGGGAATTCGAGAGCTGGTCGACACCGGCCGAATGAGCCTGATGCGCTTCCTGAGCTTGCTGAGCACCCTGCCGGCCAGGATCTTCCGGCTACCGGGTGGCACCCTGGCGGTGGGCGCCCCAGCCGATCTGGTGGTCTTCGACCCCGCCAGGAAATGGGTGGTGAGCGCTGACCAGTTCCGCTCGAAGAGCGCCAACAGCCCATTCCTTGGCGAAACCCTGGTGGGGCAGGCGGATTTGACGGTGGTCGGCGGACGGGTCGTTTTCGACCGGGGTGTCGACAAACCAGACGTCTAGGGGCCCGACGGTGTTCCGCACTCGGCGCCGCGGCCTTATTTTGGCAGGAGATCTCGCGACGAGCCCCGTGGAGCCCCGAATGACTGAGCAGCAGACCCAGGATTTGTCAGAAGTCGAGTCACTCCTGGCCACCAGGCAGCAAATCTCGCAGTGGCTGGACAAGCTGGAGGTGTCTGGCTCCAAGACACCGGCTGCAGTCCGCGAAAGGGTCCGGGCGGATTACCAGGGGCGCCTATCCCAGATCGTCGAGCAGCTCCGCGGCCATTCTGACGTGATTTCATCCACCTTGGATGGCCTTCGGACCCAATCCAGCGAGTTCAGTGAGCTCCGGACCGAGGAGCGCGAGACCCTGGCCGAGGCCGAGCTTCGGTACGAGGTCGGGGAGTACGCGGAAGAGGAGTGGCAGCGGGTCGAGGCGGACGCCTCGGGCAAGATCGCCGAGTTGGACCAGGAGCTGGAGCGCCTCTCGGGCGAGATCTCCCGGTTGGAGGACGTGCTCTACCAGATCATGCCGCCGCCGGCGGAGCCCGAGCCGGAGCCCGTGGTGGCTCACGTGCCGGAGCCGATCGCGGCCCCCGAGCCGGAGCCCGAGCCGGTTCGGCCCCCGCCGGCGCGCGAGGAGCCGCAGCTGCCCAAGGCGCCGGTGGAGCTCCCCGAGGCGCCCCGGTTCGTGGCCCGGGGCGGTCGGGCCCGCGAGTCCGGCCCGGCGCGCACCATCCCGTTCCCGGCGCGCGAGTCCCAGCCGCACCCCGCGCCTGGTCGTGAGCCAGCGGCGGCCGGTCAGATGGACGAGCTGACCTTCCTCAAATCGATGACCCTCGACAGCTCGCGTCCGAGCCAGCTGGCGAACGCCCCGTCGGCGGTCGACTCGAAGCCCGAGCGGCCGAGCCAGACGGTGCCGAAGACGCTCAAGTGCGGGGACTGCGGGTCGCTCAACCGGCCAACGGAGTGGTACTGTGAGCGGTGCGGGGCCGAGCTGGCCGCCGTCTGAGACGCCGGAATCCTCGGAGAAACGAGCGAGGGGCCTCGATCTGAGGCCCCTCGTTGCGTTCCGATCGCTGACCGGTCGCCGATCAGGAAGCGGCCAGCTTCTTGAGCCGGCTCTTCTGGCGAGCGGCGGCGTTGCGATGGACCAGGTTCTTCCGGCCGGCCCGGTCGAGTAGCCGCTCGGCCTCCTGATAGGCCTTGGCTCGGGCCTCGGCGTCGGTGGCCTGGCGCACCTTCTTCACGGCGGTGCGGAGCTGGCTCCGCTGCGTCCGATTCTGGGCGGTTCGCGCCTTGGTCTGGCGGAGGCGCTTCTTGGCTGATTTGATCCGGGGCACTGAACCCTCGTTGTTGCCGTTGTTGGGGCCGCCACGTCAGCGAATCGGTGGCGATCCGAAGCCCAACAACATAAGCGTCGAGTGGGCCAGGCGGCAAGCCTAGGTGTTTGTGGGGCCTTCGCCTACGGGCCCGACCCGGCCATATTTCCGCGTTGCCGCGCAGGGCGCCCTACCCGGATCTTTCACGTCGTGGAGCGAACGAGTCAGATGACCACCGTCGAGCCCTCGTCGACTCTGGAGCAGCCGACCGAAGTCCCGGCGGCCCGGGTGGGTGAGTCGGCCGGGTTCGTCATCCGGCTCGAGGAGTTTACCGGCCCGCTCGACCTGCTGCTCCATCTGCTTCGGGACGAGCAGATCGACATCGCGGACATCCCGATCGCGCGGATCGCCGACCAATTCCTGACGGCCATCGCCTCCCTCGGCCTCAACCAGGCGGCCGACTACCTCGAGATGGCGAGCCGGCTGGTGCGGCTCAAGGCACAGATGCTCCTGCCGCGGGGCGGCGAGGGTGAGGAGTGGGAGGATCCTCGTGCCGAGCTGGTCCGGAGGCTGCTCGAGTACCAGCAGGTCAAAGAGGTCGCGCTCTGGATGGCGGCGCAGACGGACCGGCGGGCGATGCACTTTCCCCGGGGCTATCTGCCTCCGCCGCCGGAGATTCCACCGCCGCCGCTCACCCTCGACCTGCTGGAGCTGCTCTCCGCGGTGGAGCGGGTCATCGCCGGGATCCTGCACCCCGTGCTGCACAGCGTCGTTGCCCGACCGCTCAACGTGGAGGGCGCCACGCTCCGGATCGAGACCCTGCTCCGGGAGAAGAGCACGATCACCTGGGCCGAGGCGCTCGGACCGGCGCCCGGGATCGTCGATCTACTTTCCACGCTCCTCGCCCTGCTCGAGCTGGCGCGGCGAGGAGCCGCCTACGTCCAACAGCGAGAGGCCTTCGGGCCGGTGGTGATCTCACGTGACTCCCCTCGGACAGAACCCGCTCCTGCCGCTGATTGAGGCCGCGCTCTTCGCCGCCCCGCGTCCGGTGGCGGTCGAGGAGCTGCAGGCGCTCGATCCGGATGCCAGCCTCTCGGAGATCCGCCAGGCGCTGGACCAGCTGCGGGAGCACTACGAGTTCGACGGCCATGGCGTCGAGGTGGCCGAGATCGCCGGCGGCGTTCAGATCGTGACCCGGCCCACCTACGCGGCGGCGATCGAGCGGGCGCAGCTCAACATCAAGCCGCCGAGGCTCAGCGCCGCGATGCTCGAGACCCTCGCCGTGATCGCCTACCGCCAGCCGGTCGGGCGCGCGGAGGTCGAGGAGATCCGCGGGGTGAACGCGAGCGGGGTGCTCCGCACCCTGCAGGAGCGGGGATTGATCGAGGTGGTCGGCCGGGGCGAGGCGCTGGGTCGCCCGCTGCTCTACGGCACCACGCCCCTCTTCCTCGAGCTGCTCGGGCTGCCGGATCTCGGCAACCTGCCGCGGGCCGAAGAGTTCTCGATCGCGCTCGAGCCGCCCAAGCCCGAGGCGCCGGCGGACGACGACGCGGTCGCCTACGTCGAAGCGGACCAATGACCGAGATGCGCCTGCAGCGGGCGCTCGCCCGCGCTGGCGTGGCATCGCGTCGGCGGGCTGAGGAGCTGATCACGGCGGGCCAGGTCCGGGTCGACGGACGGGTTGCGGCGCTCGGCTCCAAGGTCGATCCGGGCCGGCAGGTGATCACCGTGTCCGGCCGCCGCGTCTCGATCCGCCCGATCCGCTGGCTCGCCTTTCACAAGCCCCTTGGCGTGGTGACCACGGCGAGCGACGAGCAGGGGCGCCGCACCGTGCTCGACTTCATTCCGAATCGGGCCGGGCTCACCTACGTGGGTCGGCTCGACGTGATGACCACCGGGCTCCTCCTCCTGACCACCGACGGCGACGCCGTCCACCGGCTGACCCACCCCCGATACCGGGTCCCGCGGCGCTATACGGCCCTGGTCCACGGCGTCCCGACCGAGGAGCTGGCCGAGGGGGTCCGTCGCAAGGTGGTGGTCGACGGCCGTCCGGTGGTGCCCGTCGCCGTCAAGGTGCGGCCCGGGCGTGACGGTCGGAGCCTGGTGGACGTCACCCTGAACGAAGGCCGCAATGCCATCGTACGGAGATGGGTGGCGGCGCTCGGCGGGAAGGTGGAGCGTCTCGCCCGATTGTCTTACGGTCCGGTACGGCTCGGCGATCTCGCCCCGGGGGAATGGCGGCCCCTCACCCCGGCCGAGACCCGCGCGCTCTATCAGGCCGTCGACCTCAACGCCCCGGCGGAGTAGATGACAGCATCCCGAACCGAGCCCGCGCCCACCTCCGCCAATCCCGAGCAGATCGCCCTCCTCCGCAAGGCGGTCGACGAGGTGGGGCGCCGGATCGTCGGCCAGTCGGCGATGATCGATCGGCTGATGATCGGGCTGATGACCGGTGGCCACATCCTGCTCGAGGGCGTGCCGGGGTTGGCCAAGACGATGGCGGTGCGGACCCTCGCCGACATCCTGCGGGCCTCCTTCTCGCGGATCCAGTTCACGCCCGACCTGCTGCCGGCGGACATCGTCGGCACGATGGTGTTCGATCCCAAGACCCAGGAGTTCCATCCCAAGCGCGGCCCGCTCTTCGCCAACATCGTGCTGGCCGACGAGATCAACCGGGCGCCGGCCAAGGTGCAGTCGGCGCTGCTCGAGGGGATGCAGGAGCATCAGGTGTCCATCGGGGGTGAGACCTACCATCTGCCCGAGCCGTTCCTGGTGCTCGCCACCCAGAACCCGATCGAGAGCGAAGGGACCTATCCGCTGCCCGAGGCGCAGCTCGACCGCTTCCTCCTCAAGGTGCGGGTCAGCTATCCCTCCCGCGGCGAGGAGCGGGAGATCCTCCAGCGGATGAGCACGGCCGATCCGATCACGGTCACCCCGCTGCTCGATCCGGAGACGGTGCTCTCGCTTCGGCAGGTCGTGCTCAACACCCATCTCGACCCGCGGCTGGCCGACTACATCGTGGACCTGGTCCGCGCCACCCGCGAGCCCGCTTCCGTGGGTCTGGGCGCGCTGACGTCGCTGGTGGCGTTCGGCGCCTCGCCGCGGGCGTCGATCGCTCTCGCGCAGGCGGCCCGGGCCCACGCCGTGCTCCAGGGCCGGGGCTACGTGACACCGCACGACATCCAGGCGCTGGCTCCCGACGTGATGCGGCACCGGATCGTGCTGACCTTCGAAGCGGAAGCCGAAGATGTCACCAGCGACAGCATCGTCAGCCAGGTCGTCGAGCGTGTGAAGGTGCCGTGAACGGCGTCAGTCCCGAGCTGCTCAAGCAGGTCAAGGGCATCGCGATTCGGGTGCGGGGCGTGGTGGACACCCTCTTCGCGGGCGACAGTCGCTCGGTGTTCCGGGGACAGGGCATGGAGTTCGCCGAAGTGCGGGCCTACGCTCACGGCGACGACTACCGCACCATCGACTGGAACGTCTCCGCGCGGCTCGGCTCGCCCTTCGTCAAGACCTTCACGGAGGAGCGGGAGCTCACCCTGCTGCTGGTGGTGGACCAGTCGGGCTCGACCCGGGTCGGCGCGCCGGTCGCGCGCTCCCACCGGGCGATCGAGGTGGCCGCGGTGCTCGCGCTCGCGGGTGCGCGCGAAGAGGACCGCGTGGGCGGGCTGCTCTTCACCAGCGCGGTCGAGCATATCATCCCGCCGGCCAAGGGCCGGCGTCACGCCCTTCGGCTGATTCGCGATCTGCTCGCCTTCCAGCCCGTCGCGCCCGGCACCGACGTGGGCGCGGCGATCCGGTATGCCTCGCGAGTCCTCGGCCACCGCTCGGTGGTGGTCGTGCTCTCCGACTTCCTCGGCGACGACTGGGACTCGCCGCTCCGCCAGCTCGCCGCCCGCCACGACGTCACCGCGATCACCATCGATGACCGCCGCGAGCTGGCCCCCGCCGGGAGCGGCTGGCTCGAGTTCGAGGACGCGGAGCAGGGCACGCGGACGCTGGTCGACCTCGGTGATCCGACCGTGCGAGCGCGCTGGGAGGCCGCCGCGCGCGCGCGATTGGAGGAGCGGAACCAGCGCTTGCGCTCCGTCGGGGTGCGTCACGTCCCGATCGACGTCGCCGACGACTACGCGGCGACCCTGCGCCGGGCCTTCGCCCCCCGGCGAGTGAGGAGCCGGAGCGCGTGATCGCGTTGGCGCTTCTGGTGGCGACGCAGACGGCGCCGGTCCGGGTCGGAGACACCGTGTGGGTCGAGACGACGATCGCGCTGCCGGGCCGGATGATCGTTCGGCCGCAGCCCTGGGATCTCGGCGATCTCGGCCAGGTCCTGGGCCCGCCGGAGGTGATTCTGAGCCCCGACTCGGCGAGGATTCGCTATCCCCTGGCGATCTGGTATCCGGGACGGCAGGAGGTCACCATGCCCGGGCCGATCGTGGTGGCGCCGGAGGGCAGCTCCGACACCCTCGCGGCCCGGACCTACCGGATCGACGTGGCCAGCGTGTTGCCCGACGGCGAGCCTCGCGACGCGATCGCGCCCAAACCCTCCGCGGAGCCGGTCGCGCAGAGCGCCCGTTCGCCGCTGGCGCTGCTGGTGCTGGAGGCCCTGGTCGGGCTGGCGGCGCTGGCCGGCTGGCTCTTGATCCGGCGAGGGCGGCGCCGGCGGCGCGCGGCGGTCCCGGCGCCGCCGGCGGCGGTCGAGCCGGTCGACGGATGGCTCGAGCGCTGGGCGAAGGCCGGCGAGCTCAAGGCCGCCGTCGACGGGTGGGCCCATCGGTTGGAGGCTGACGCCGAGCGCCCGGAGGTCGCTGCCTGGCTCGAGCGGGCGGAGCTGGCGGGCTTCCGGCCCGACGCCGCCCGGCAGGAGCTCGAAGCGCTGCTCGAGCGGATCCCGGCGGCCTCCCGGGCGAGCGAGGGGGCCTGATGGAGTTCGCCCGACCCGCGATGCTCGCCCTCCTGCTGCTGGTACCGCTTGCGTTCTGGTGGCAGCGGCGGCGCCGCCCTCCGGCGATCAAGCTGGCCGACGGGCAAGTCGCGGCGCGCGCGGCCGGGGCGCCGTGGCCGCTCTGGATTCCGCCCGGGCTCCGCTGGCTCGCCGTGGTCGCGCTCCTGGTCGCGGCGGCCGGGCCCCGCTTTGCCGGCGATCTGACCACCATCAAGCGGCAGGGGATCTCGATCGTGATTGCGATCGACGTCTCCAGCAGCATGCTGGCCGAGGACTTCGCGCCATCCAACCGGCTCGAGGTGGCCAAGCGGCAGGCGATCGGCTTCATCCGGGGCCGCGGCGCCGACCGGATCGGGCTGGTCGCGTTCGCCGGCGAGGCGCTCACGCAGGTGCCGGTCACGATCGACTATCCGGTGCTCGAGCGGGCGGTCCTCGACCTCAGGATCGGCACGCTCGAAGACGGCACCGCGATCGGCAGCGGTCTGGCGACTGCAGTGAACCGGCTCCGGCGGATCGAGAGCCCCTCGCGTGTCGTCCTGCTGCTCACCGACGGCGAGAACAACCGCGGCGCGATCGATCCCAGGACCGCCGCGGACGCCGCCGCGGCTTTCGGGGTGCGGGTCTACACCATCGGCGTTGGCACCGACGGCGAGGCCCGGATCCCCACCGGCCGGGGCTTGAGCGGCTTCCGTTACGAGATGCTGCCGGTCCGAATCGACGAGGTGCTGCTCACCGACGTGGCTGAGCGAACCGGCGGCCGCTACTTCCGGGCCCGCGACAGCGACGCCCTCAGCCGGATCTTCTCGCAGATCGATGCGCTCGAGACCAGCCAGGTGGAGATGATCCGCTACCGCTCCGCCGAGGAGAGCACCCGGCCGTTTCTGCTGGTGGCGCTCTTCGCCATGGTACTCGAAGTGCTGCTCTCCTCGACGGTCCTGGTCCGCGCGCCATGAGCTTCGATCTTCCGCTCATCGCCCTGCTTGCTCCCGGCGTCGGCGTGGTGCTGCTCGGACTCGCCTGGCTGGCTCGGCGCCGACGGATCCGGGTGGCCGAGGGATGGTCACCCGAGCTGGGCCGGGCCGCCCGGCGGCGGGCCCGATACGCCCCGCTCGCCGTGGCCCTGACGGGGGCCCTGGCCACGGTGGGCGCGGCCGGCCCGCGCTGGGGCAGCGCCGAGATCGAGACCGAGACCCGCGCGCTCAACCTGGTCGTGGCGATCGACATCAGCCGCTCGATGCTGGCAGAGGACGTGAAGCCGAGCCGTCTCGAGCACGCGATCCGGGAGTCGCGCCGCCTGCTCCAGGACGCCCGCGGTGACCGGATCGCCCTGTTGGCCTTTGCCGGCCGGAGCTACATCCTGACCCCGCTCACGCTCGATCAGGGCGCCGTGCTCCTCCAGCTCGACGCCCTCGATCCCGACGTGGCGAGCGAGGGCGGCACCGAGCTGGGCTCGGTGATCCGTCAGGGCGCGGAGTTGCTCGACGCCGCCAGCGAGGGCGGCGCGCGGGCGATGGTGCTCTTCACCGACGGCGAAGGCCACGATTCGCTCGGCTCGACGCTCGAGGCGGCGCGCGCGCTCCGCGGGGCGGGCGTCACGTTGATCGTGGTCGGCACGGGCGGCGAGCGGCCCACTCGGATTCCGATCCGCGACCCGAGCGGTGCCCTGCTCGAGTACAAGAAGGACCAGAGCGGCGCCGACGTGATGACCGCGCGGCGAGACGACGTGCTCCGCGCCATCGCCGACGCGTCCGAGGGCGTGCTGGTGCCGGGACAGCTGTCTGACCAGGCCGGGGTGATCTGGAAGACGCTCTCGGGCCTCGACCGGGCCAGCACCCGGGGTCGCCGCACGGAGGACCTGATTCCGCGGGCCTGGTTGCTGGCGCTGGCCGGCGCGCTCCTCCTGGGCGCCCAGGCGACCCTGCGAAGAACGGCGGCCCTGCTCGGCGTCGCGCTGGCGCTCGGTCTCTCGGCGACCGCCGCGAGCGCCCAGCGTCCCGCCCGGGCTGCGAGCGACCTGGCCCGGGGCGACACGACCAGCGCCCTCAGCCGTTTCCTGGCCGCCGCCACCGCCGGCCGGGCGGGCGATACCAGCTGGTACAACGCCGGCACCGTGGCCCTGGCCACGCGGGACTGGGAAACCGCCGAAAAGGCGTTAGGCACGGCCAGCGGGACGCTCGACCCCGCGCTCCGCTTCCGCACGCTCTACAACCTCGGCCTCGCCGCGCTCGAGCGCTCCCGCACCGACACCGCGGCTCGCGAGCAGTTGGAAGCCGAGGCCCGACAGCGGCTCCGCGACGCGCTCCTGATCGAGCCCGGATCGGTGGCGGCGAAGTGGAACCTCGAGCTGGTCACCCGACCCAAGCCGCCGAGCTCGGGCGGCGGGGGGAATTCGCCACAGGGTGGCGGGCAGACCGATCGGCAGCAGGAGCAGCAGCCGTCGAGCTCCGGCCTCTCCCGCTCGGAGGCCGAGCAGATCCTTGCCTCCGTCGAGCGGACCGAGGCGGCAGTGCGTGCCGATCAGCTCCGTCGGCGGCGGGTGGCACGGAGCGCGGCCACCAAGGACTGGTGACGTGCTCTCGCTCGCGCTGCTGCTCTGGCAGGCTGGACAGGGCTCGATCGCGGTCGCCGCGCAGGTGGACCGGGCGATCGTGCCGGTCGGCGACGAGGTCCGTTACACGCTGCGCGCCACGACCACCGAGACCGGTCCGATTCGGATCGAGCTGCCGACCGTCCATGGCCTCGAGGTGGTCGAGCAGAGCGAGCGCACCGATCCGGTGCTGGGTCGGCCGGGGGCCCGAGAGTACGCGCTGGAGCTGGTGCTCCGCGCGGCCCAGATCGGACGCTGGCGCTACGGCCCGGTGCTGGTCTTCGTGGGTGGCGCGGTCGAGTTCGCGCCCGAGGTCGACATCACCATCGTGGGAACGGGCGGGCGCGCCGGCGCGCCCGCCTCCAATCCCCGCCTGCTCGAGCTGATTCGCTCGGTGCCCCGGCCGGCCGGCGCGGGCGCCACGCTCCGGGTGGTGGTCTCGCGCGACCGGGTGGTGCGAGGAGAGCAGCTCGACGTGCTCACGGTGGCCTGGTTCCCGCGCTCGGTGCGAACCCGGCTCCGCCGCCCACCCACCCTCAAGCCGCCGGTCCTGGGCGGGGTCTGGTCGGTGCCGCAGCCGGCGATTCCGGGCGTGCTGGCGAGCTGGTCGATCGGCGACGACGTCTACGACCTCTTCGTCAGCCATCAGGTGGTCTTTCCGCTCGCTGCCGGGACGCTCGAAGTGCCGCCCGCGCGGGTGGAGTACGCCGTTCCGTCGTCACGCCGAAGCACCAGCGCGGAGCGACCGGTCGAGGTCGTGAGCCAACCCGTCGCGGTGACGGTGGTCGAGCCTCCCGGCGACCGGCCGGCCGGCTTCAACGGCCCGGTCGCCGGCGACCTCCAGATCGGCTACCGGCTGCGGCAGCTGCCCGCCCGAGCCGGGGAGCTGGTGCCGGTGGACGTGTCGCTGAGCGGCCGGGGCAACCTGGCGTTCTGGTCACCGCCGGCCGTCGAGTGGCCGGACGGTCTCAAGGCCTATCTCGACGGCGTCGACGAGGCGCCGGACATGGTGGCCGGGTGGCTCGGTGGGACCAAGACGTTTCGATTCCTCCTCCTTCCCGACAGCGTCGGCAGCGTGGCGCTCCCCGCGCTCGAGTACGCCTACTACGACGCTCGGCGCGACGCCTATCGCGAAGCCACGGCGACCGGCCTGGTGATCCCGGTCCTCGAAGGCTCGCCCACGGCCACCCGCCCGACCAAGATGCCTCTGGCGGCACCGGGCCGGGATCTCGCCGAGGTGACCGGTCGACTGGCGCCCTTCGGCCCGCTCTGGTGGGTCCTGGCTCTCAGCGTGCCCGCGATCCTGGGTGGCGTGACCCTGCGGGGCCGTCGGCGCAGAGCCGAGTCGCCCGCCGCCCTGCCGCGACAGAGCGCCGTCGAGGCGCTGGAGCGGAGCTTCATGGTGCTCGCGCCCGGCAGCGGGGACCTTTCCAGTCGGGCCGTGGCGGACGAGCTCCGGCGGGCCGGCGTCGAGCCCGCGCTGGCGGACGAGCTGGTCAGTCTCCGCGGCGAGGTGGATCGGATCCGCTTCGGCCCCGAGCCGGGGCAGAGCGAGGCGGGGCTCGGCCAGACCGTCGGGAAGACGCTCTCCCGTTTACCTCATGCGCTGCGCCGGCGTCTCGGGCTCGCGGCGTTGCTCGCGGCGGGGCTCGCGACCCCCGCGGCGGGGCAGGCGGACTCGGCCGCGGCGCTCTACGAGGCCGGGTCCTACGGGCTCGCCGCGATCGCGTTCCGGGCCCGGGTAGACCCCGCCTCGGCTTCCTGGCAAACCTGGTACAACCTGGCCGCGGCGGAGTACATGGCCGGCCGCGACGCCGAGGCGGCGGCGGCGCTGTTCCAGGCGCTTCGGCGAGCCCCTCGGGCCGCAGCCGCTCAGGACCTCTGGCAGGTGCTCGAGCGCGGCCACGAGCCCCTCCGCCGCGCCCGGCTGCAGGTGCCGCTCTCGAGACCCGAGCGCTGGCTGGTGGTGCTGATCCTCGGCTGGGTGGCGGCGCTCGCGGTCACGCGCCGGGTGCGCCGCCGGCGCCTCCGACAGGCCGCGCTCGCCGTGTTCGCCGCCAGCGTGGTCGCGGCGCTCGCGCTCGACCGGGCGGCGCCGGACGGCGACGCCTTCACCACCGGAAGCGTCGGGCTCCGGGTGGCCCCGCACGGGGTCGCGCAGGAGCGGGGAAGCCTGCCGGGGCTCGCGTTGGTGCACCGGGAAGATGAGCGCGGCGAGTGGGCCCTGGTGCGCGACCAGGGCGGGGCGCGCGGCTGGATCCTGAAGCGCGCGCTGGCTCCGCTCGGTCGGCTAGATTGAACCGCCTGTGACCACGACCGAGCTTCCCCGCCGCCGAATCGCCATCCTCCCCGACGCGGTCGCGAATCAGATTGCGGCCGGCGAGGTCGTGGAACGGCCAGCGTCGGTCGTGAAGGAGCTCGCCGAGAACGCGCTCGACGCCGGCGCCCGACACCTCCGCATCGAGCTGGCGGACGGCGGCAAGACCGAGATCGTGGTGAGCGACGACGGCATCGGGATGAGCCGCGACGACGCGATCCTGGCGCTCGACCGCCATGCCACGAGCAAGATCGCGGTGGCGGCCGACCTGATCGGCGTGGCCACCTTCGGGTTCCGAGGCGAGGCCCTGCCGGCGATCGCCTCCGTCTCCCGGTTTCAGCTGGCCACGGCCACCGAGGGGGAGGGCACCGCCATCAGCGTCACCGGTGGCCGGGTGGACCGGGTCGAGCCCGTCGCCCGGCAGCGCGGCACCACCGTTACGGTCAAGAGTCTCTTCTTCAACACGCCGGCGCGCCGAAAATTCCTGCGCTCCGCCTCGAGCGAAGTCCGCGCGGCCTGGGACGCGATCGCGGTGTTGGCGGTCGCCAACCCGGAAGTCGGGATCGAGTTCCTGGTCGACGGCCGGACCCGGCTCCAGGCGCCGGCCGCGCAATCGGAGATCGAGCGACTGGCGGCGGTCTGGGGGACGGATCTCGTCTCCACCATGGTGCCAGTCTCGTACGCTGTCGGCTCGGTGCGGGTCGAGGGCCTGATCCAGCGTCCTGGCGACGCCAAGCCGACCGGGCGGCGCACCCAGCTCTACGTGAACGGTCGACCCTTTCGCGACGTGTTCCTGGTCCGGGCCGCCGAGGCCGGCTACCGCTCGGCGATCGCGCCCGGTGATCGGCCCAGCCTGCTGCTCCGACTCCAGGTGCCGGTACAGGACGTCGACGTGAACGTGCATCCGACCAAGCTGGAGGTTCGCTTCCGGGAGCGCTTTGCCGTCGAGCGGGCGGTCGAAGAGGCGGTGAGGGATGCTCTGGGCGGCCTCGGCGCATCCGCCCCGCTGCGCTCCACGGATGGGGAGCAGACGCGCGGCGCGCCCTGGCGCGAGTCGCCGACGGTCGCGGGTGCGGCGCCACCCGCCGAGCTCTTCGCGCCCCTCGAGGGCGGCGGCGGATCAGGCTTCAGCGCCCCGCCGCGCTTCACCCGGCCGCTGCTTCAGCTGTTCAACACCTACGTCGTGTTCGAGTCGCCCGAAGGGGTCGTCCTGGTGGATCAGCACGCCGCTCACGAGCGGGTGCTGTACGAGCGGGTCATGGCCGAGTTGGTGGGCGGAGGGCAGGGCGGCCAGCGCCTGCTGCTGCCGATTCCGGTCGAGCTGACGGACGAAGAGCTGTCCGTGGTCGAGTCGTTCGGCGACCTGCTCGGCCGGATCGGCTTCGAGCTGGAGCCGTTCGGCGGCCGGAGCGTCGTGCTCCAGGCGACGCCGTCGCCCCACCCGCGGTTCGACGCGACGGCCTGCTTCCGCGAGCTGGTGGCCGACCTGGCGCGGGGCCGCTTCGGCGGCTGGGCCAACCGGCTCGAGCGGTTCGCGGCGACCTACGGCTGCCGCGCGGCGGTCAAGGCGGGGACGCCGCTCAGTGAGCCCGAGATGCGCGCCCTGCTCACCGACCTCTTCCGGACCGAGCTGCCCCCGCACGACGTGCACGGGCGGGCCACCATCGTGACCCTCTCGGTCGACGAGCTCGAGCGCCGCTTTGGCCGGCGTTAGGGTTCCGGTCATCGTCGGGCCGACGGCGGTCGGCAAGACGGCCGTCGCGCTGGCCCTCGGCGCCCTTTGGCCGCTGGAGGTGATCTCCGCCGACTCGCGGCAGATCTACACCGGTCTCGACGTCGCCACGGCCAAGCCCTCGCGACGGGAGCTGGCCCGAGTGCCGCACCACGGCCTCGACCTGGTTCGCCCGGGCGAGCGGTACAGCGCCGGTCGGTTCGCCCGGGACGGCATCGAGTGGATCCTGGACGTGCAGCGGCGGGGACGGCTCCCGGTCGTGGTCGGGGGAACCGGACTCTATGTCCGCGCCTTGATGGACGGGCTCTTTCTGGAGCCGCCACTCGACCCGGACCGCAGGCGGGCGGTGGAGCGCTGGGTCGAGCGGCTCGACAATCGGGCGCTGGTTCGCTGGGCCGGCAGACTCGACACCAGGTTCCAGGGCGGCGGCCGGCAGCGGGCCGCCAGGGCCGTCGAGGTGGCGCTCCTCTCGGGGCGATCGCTCTCCTACTGGCAGGAACACGCCCGGGCCGAGAGTCCGGTCGAGCCCTGGTACGTGGTGCTGACCGTCCCGCGCGCCGTCCTCCACCGCCGGATCGCGGCGAGAGCGCACGAGATGGTCCGGCGCGGCTTGGTCGAGGAGGTGGCGGCGGTCCTGGCCGAAGGCTGTCCGCCGGATGGACCGGGACTCGACGCGGTCGGGGTGCGGGAGGCGGTCGAGTATCTGCACGGGGTGCGGGATCGGGAGTCGGTCCTCGAGGCGATCATCGTGGCCACCAGGCAGTACGCGAAGCGGCAGGAGACCTGGTTCCGGCACCAGCCGCGAGGGCCGATCCTCACCCTCGACGCCACCGGGACCCCGGAGACGTTGGCCCAACAGATCGCGGACGCCTGGGCGGCCGACACCGACCGGCCCGACGCGGCACGAGGAGGGCGGCTGTGAAGATCGGGATCACTTGTTATCCGACCTACGGCGGATCCGGCGCCCTGGCCACCGAGCTCGGTCTCGAGCTGGCCGGCCGCGGGCACGAGGTGCACCTCATCTCGTACGCGATGCCGTTCCGTCTCACCGAATACGCGGAGCGGGTGTATTTCCACGAGGTCGACACGGTCACCGGCCGCTACCCGCTCTTCGACCACTATCCCTACACCCTGGCCCTGGCCAGCAAACAGTACGAGGTCGTGCTCCGCGAGCGATTGGATCTGCTCCACGTCCACTACGCCATCCCGCACGCGACCACGGCGTGGATCGCCAAGGAGATGCTCCAGGGAACCCGGCAGCTCCCGATCATCACCACGCTGCACGGGACCGACATCACCCTGGTCGGACAGGAGGCGAGCTTCCACCCGATCACCAAGTTCTCGATCGAGCGCTCGGATCGGGTCACCGCGGTCTCCCAATTCCTCAAGGACGAGACGGTGCGGACCTTCGGGTGCTGCGAGGAAGAGATCCAGGTGATCCCGAACTTCGTGAATCTGACCGAGTATCGCCCGGACCGGGCCGCCTGTCGCGACGGACTCGCGCCCGCGGGCCACCGGGTGATCTGTCACGCGTCGAACTTTCGCGAGGTGAAGCGGACCCGCGACGTGGTGCGGGTGTTCGCCCGAATCCGGCGGGCGGTCCCGGCCACGCTGATCATGATCGGCGACGGGCCGGACCGCGTCGACGCCGAGCGCGAGGCCCGCGATCTGGGGGTCGAGGCCGACGTGCGGTTTCTGGGCCGCTTGAGCAACGTGATCGAGCTGCTCCAGGCGAGCGACCTCTTCGTGCTGCCCTCGCAGACGGAGTCGTTCGGGCTCGCGGCGCTGGAGGCGATGGCGTGTGGGGTGCCGGTGATCGGCAGCCGCACCGGTGGCCTGCCCGAGGTCGTGACCGACGGTGTCTCGGGCATCCTCGAGTACCCCGGCTCGGTCGAGGCGATGGCCCGACGCGCCGTGAACCTCCTCCGCGACGAGAAGGCACATCTCGCGATGCGGGACGCCGCCGTGGCGCGCGCCGCCGACTTCTCGGCGGAGCTGATCGTGCCGCAGTACGAGGCCCTCTACCAAAGCGCGCTTTCATGAATCTCTCCTGGTGGCAGGGACTGGTGCTCGGGTTGGTCCAGGGTCTGACCGAGTTCCTGCCGATCTCGAGCTCCGGACACCTGGTGCTGGCGGAAACGCTGGTCGGATTCGAGCCGCAGGGCGTGGTGTTCGAGGTGATCGTCCACATCGCCACGCTGCTCTCGGTGTTCATCGCCTATCGGCGCCGCATCTTCGAGCTGCTCGGTGGCCTCATCGCCAGGCAGGCGGCGGCTTGGAGCTACGCCCTCTTCCTCGTGGTGGCCACCATTCCGGCCGCCGTGGTCGGGCTGCTCTTCCGCGACGCGCTCGAGGCGTCGTTCCACTCCGGCGTGCGGCTCGGCCTCCAGTTCCTGTTCACGGCCGTGGTGCTCTACAGCACCCGGTTCGCGGTCAAGCGCGCCGGCACCGCGGCCATGACCACCGGCCGCTCGCTCTGGATCGGGGCGGCGCAAGCGCTCGCGATCATTCCGGGGATCTCGCGCTCAGGCACCACCATCGCCGCCGCGCTCTGGGCCGGCATCGCACCAGCGGTCGCGGCCGAGTTCTCGTTCCTGATGGCCATCGTGGTGATCGCCGGCACCGGCGTGCTGGAGCTCAGGCACCTGACGCCGGACGCCGCCGTCCTCGGCCCGGGTCTGGTCTGGGCATTCGTCGCGGCGCTACTCTCCGGAATCGTGGCGATCAAGTTCCTGGTCGCCCTGCTTCGGAGCAGCCGCTTTCACTTCTTCGCTCCGTACTGCGCGGTGCTCGGCGTCTCCTGCCTGATCTGGTTCGGCTGGCTGGGACGGTGAGCCGGCTGCTCGAGCGACACGAGGTCCTCCCGTCCACCCAGGACCGCGCCCATGCGTTGGCCGAGGCCGGAGCCGCCGAGGGGACGGCGGTGGTCACGACCCGGCAAACGAGCGGGCGGGGCACCCGGGGCCGGCGCTGGGACTCGGGCCCCGGCGGGCTCTGGCTCAGCGTGATCGGCAGGCCACCCGAAGCCGATCGACTGGAGCGGCTGAGTGTACGGGTCGGGCTGCTCGCCGCCGCGGCGATCGAACGAGTCGCCGGTCTGCCCGCCGACCGGATTCAGCTCAAGTGGCCGAACGACCTGTTGCTCTCCGGCCGGAAGCTGGGCGGCATCCTTTCGGAGGCCCGCTGGCACGGCGAGCAGCCGGCGTGGGTGGTGGTCGGGGTAGGGATCAACGTCAGGAACCAACTCCCCGGCGAGCCGCTCCAGCCGGCCGCCAGGCTCGCCGAGCTCGACGAGGCCCTCGAGGCGGAGGCCCTGGTCGAGCCGGTCGTGGCCGCGGTGGTCGAGGCGCTTGGCCGCCGGGGCGAGCTCACGGCAGAGGAGCTGGCACGGTTCGCGGACCGTGACTGGCTCGCGGGGCGGCGGGTCGCCACGCCGGTTCCGGGCACCATCCTGGGTCTCCGGCCCGACGGCCGGTTGGCGGTGAAGCGCGACGACGGATCGATCGTCGCCGGCTCGCCCAACCTGACCTGGACGGACTTGGCTCCCGAGCCGGGAAGTCGTTAGAATCCACCGCATTCACCACCGGAGCCCCGATGACTTCCGCCGCGCATCCCGTGTCGGACGCCGATCACACCGAGTTACGCCACGTTCTGCGACGATCCGCCCAGCTGGGCGCCCTGCAAGCGGCGCTCGTGGTCGCTTTCTCGCTGGCCTCGCGTTACCTGGACGGTGGGGCCGAGTTGGCCGTGACCGGGCTGATCGTGGTGGTCGGGGTAGCCGCGGTCATCGCCTTGCCCGGGATGTGGACGCGGGCTCGAACGGTCGAGGGGGTGGCGGGCGCGGCCGGGATCGGCCTGGGCGCCACCGCGGTCTTCCTGGTAATCGACGTGATCGCACTCCAGCCGGCCGGGATGTACACCAACCGCTGGCTCGAGATCGGCGGCGGCAGCAACTGGTGGTACCATCCGGTCTGGTGGATGGTCGGCACCTATTTGAGCTGGCTCGGTGCCTGGGTGCTGGCCAACCAGGCCGCCAAGCGTGGCGAGTCGAATCCCACCGTGCTGGTAGTCGGCACCCTGGCGCTGGCGGCGGCGGTGATGGCGGGCGCCACGCTGATTCACTTTCCCGGCGCGGCCTTCGGTCTGGGCACCTTCTCGGTGTCGGTCCTCCCGGCGCTGGCCCTCATGGTGATCGTGTCCCGCCTGGGAGCCCCGCGGCAGTGAGATGAGGGTCGTTCGCTGGGTCCTGAGGTTCGTCGGATGGCTGCTCACGCCGATCGTGGCGTGGGCAGCTTCGTTTGTGGGGGCCACCGCCGGGGCGCATCTCTTCCGCTCGACCGCGCCGACCACCGGCCTGATCCTGGCGGTTGTCAGCGGCGCCGTCGTCGCGGTCGTGGTCCTGATCGGGTGGCTCCGATTGCTGCGCCGGTCTCCCCGGCTCCAGCACGTCCTCGAGGTCACCGAGGACGGCACCCCGGTGGCCGCGCTCGAGGCTGGAGCCGAAGGCTCGTGACCCGGGGCGTGCTCGCGATGGCCCTGGCCCTGGCGGCCTGCGGTGGCGGGGCGGGCGCCGCGGACACCGGCGCGCGGCCTGACACCACGGTCACCGCGGCCGCTCCGCCCGACTCCCTGGTGCTCGAGACCGGCGGCTACTCGCTCTGGCTCACCGACACCCGATCCGCCCGGAGCGAGAGCGGCGAGCCCTGCGTCGAGCGGAGCCTCGAGATCCGCCACGACAGCGTCAGCCAGCGGGTGCCGTTGCTCTACACCCGCGCGGCCCCGACCGTGCTGGAGCCCGGCTTCGTCCGGGCGGAGCTGTCGCTCGACTGTCGGACCATGGCCATCTACAAGGTCGAGCTCGCGACCGGCCGGCCCACCAAGCTGGAGGAGCGATGACGAAAGGACTCTGCCTCGCCTCGGGACTCCTCTGCCTCGCGCCCGCGGTGGCGGCGCAGGACATCACGGCCGGCGCTTCGCGCTGGCTCACCTCGCCCCACGTGTTCGACTACCGGCTGAGCGTGTCCCGGTATTCGGCCGGGCCCCTGAGCTTCGTGCCTTTCGGCCATCTCGCGATGCAGGGCCCGTCGACCGACGGCGCGGCCCTGCTCGGCCTCGGAGGAGAAGTCACCTTTCGGCTGAACGGCCGGGCCCAGCCCTACCTGATCGGTGGCGCGAGCGGCGGCTTCCTCGACTTGAGGAGCGGCGCGGGCCTCGGTCTCTGGGGCAGCTGGTCGGCCGGTCTCGGCGCCGAGGTGCTGCGTTTGGGGGGCGTGGGTCTCGGTCTCGAGGCCCGCTACCACGAGTTGACCCGCTTCGAGACCCAGGGCCTGTCGTTCGGCTTGAGGCTCGGCGCGGCGCTGGGCCGCGGGGGCCTCGGCACGGCACGGGTCGAGCCAGCCGCGCCGTTGCCCGACGGGCCTCGCGTCGGGGTCGAGCCCGCCGCCCCGGCGGACGATCGAGCGCCCGTGGCCACCCCAGATGCTCGCGAGCTCAGCTCGACGTTCGAGCGGCGGATCGCCGTGGTCGAGGCCGCCACGGGCGCGATGGGCTCGCCGTACAAGTGGGGCGGCAACGACGAGAACGGCTTCGATTGCTCGGGCCTGATCCGCCACGCCTATGCGGTGATCGGGATCGAGCTGCCGCGCAGGTCCGCCGACCAGGCCCAGGTGGGATTCGGGCTTCCGCTCGATCGCGCGGAGTTGGCGCCTGGCGACATCCTGGCGTTCAGCGCCCGGCCGGGCGGACCCGTGACCCACGTGGGGCTCTATCTGGGCGAGGGGCGTTTCATCCACAGCGCGACCGGCGGGGTCCGCGCCAGCCGACTCGATTCCAGCGATCCCGAGGGGAAGTGGTGGCATCAGCGCTGGGTCGGCGCACGCCGGGTGGTGGGCGGCACGAGCGACTGAGCCGTCGGCGCCGGCAAGAAACGAAGCGGGCGGAGCCGTCGTGGCTCCGCCCGCTTTGCCTGCGCCCGGTGGCGCGACTAGTGGTGGCTGTGCCCGCCGCCGCTCCGACCCATCTCGTTGAGCGAGGCCAGGTCGTCCTGGAGCGTCTCGTCGCTCAAATCGAGCTTCGGCCAGGCGGAGTAGTCGTCCGGCGCGAAGAGGCCGGAGATGTGGGCCATGGCGCCCCGCGCGACCGTCTCGGACGTCGGGTTGTCGTAAACGCCGACCACCCGATACCGCTTGCCCTTCTCGAGCTTGATCCCGTCGCCGCCGACGCCGGGCAGGCTGCGGGAGACCTTGGAGACCTTGCCGGAGCCGTCGCGCGCCGCGGTGACGGTCGCGACCACCTTGCCCGACACGACCTCCTCGAGCCGGACCGACGAGCCGAAGTCGTGGAGATGGCCGCCGAAGCCGAGCAGCCGGCCGCCGATCGGCATGGTGAACTCGTAGGCCTTCTCGCTCTTGCCGGGCGGCACGTCGTACGAGTTCGAGCCGCCGACGGTCAGGTTGACGTCCATGTAGATCGGAAGCGCCGCCAGCGGCCGCGGATTGAGGTTGGGCGGGCTGTACTCGAAGACGACCCGGATCACCACGCCGTCGAGGTCCTTCCCGGTCTCGTTCTGCCAGGCCATGTACATGCCAAGCTTGTCGCCCGGCGTCATCGGCACGCCGATGGTGCGAGGGGCGGAGACGTCGTCGGTCTCCTGCCCGATTCCGAAGAGCCGCTCGACGGCGGAATACAGCAGCTGCCGCCGCGCGAAGTTCACCCCGATCAGGTGGTGGATCATCCGCCGATCGAGCGCCTTGCCCTCCGCGTCCTCGATCTCAACCTTGAAGCCGCGGAGAAAGCCCTGAATCGGCCACTCGAACCGCACCAGCGGCGTGTTGTGGTCGTTCATCATCTCCATGTCTTCATGATTCATTCCGGGTGGCATCGACGGCACGTGGAAGGGCCCGGCCGTCACCACGACCAGCCGCTTGCCTTCGTCCACGGTAACCTTGGCCACCGGGTCGTCAGCCGTGATCAGCGTCGCCATCAGCACCGCGCCTAGCACCAACATCGTCGTCCCTCGCCGCTGGATTCGTTCGTCGAATTGCCCGCCTACCCACGCGGGGGCAAGTTAGTGGGCATGCCGATCCTCGACAACGGCGCGACGCGCCGGGCGACCACGCTCAGCTTCCTCGCGCTGGCGGCCGCCGCGCCGCCCGCCGCGGCCCAGCGACTCCTCTTTCCGGACGTGGCGCCGTTCGACACCCCGCTCGGCGACCCGCGGCCGGCCGGCATCTACGGCCGCCTGCTCGACGTTAGGCGCGGCGAGTCGCTCTACGGAGCCGAGCGCGAGGCGGAAGCGGCCGCCGGCGAGAGCTTCCCCGTCTTCGCCCTCTCCCGCTCGGCCAACCCGGTGGTGATCGGGATGAGTCTCGGCGTGGCCGCCCGGTTCAGTCTCGACGACCCCCGCTCGGCCCTGATCAGCACCGACTGGACGGTCGGGATCCGCGGCCGGGCGACGCCCGGGCCCTGGGTCCTGGACCTGCACTTCTATCACGAGAGCAGCCACCTGGGCGACGAGTACGCCCAGCGGTTCGACGTCTCCCGGATCGATTGGACCCGCGAAGTCGGGACGCTCTCTCTCGAACGCCGCCTCGGCGCCTTCACGGCCCACGGGCGGCTCAGCTACACCTTGATCGACGAGCTCGCGCTCGACCGATGGGCAGCCGCGGTCGCGCTCGACTTCCGGGCGAAGGGGAGCCGTCGGATCCTGGGGGCCGAGGTCAGGCCGGTCGCTGGGGTGTTCGTCGACGGCGCGGCCTACGCGAGCTGGAAGCTGACCACGGTGGCTCGGGCCGGGGTCGAGCTGGCGGGAGGGCGAAGGGCCCTCGCGATCTCGCTGATCGGGCTCGACGGCCTCTCGACCCAGCGGCAGTTCTTCCGGAACCGGAGCCGCTATCTGGGTTTCGAGCTGCGCTTCGATCTCTGACCGGCCGTCCGAGGGCATGCACCGCGGCGCGGGTCGGCGTGCCTGGCAGTTCGGGCGGCTGGGTTTGGAATCCCACTGTCGTTTTGGCGGGTTTTAGAGGCATTCGGGTTGCAAAGAGGGTGTGCAGAGGGCGGAGCCGCTTGACCTGAAACCAAGGCGGCTTATCTTTTCGCCCGGTGTTTAGCACTCTCGCATCATGAGTGCTAACGTGCTGATCTGCAACGTGTTACACAAACCATTCCGTGAGGGATTCTGATGTCGACTGCTGCCAAGGCGAAGTCCAAGGTCCGAATCACCCCGCTCGAGGACCGCGTGGTCGTTCGGCCGGACGAAGAGACCGAAAACATGCGGGGCGGGCTCTACATCCCCGACACCGCCAAGGAGAAGCCAACTCAGGGTGAGGTGGTCGCCGTCGGTCCGGGCCGGATCGAAAAGGGCGACCGGGTGCCGATGGAGGTCGCGGTGGGCGACAAGGTCCTCTACGGCAAGTACAGCGGGACCAACATCACGCTCGACGGTGAAGAGGTCGTCATCATCAAGGCCTCGGACATTCTCGCCAAGCTCAGCTGAGCTGGACGACTCTAAGGAGACAGGACGCAAATGGCTGCCAAGGAATTGATGTTCGATGTCGACGCCCGCGCGAAGCTCAAGAAGGGCGTGGACGCGCTGGCGGAGGCGGTGAAGGTGACGCTCGGCCCCAAGGGCCGGAACGTCGTGATCGACAAGAAGTTCGGGTCGCCGACGGTGACCAAGGACGGCGTGACCGTCGCGAAGGAGGTCGAGCTGTCGGACCCGATCGAGAACATGGGCGCGCAGATGGTGAAGGAGGTCGCCACCAAGACCTCCGACCTCGCCGGCGACGGCACCACCACCGCGACCGTGCTGGCCCAGGCGATCTTCCGCGAGGGCCTGAAGAACGTGACCGCCGGCGCCAACCCGATGGAGCTCAAGCGGGGCATCGAGCGCGCCGTCGAGGTGGTCACCGAGGAGCTCAAGAAGAACTCGGTCACCACCACCGGCAAGAAGGAAATCGCCCAGGTCGGCACCATCTCCGCCAACAACGACAAGGAGATCGGTAACCTGATCGCGGACGCGATGGAGAAGGTGGGCAAGGACGGCGTGATCACGGTCGAGGAGGCCCGCGGCCTGGAGACCACGCTGGAGACGGTCGAAGGCATGCAGTTCGACCGCGGCTACCTCTCGCCCTACTTCATCACCGATCCGGAGAAGATGGAGGCGGTCCTCGACTCGCCCTACATCCTGATCCACGACAAGAAGATCTCGGCGATGAAGGACCTCCTCCCCGCGTTGGAGAAGGTTGCCCAGGCCGGCAAGCCCCTCCTGCTGATCGCCGAGGACGTCGAGGGCGAGGCGCTCGCGACGCTGGTAGTCAACAAGCTCCGTGGCACGCTCAAGGTCGCGGCCGTGAAGGCCCCGGGCTTCGGCGACCGCCGCAAGGAGATGCTGATCGACATCGCCAAGCTGACCGGCGGCAAGGTGATCTCCGAGGAGCTCGGCTTCAAGCTCGAGAACACCGTGCTCGGTGACCTCGGCCAGGCCAAGCGGGTGGTGATCGACAAGGACAACACCACCATCGTCGACGGCAAGGGCAAGGACGACGACATCAAGGGCCGGATCGCCGAGATCAAGGTCGCGATCGACAAGTCGACCAGCGACTACGACCGCGAGAAGCTCCAGGAGCGGCTCGCGAAGCTCTCCGGCGGTGTGGCGGTGATCCACGTCGGCGCCGCGACCGAGACCGAGATGAAGGAGAAGAAGGCTCGGGTCGAGGACGCGCTCCATGCCACCCGCGCGGCGGTCGAGGAAGGCATTGTGGCCGGTGGCGGCGTCGCGCTGCTCCGGGCCCAGACCGCGCTGGACAAGACCCGCGGGCTCACCGAGGACGAGAAGATCGGCGTCGAGATCGTGCGTCGGGCCCTCGAGGAGCCGCTCCGGATGATCGCCCAGAACGCGGGACTCGAGGGCTCGATCATCCTGGCCAAGGTGAAGGAGTCGAAGGACAAGAACTTCGGCTACAACGCCGCGACCGACGAGTACGAGGACCTGTTCAAGGCCGGCGTGATCGACCCGACCAAGGTCGCCCGCACCGCGCTCCAGAACGCGGCCTCGATTGCGGGCCTGCTGCTGACCACCGAGTGCGTCGTGGTCGAGAAGAAGGAAGAGAAGCCGGCCGCTCCGCCCGCTCCGGGCGGCGGCATGGGCGGCATGTACTGAGCCTGCTGAAGCACCGTTTCGACGAGGCGCCCCCGGACCCCCGGGGGCGTCTTCGTTTGACCGCCGCTCGTCTCGCCTGTTGCACGACTGTTGTCTGTCCGCAACAGGGCCGCCCGATCCGCTCAAGGCGGGTGCTCGAGACAGCGTCGCCTAAGTCGTGGCAGCCACAGCGTTTGCTGGAGTACGACCCGACCGGTGGTGGCGGCCGGGCTAGCACGAGCGTTGCCTCGACTGGGTGGATTCAGGACGGAGGCCCGCCCCCGTCGCTGTGACCCGGCCCATTCCCCGAGGCACCGGAGCGGAGACTCGAATGACAGTTGCCCCCCGGTGGAAGCGTCCGGCCGCCCTCGCGGCGGTTCTGATCTGCCTCTGTGCCGGCGTCGGCCCACTCCACGCCCAGGTCCTCCGGCAGTTCTCAGTCCGCTTCACGACCGATGCCCGGGGCGACATCGCGGTGATCGGCAACAAGAGCCTCGACTGTCCCGACGCCGACGCCAACTGTGCGGCGGCCCGCGCCGGCCTCGGCCCGAGCCTCGACAACAACGACTTCGGCGCGCCCGTCTACGTCGACATCGACGGGGATCCCAGCACCTTCAACTCGAGCGAGGCCACCCTCGCCATTCCGGCCGGTGGCTCGGTACTCTGGGCCGGCCTGTACTGGAGTGGCGACTACATCGGCGGCGTCGCGCCCCCTGACTCGACCCAGCGCGATCGGGTGCGCTTGCAGACGCCCGGGTCGGGCTACGTCACCGTCGTCGCCACCCGGCTCGACGACCTGCGACTGAGCAGCCCCGAACGTCGCTACTTCCAAGGCTTCGCCGACGTCACCAGCCTGGTCCAGTCCGGGGGAAGCGGCGGCTATCGAGTGGCCGACATCCAGGCCGCGCTCGGTGGGAATCGGTATGGCGGATGGGCGCTGGTTGTGGTGCTGGGCGATCCGGCGCAGCGTCCACGGAACCTCACCGTGTTCGACGGCTGGGCCCGGGTCAACAGCGTCACGGCCGTCGATCTCAACCTGAGCGGCTTCGTGACGCCGCCGCTCGGGGCGTTCGCGGCCCGCTTCGCGCACGTCTCGTGGGAGGGGGATCTCGGGCAGACCGGTGACGACGTCCGGCTCAACGGCCTTGCGATCACCGATGGTCTCAATGTGGCCGGCAACGTCCTCAACAGCACGATCAGCCGTCTCGGGACCCTGGTCACGGCCAAGAACCCGAACCACGTGAACCAGTTCGGCGTCGACATCGACTACATGGATATCACGGGCATCCTGCCCAACGGCACCACCACGGCCGCGGTCAACTTCTCGTCGGCGGGAGACGACTACCTCCCCGGCGTTGTCGCCTTCGTGATCGAGGAAGCGGCCGAGGCCGACGTGTCGGTTGCCAAGACCGGTCCGGCCACCGTCGGTCCGCTGGGGACGGTCACCTACGACGTGACGGTGCAGGCCAACGGGCCGAACCCGGCCGGCGGGATCGTGGTCACGGATACCCTGCCACCCGGCTTCACCTTCGTGAGCGCCACGGGAGGTGGCACCGCCTCGGGCGGGGTGGTGACCTGGCCGGCCATTGCGGTGCTCCCCATTGGGGCTTCGCAGAGCTACTCGGTCACCGCAACGGCGCCGGCGACGGGGACGCTGACGAACATCGCGGCCGCCAGCTCCCTGATTCCGGACCCGTTTCCAGGCAACAACGACGGCTCCGGCGCCGCGAGCCGGGTAGCCACGACGATCGTCGACACGGCCGACGTGGTCGCCACCAAGAGCGGCGCCGCGGCGGTGAGCTCGCTCGACACGCTCAGCTACACGGTGCAGGTGCACAACCAGGGGCCGAGCCCGGCCGCGAACGTGACGGTCACGGACACGCTTCCGGGCGGTGTCACCTTCGTGAGCGCCACCGGTGGCGGGAGCTTTGCCGGTGGCGTGGTCACCTGGCCGGCGATTCCGACGTTGGCAAGCGGGGCCTCCCAGAGCTTCACGGTGGTCGCTGTCGCTCCGGCGACGGGAACGCTCACCAACGTCGTCGCCAGCACGTCGACCACCCCGGACCCGGTCGCGAGCAACAACGACGGGTCGGCGGCAGCCGCGCGCGTCGTGACGATCGTGGCGCCCACGACCGACCTCGTCGTCACCAAGGCCGGCCCGACCGTGGTCACGGTAGGAAGCGGAGCCACCTACACCGTGACGGTGCGGAACCAGGGCTCCGTCGTGGCCAGCAACGTGCGGGTGACGGATACGCTGCCCGCGCTGTTTCCGTTCGCGAGCGCGAGCGGCGGCGGTACCCACCTGGCGGGGGTGGTCAGCTGGCCGCTGATCCCCTCGCTCGGTCCGGGGGCCAGCCAGTCCTTCACCGTCACCGTGACGACCCCGACGATCGGATCGGCCACCAATCTGGCGGCGGCGAGCAGCCCGACTGCCGAGGCGAACCCGTCCGACAACGACGGCTCGGCGCCCGGCAGTCGGGTCACGACCGTCGTGACCGCCGCGCCGGAGCCCGACGTCGCCGTCACCAAGACGGGGCCGGGCACCGTGGCGCTCGGTGGCTCGCTGATCTACACCGTGACAGTCACCAATCTGGGCACGCTCGCCGCGACCCAGGTGATCGTCACCGACACGCTGCCGTTCGGCGCCACCTTCGTGAGCGCGAACGGCGGTGGCACCCTGAGCGGCTCGGTGGTGACCTGGCCCGCGATCGCCACCCTCGCCCCCGGCGCCTCGCAGGCGTTCACCGTGCTGGCCACGGCCAGCAGCGTCGGCACGCTGGTGAACGTTGCCGCCGGGAGCGCCACCTCTCCGGACGCCGACCCCGGCAACAACAACGGCACGGCAGCCACGTCGCGGGTCGTGACCACGGTGGCCGGCACCGCGGACCTGGTCACCACCAAGACCGGACCGAGCGCCGTCGTCGCGGGCGCGACGATCACCTATACGGTCACGGTCCGCAATCTGGGACCGGCTCCCGCGGCGAGCGTGGCACTCCGAGACACCTTGCCCGCGGGGGTCGGCTTCGTCAGCGCGAGCGGCGGCGGCACACTGGCCGGCAACGTGGTGAGCTGGCCGACCATCCCGAGCCTGGCCCCCGGCGCCTCCGCCAGCTTCAACCTGGTCGCGACGGCGCCGCTCACCACCGGGACGATCACGAACCTCGCGGCCGCCACCACCACGACGCCCGACCCGACGCCTGGCAACAACGACGGCAGCGCCGCCGCCAGCCGGGTGGTCACTCAGGTGGTGTCCACCGCCGACGTGTCGGTCGCGAAGAGCGGCCCGTCGACCGCGACCGTGGGAACGCCCTTCAGCTACAGCATCGCGGTGCGGAACGACGGTCCGGGCTCCGCGACGGCGGTGTCGGTGACCGATACCCTGCCAAGCGGGATCGAGTTCGTGAGCGCCAGCGCCGGCGGCACCCTGTCCGGACGGGTGGTGAGCTGGCCGACGATCGCCTCGATCGCCAACGGCGCGACCCAGACCTTCACGGTGACCGCGCGGATCCTCGCGGCGGGTGTCTACACCAACGTGGCCGCCGCGAGCGCGGTCAGCAGCGATCCCAATCCGGGCAACAACAACGGGACGGGCGCCCAGAATCGGGTGGTCACCAGCGTCGCGGGTCAGGCGGACCTGATGGCTGCGAAGACCGGTCCCGCCACGGTCGACGCCGGGGTCACGTTCGATTACACGATCGTCGTCGGCAATGCCGGCCCCGACACCGCGATCGCGGTGGTGGTGACCGACACGCTGCCGGCAGCCGTCGGCTTCGTGAGCGCGAGCGACGGGGGACAGGTGGCGGGCAGAGTGGTGCAGTGGCCGGCCATTGCGCGGCTGGCGCCCGACGCGGAGGCGACCTACACCGTTACGGTGCGCGCTCCGGTGGCGGGCAGCTTCACCAACGTGGTCGCGGCGACCTCGGCGTTTCCGGACCCCGACCCGGCCAACAACAACGGGTCGAGCCCGGCGGCTCGCCCCACCACGAACGTGCGGCCTGTCGACCTCGCGATCGCGAAGACCCATGTGGGCGACCTGGCGATCGGGGCAATCGCTCGCTACGACCTCGTCGTGACCAACGTCGGCGCCGTCACGACCACCGGGCCCGTCACGGTGCTCGACACGTTGCCCGCGGGGCTCGCGGTCCGATCCGCGAGCGGGACCGGCTGGAGCTGCACGACCGCGGGCCAGGTGGTCAGCTGCCGTTACGACCAGCCGATCGCGCCGGGCGCCACGGCCGGCATCGGGCTCGAGGCGGACGTGCTCCCGGCTGCGGCGCCGGCCGTGGTCAATCGGGCCTATGTCTCGACGGAGGGAGACGACCTGCCGATCGGCAACAACGTCGCGACCGACGGCGCGCCCGTTAGCTCGACCAGCCCGCTCGTGATCGAGAAGCGCGCGCTCCGGACCGAGGTCGAGATCGGTGACGTGGTCGGCTACGAGATCGTGGTCAGCAACCTGGCGGGTGGGAGTCTCTCCGGCGTCGCCGTGGTCGACACCTTGCCCCTCGGCTTCCGGTACTTGAGCGGTTCGACCCGGGTCGACGGCGGTGTCGTCGCCGACCCCGCCGGCGCTCCGGGGCCGGTGCTCACCATCCCGATCGCGTCGCTCGGCGGGAACGCTTCGGTCAGCGTGCGCTACGACCTCCGCGTCGGGCCCGCCGCGCCGGCGGGGTCGGGGACCAATCGCGCCTTCGCCCGGGCCGAGCCGTCGGGCCTCGCCTCGCCGCTGGTCGCGGCGCAAGTCCGCTTCCGGGCCGGTCTCCTCGACGATCGCGCGATCATCGTCGGGCGGATCGTGGCGCGATTCGACAGCGCGGGGCAGCGCCGGACCGTGGGCATCCCCGGGGTGCGCATGGTCCTCTCGGATGGAAGCGCCGCCATCACCGACGGCGAGGGTCGTTACAGCTTCTACGGCCTCGCGCCGCTGCCCATGGTGGTCAAGGTCGATTCCACGACCTTGCCCGCCGGGGTTCGACTCGCGATCACGGGCAGCCGGCAGGTCGGGCGGCCGGGGCTCCACCTCGCCGACCTGAAGCGGGGCGAGCTCCATCGCGCCGACTTCGTCGGCGACCTCGTGGCCGACGGAGCGGCCCTCGC
>JBFXAS010000038.1:0-28438 GCA_050184075.1 Gemmatimonadales bacterium
CGGGGGACAACATCCAGATGAAGATCACGCTGATCACGCCGATCGCGATGGACGAGGGGTTGCGGTTCGCGATCCGCGAGGGCGGGCGCACGGTGGGCGCGGGCGTCGTCACCAAGATCATCAAGTAAGGACCGGGGGCGACGACCAGAATGCCGCGCGACAAGATCATCATGGAATGCACCGAGTGTAAGGAGCGGAACTACTTCTCCGACAAGAACCGCCGGCTCCATCCCGAGCGGGTCGAGTGGCGGAAGTACTGTCCGCGGTGCAACAAGCACCAGACGCACAAGGAAACCAAGTAGTCATGGAACAGGTCCAGGCGGTCGAGTCGAGCAACAAGGTCGTCGAATGGTTCAACGCCGTTCGTCGGTTCCTGCGTGACGCGCAGGGCGAGTTCAAGAAGGTCACCTGGCCGACCCGGCAGGAGCTGATGGACGCCACCAAGCGGGTGATCATTATGACGCTCGCGATCGGCGTGGTGCTCGGCATCCTCGACCGTCTGCTCCAGTGGCTCCTGGTGGACCTGGTCGCCACCCTTTCGCGGTAGGGGACGATGGAATACCGCTGGTTCGCGATCCAGGTGACGGCCGGCCACGAGAACAAGGTCAAAGGCCTGCTCGAGCGCCGGATCACCGACGATCCCCGCCCGGAGGACCAGAAGCTGGTGCGCCAGGTTCTGGTGCCGGTGCAAGAGGCGATCGAGATCAAGAACGGCAAGAAGCAGGTGGTGGAGCGGAAGCTCTATCCCGGCTACGTGCTGGTCGAGACCACGATGAGTCAAGAGGCCCAGCACGTGGTCAACAGCGTGCAGGGCGTGATCAAGTTCGTGGGCACGGGACGGATGCCGCTGGCGCTGCGCCAGGAGGAGGTCAACCGGCTGCTCGGCGTCGAGGAGCAGGCGGACACGGGGCCGAAGGAGGAGATTCCGTTCCTCATCGGTCAGGCCGTGGAGATCACCGATGGACCGTTCTCCGACTTCAGCGGGACGGTCGAGGAGGTGCTCACCGACAAAGGAAAGGTGAAGGTGTCCGTCTCGCTCTTCGGTCGGCCGACGACGGTGGAGCTCGACTACTTGCAGCTCCGGGGTCACTAGGCGCGAGCGAGGTGCCCGGGCCGCGCGGTCCGGACCCGAATCGGCAGGCCCCGTCCCCGCGACCGCACGGGCAACTGCGGCAGACTTGAACGTCGAAGGAGTGGTGGATGGCCAAGAAGGTGATTGCCATGGTGAAGCTCCAGTGTCCCGCTGGAGCGGCCAATCCTGCGCCGCCGGTCGGTACGGCGCTGGGGCCGCAAGGCGTGAACATCATGGACTTCTGCAAGCAGTTCAACGCCCGCACGCAGTCGCAATCGGGGATGATCATCCCGGTGGTGGTGACGGTGTATGCCGACCGCACCTTCACCTTCATCACCAAGACGCCGCCCGCGGCGAACCTCCTGCTCAAGGAGGCCGGGATCGACAAGGGGAGCCCCCAGTCGAATCGGACCAAGGTGGGGAAGGTCACCCGCGCTCAGCTCCAGAAGATCGCCGAGCTCAAGATGGCCGACTTGAACGCGACCGACATGAACTCCGCGATCAACATGATCGCGGGCACGGCGCGCTCGATGGGCCTCGAGGTGGAGGGCTGATGGCGACCAACGGCAAGAAGCACCAGGCCGCGCTCGCCAAAGTCGACCGGGCGCGCCAATACTCGCTCGACGAGGCGGTCCGGCTGGTCAAGGCGGCCGCGTTCGCCAAGTTCAACGAAACCGTCGACGTGGCCGTGCGGCTGGGCGTCGACCCGCGCCACGCCGACCAGGTCGTGCGGGGCACGGTGGTGCTCCCACACGGAACCGGCAAGGCGGTTCGGGTTCTGGTGATCACCCAGGGCGAGCGGGTCAAGGACGCGGAGGCGGCCGGGGCCGACTTCGTCGGGATCGAGTACGTCCAGAAGCTCAAGGACGGCTGGCTCGATTGCGACGTGATCGTCGCCACCCCGGACGTGATGGGCCAGCTGGGCCCGCTCGGCAAGATCCTGGGTCCGCGCGGCCTGATGCCGAATCCCAAGGCCGGCACCGTCACCATGGACGTGGGCAAGGCGGTCCGCGAGATCAAGGCCGGCAAGATCGAGTTCCGGGTCGACAAGACCGGGAACGTGCACGCGCCGATCGGCCGGGTCTCCTTCAGCGAGCAGCAGCTGCAGGAGAACCTCTCGGCCTTCATGGACACGATCGTCAAAGCCAAGCCCTCGGCGGCCAAGGGCGTCTACCTCCGCTCGGCCACGGTGTCGAGCACCATGGGACCGGGCGTCCGGTTGGATACGGCGGTGTACCGATGAGCAAAGCGGAACGACAGGCGACGGTTGAGACCCTGACCGAGGTCTTCAAGGGCGCCTCGAACATCTACGTCACCGACTTTGTCGGCTTGAACGTGGCCCAGATCACCGATCTGCGCCGGAGGCTCAAGGCGGCCGGGGCGCGGTACCTGGTCGTCAAGAACACCTTGGCGCGCCGGGCGATGGCGGTGAGCGAGATCCGCGCGTTCGACGGCCAGCTGACCGGCTCGACCGGGCTGGTGCTGGTCGGCGACGACCCGCTGCCCGCGGCCAAGGTGCTCGGCGAATTCGCCAAGGAACATCAGAAGCCGGCGGTTCGCGCCGGCCTCGTCGACGGGCAGGCGGTCGACCCGGCGTACGTCAAGCGGCTCGGCGAGATCCCCTCGAGGGACGTCTTGCTCGGGCAGTTCGTGGGTTGTCTGAACGGGATCCTCTATCAGGTCGTGGGTGCGCTCGAGGCGCTTTCCACCAAACGGCAAGCCGAATCGGCTTCTTGAATCACGAGGCGGGAAGGGAATAGACCAATGGCGACTCTGTCGAATGACGAGATCATCGAGGCGATCGGCAACAAGACGGTGATCGAGCTGAACGACCTGATCGAGGCGTTCAAGACCAAGTTCAACGTGTCGGCGCTGGCGGCGGCCGCCCCGGCGGCGGGCGGCGCCGGCGCGGCGCCGGCGGCCGAAGAGCAGACCGAGTTCGAGGTCGTGCTCAAGGAGGCCGGGGCCAAGAAGATCCAGGTCATCAAGGTGATCCGCGAGGTCATCTCGGGCCTGGGCCTCAAGGAAGCCAAGGAGATCGTCGACAGCGCACCGAAGACGATCCGCGAGGGCGCCAGCAAGGCCGAGGCGGAGGAGATCAAGAAGAAGCTCGAGGATCAGGGCGCGGTCGTCGAGCTGAAGTAGCCGAGGGTTTCGGCGGTCGGACCGTGGTGGTCCGGCCGCCTCGCCCCAGGCTTCTTCGGTGAGACGGCATGCGCGAGACGCGAGCGATCTCGATAATTGAAACACGCGACACCCCGCGGCGGCCCGGCGGAGTAGCTCCGGCTGCCGCGGCGGGGTCGTGTCGTCGTGCTATTGGCCGAATCACCACCTCGGCCGCCCAGCGCCACCATCCGACGCTGGGACTCGAAGTGACGGAGTAACGAATGACGAACATGAAGCCGTCGATCTCGTTCAGCAAGCTCGGTACCGCGATGCCGATGCCGCACCTGCTGGACATCCAGACCCGGGCCTTCGGCGCGCTGCTCGAGCCGGACGACGTCGAGGGCGACCGTCAGGACGTGTCGCTGGAGCGGGTGTTCCGCGACCTCTTCCCGGTCTCGGACGTCAACGGCAAGTACGAGCTCGACTTCAAGAGCTATTCGCTGGGCGACCCGAAGTACTCGGTGGAAGAGTGCATCGAGCGCGACATGACCTACGCGGCGCCGCTGAAGGCGAAGCTGGCCCTGAACGTGTTCGAGGATGTGGACGGGCAGCGGCGGCTCAAGAACCAGATCGAGCGCGAGGTGTACCTGGGCGAGCTGCCGATCATGACCCCGCTCGGCACCTTCGTGATCAACGGCGCGGAGCGGGTGGTGGTGAGCCAGCTGCACCGCTCGCCGGGTGTGGTGTTCGAGGAGGAGATCCATCCCAACGGCCAGCGGCTCTTCTCGGCGCGGATCATCCCCTTCCGGGGCTCGTGGGTCGAGTTCACCATCGACATCCACGACGTGATCTACGTCCACATCGACAAGAAGAAGAAGTTCCCGGCCACCGCGCTCTTGCGGGCTTTCGGCTATGGCGAGAACGCCGACATCCTGAAGCTCTTCTTCGCCACGAAGACCATCAACATCAGCGGCAAGCTCGAGGGCCGGCAGGAGCGGCGCGAGGTGCTCGGCGCGCTGCTGGCCGCCGACGTGCCGAATCCGGAGGCCGAGGGCGAGCTGCTCGCCGGCCTGGGCGACGAGCTGACGCTCGACCGCCTGAACGCGATGCGGCACGTCGGGATCAAGGCGGTCGCGGTCTTCGCCGGCTACACCGCCCTCGACCTGCGCGAGGACGAGCAGCCGACCACGACCCGTGACCGGCACGCCCACGTGCTCGCCTTCGACGTGCCGGACCCGGAGACGGGCGAGGTGCTGGCCGAAGCGGGCACCGAGATCGACGAGACGCTGCGCTCGAAGCTGCTCTCCGCCGGCGCCACCCGGGTCGACGTGCTGCTGCCGTCGGGCCGGGCCGAGTCGCCCCTGATCAAGAACACCCTGGTCAAGGACCCGACCGGGAGCGAGGCGGAGGCCCTGCAGCAGATCTACTCGCTGCTTCGGCCGGGTGACGCGCCCAACCTGGAGACCGCGCGAGCCCAGCTGCAGCGACTCTTCTTCAACCCGAAGCGGTACGACCTCGGGCGGGTGGGCCGCTACAAGATCAACCACCGGCTCGGGCTGAAGCTCGACGCGAACAACACGGTCCTCACCGAGGAGGACTTCGTCGCGATCATCCGCTACCTGATCGATCTGCACGACGGGCGCGGCCACACCGACGACATCGACCATCTCGGCAACCGCCGGATCCGGTCGGTGGGCGAGCTGATCGCCAATCAGTTCTCGGTCGGCCTCTCGCGGATGGCCCGGCTGGTCAAGGAGCGGATGAGCATCAACTCCGACCCGGAGAAGATCTCGCTCGACGACCTGGTCAACGCGCGCACCGTCTCGGCGGTGATCCAGGCCTTCTTCGGCTCGTCGCAGCTCTCCCAGTTCATGGACCAGACCAACCCGCTGGCCGAGCTGACCAATAAGCGCCGGCTCTCGGCGCTCGGACCGGGCGGCCTGACCCGGGAGCGAGCCGGGTTCGAGGTCCGCGACGTGCATTACTCGCAGTACGGGCGGATGTGCCCGATCGAGACGCCGGAAGGTCCGAACATCGGTCTGATCACCAGTCTCGCCACCTTCGCCCGGATCAACGAGCTGGGCTTCGTCGAGACCCCGTACCGGGTCGTCAAGGACGGCGCGGTCACCGAGCAGGTCCGCTGGCTCTCGGCGAGCGAGGAGGAGGGCTACGCGGTGGCCCAGGCCAACGCCGTGGTGGACGCCGACGGCAAGTTCGTCAACAAGCTGGTGCTCTGCCGGCGAGGCGACGACTATCCGCTGCTCTCGCCGAGCCGGATCGACTTCATGGACGTGAGCCCCGAGCAGCTGGTCTCGATCGCGGCCGCGTTGATTCCGTTCCTCGAGCACGACGACGCGAACCGCGCGTTGATGGGCTCGAACATGCAGCGGCAGGCGGTGCCGCTCCTCTTCCCCGACGCGCCGATCGTCGGCACCGGCCTCGAGCTCAAGGTGGCCGCCGACTCCGGCGCCACGATCGCCGCGCGCCGCGCGGGCGTGGTCACCCGGGTAACCGCCGACGAGGTGATCGTCGACTGCGGCACCGCCGGGGCAGCCGAGGTGCCGCTGGCCCGGCTGGCCCAGGTGGATCGCTATCGGGTGAAGAAGTTCTGGCGGACCAACCAGGACACCGCCATCAACCAGCGCCCCCTGGTGCAGCTGGGACAGAAGATCGAGCAGGGCGGGGTGATCGCGGACGGCGCGGCGACGGAGGACGGCGAGCTGGCCCTCGGCGCCAACGTGCTGGTGGCGTTCATGCCCTGGTACGGCCACAACTTCGAGGACGCGATCGTGCTCTCGGAGCGGCTGGTGAAGGACGACGTCTATTCGTCGATCCACATCCAGGAGCTCGAGCTCCACGTCCGCGACACCAAGCGCGGCCAGGAGGAGATCACCCGCGAGATCCCGAACGTGTCCGACGAGGCGCTGGTCGACCTCGATGAGCGCGGCATCATCCGGATCGGCGCCCACGTGAAGCCGGGCGACATCCTGGTGGGCAAGATCACCCCCAAGGGCGAGACCGAGCTCTCTCCCGAGGAGAAGCTGCTCACGGCGATCTTCGGCGAGAAGGCGAAGGACGTCAAAGACTCCTCGCTCAAGGTGCCCCCGGGCATGAAGGGTACCGTGATCGACGTGAAGATCTTCAGCCGGATCGAAGATCAGGTGGTCGAAAAGGATCGCGGCGAGCGGATCGGCGAGGTGCGCCGGATCGAGCACGAGGAGAAGGCCCGGATCAACGACGTGATGGTCGAGGAGCTGCGCGAGCTGCTGGCCGGCCAGGAGGTGGCCCTGATGCTCCGCTCGGGCACGGTCGAGGAGTACCTCCCCGCCGGGACCAAGCTGAGCGGGCAGGCGCTCGACGATCTCGACCTGACCGAGGTGGACCTCAAGACGCTCCGGGTGGCCAACAAGGCCGCGAACGAGCGGATCCGGCTCACGATCGATTCGGCCGCCGCCGAGCGGGCCCGGGTCGAGGAGAAGGCCGAGGATCAGATCGACAAGATCCTCCAGCCGGACGAGCTGCCCCCGGGCGTGATCCAGCTGGTCAAAGTGTATCTCGGCGAGAAGCGCAAGATCTCCGTGGGCGACAAGATGGCCGGCCGCCACGGGAACAAGGGCATCGTCGCGCGGATCGTGCCGGAGGAGGACATGCCGTTCCTTCCCGACGGCCGGCCGGTGGACATCGTGCTCAACCCGCTGGGTGTGCCGAGCCGGATGAACGTCGGGCAGATCCTGGAGACGCATCTCGGTTGGTGCGCTCAGCTGCTCGGCTTCAAGGCGAAGACCCCCGTCTTTCGAGGCGCCGACGAGGGCGAGATCGGGCTGCTGCTCCGGCTCGCCGGGCTCAAGTGGGCCGGTGAGGCGCTGGCGCTCGCGGCGCGGGCGCCGGATCTGGACCCGGTGGAGGTCGCGGATCTGGTCGAGGATCTGAAGCGGATCGGGGTGCACAACAGCACCCTGGCAGCTGCCGGCATCGCGGACCTCGCCAGCTCCCCGGCGAGCGCGGACACTAAGAAGCTGTTCGGGCAGCTGCAGGCGTATCTGGCCCTGGCGGCGGCGGAGCTGGCGGAGCGCGAGCTGACCCGCCGAGGCCACGAGGCGAGCTATCACAAGGCGCGTCTCGAGGAGGCGACCGGGGTCGAGAAGAAGGATCTCGAGGGCACGCTCAAGGAGCTCGAGCCCAGGGTGAGTGAATCGCCCGCCACGGTGCTGGAGGCGATGGGGCGGCCGGCGCTGGGCCAGCTGCTGAGCGGCAAGCCGAGCGCCGAGGTGGTGGGTGAGGCGGCAGACGAGCTGATCCGCGCGGCCGGGCTCACCCCCGGGGGCAAGGTCCGGCTGCGGGACGGGCGCACCGGTCAGGGTTTCGACAGCGACGTCACGGTGGGCACCATCTACATGCTCAAGCTGAGCCACCTGGTGGACGACAAGATCCACGCCCGGTCGATCGGCCCGTACTCGCTGGTCACGCAGCAGCCGCTCGCCGGCAAGGCGCAGTTCGGCGGCCAGCGGTTCGGTGAGATGGAGGTCTGGGCGCTCGAGGCGTACGGCGCGGCGCACCTCCTCCAGGAGATGCTCACCGTCAAATCGGACGACGTGAACGGCCGGAGCAAAGTGTACGAGGCGATCGTCAAGGGTCAGAACCTGCCCGATCCGGGCATTCCCGAATCCTTCAACGTGCTGGTGAAGGAGCTGCAGTCACTGGGTCTCAAGGTGACGCTGGGAGCCACCGTCGAGGGCGAGGAGTAATCGCGATATGATCGACTTTCGCAGCGGGCGCGAGCCCAAGAGTTCGAGCTTCGACTACATCGCGATCCGGATCGCGAGTCCCGAGGAGATCCGGGGCCCGCGCGATCCCAAGGAGCGCGAGCGGCTGGAGCTCCAGGGACTTCGGACCTGGTGGTCGTGGGGCGAGGTCACCAAGCCGGAGACGATCAACTACCGCTCTTTCAAGCCGGAGCGGGACGGCCTCTTCTGCGAGCGGATCTTCGGCCCGGTCAAGGACTGGGAGTGCCATTGCGGGAAGTACAAGCGGATCCGCTATCGCGGCGTGATTTGCGACCGTTGCGGCGTCGAGGTCACGCTCTCGAAGGTGCGGCGCGAGCGGATGGGGCACATCGAGCTGGCCGTGCCGGTGGCCCACATCTGGTTCTTCAAGACCCTGCCGAGCCCGATGGGCAATCTGCTCAACATCACACTGCGTGATCTGGAGCGGATCATCTATTACTCGGCCTACGTCGTGATCGAGCCGGGCAAGCAGGAGGTCGAGGTCAATCAGCTGCTCGACGAGGACGAGTTCCTGAGCCTTCGGATGAAGGCCAAGGACGAGGGCGACACCGGCTTCCGGGCCGAGATCGGCGCCCCGGCCGTCCGGGCGATGCTCGACCGGATCGACGTCAAGAAGCTGGCGGAAGATCTCCGGTCGACCATCACCACGGAGACCAGCCAGCACCGGAAGAAGCAGCAGCTCAAGCGGCTCAAGATCGTCGACGCGTTCCTCTATTCTGGATCCAGCCAGGACGTGGCCAACCTCCCGAGCTGGATGATCATGGACGTGGTGCCGGTGCTGCCGCCGGATCTCCGTCCGCTGGTGCCGCTCGACGGTGGCCGGTTCGCGACCAGCGACCTGAACGATCTCTATCGTCGGGTGATCAACCGGAACAACCGGCTCCAGAAGCTGATCCAGCATCGCGCGCCGGAGGTGATCCTCCGGAACGAGAAGCGGATGCTGCAGGAGGCGGTGGACGCGCTCTTCGACAACGGCCGCCGCTCGAAGGCGATCCGCGGCCGGGGCAAGCGCCCCTTGAAGTCGCTCTCGGACATGCTGAAGGGCAAACAGGGCCGCTTCCGGCAGAACCTGCTCGGGAAGCGGGTCGACTACTCGGGCCGCTCGGTGATCGTGGTGGGCCCGGAGCTCCGGCTCCACCAGTGCGGTCTGCCGAAGGCGATGGCGGTCGAGCTCTTCAAGCCCTTCATCATCAACAAGCTGGTCGAGAAGGGGATCGCCGAGACGGTCAAGCGGGCCAAGAAGATCGTCGAGCGCGAGGGGCCGGAGGTGTACGAGATTCTGGAGGAGATCATCCAGGACCATCCGGTGTTGCTCAACCGCGCCCCGACGCTCCACCGGCTGGGCATCCAGGCGTTCGAGCCCAAGTTGGTCGAGGGCAAGGCGATCCGGATCCACCCACTGGTGTGCGCCGCGTTCAACGCGGACTTCGACGGCGACCAGATGGCCGTGCACGTGCCGCTCTCGTTCGAGGCGCAGCTCGAGGCGCGGTTGTTGATGATCTCGTCGAACAACATCCTGAAGCCGTCGGACGGCCGCCCGGTCACCGAGCCGTCGCAGGACATGGTGCTCGGCTCCTACTGGCTCACCAAGCTGCCCTCGGGCTACGAGGAGGAGATCCGGAAGGCCGGCGGCAAGCTCGACACGGTCAAGGGCGAGCTCTGGAAGAGCGCCAAGTTCTACGGCTCGATCGCCGAGCTGGAGATGGCGCTGCTCGCCGGGTCGGTGGATTACCACTCGGCCATCCACTTCTGGTACGTGCCGCCACAGGAGGCGCAGGATTCGGCTCCCCGGTGGACCCGGACCACGGTGGGCCGGGTGCTCTTCAACAACATCCTGCCGCGCCAGCTCGTGGCCGAGATGGGCTTCCGCGACGACGTGATGAAGAAGCGGGCCCTCTCCGACCTGGTGCTCAACGCCTATCGGCGGGCCGGGCTCCGGGAGACGGTGGAGTTCCTCGACCGGCTCAAGCGGTTCGGGTTCGACTTTGCCACCCTGGGCGGGATCTCGATCGGCATCGAGGACCTGGAGATTCCGGAAGAGAAGGTCGGGCTCCTGGATGAAGCGCAGAAGCGCGTCGAGCGGTTCCAGCGCGCCTACAACACCGGCCAGATCACCTTCGGCGAGCGGTACAACAAGGTGATCGACGCCTGGACCCACGCCAACAACGACGTGGCCGAGGCGATGATCAACCACATGCGGCAGAGCCGCGGTGGCTTCAACCCGGTGTTCATGATGTTCGACTCGGGCTCCCGAGGCAGCCGGGCGCAGATCCAGCAGCTCGCCGGCATGCGCGGCCTGATGGCCAAGCCTCAGAAGAAGCTGACCGGTGGCATCGGCGAGATCATCGAGAGCCCGATCAAGTCGAACTTCCGGGAAGGCCTCTCGGTGCTCGAGTACTTCATCTCGACCCACGGCGCCCGGAAGGGTCTCGCGGACACCGCGCTCAAGACGGCGGACGCGGGCTACCTGACCCGGCGTCTGGTGGACGTGGCGCAGGACGTCACCATCACCGAGGAGGATTGTGGCACGATCCTGGGCCTCGACACGACGGCCCTGAAGGAGGGAGAGGACGTCATCGAGTCGCTCTCCGAGCGGATCGTCGGGAGCGTGGCGGCGGAAGACGTCTTCGATCCGCACCAGCTCGACGAGCACGGCGATCAGCGGGTGATCGTCCAGGCGGGGCAGCTGATCGCCGAGGAAACGGCCGACGCGATCGAGGACGCCGCCATCGAGCGGGTCAAGATCCGCTCGGTGCTGACCTGCGAGGCGCGCCGCGGCGTCTGCCGGATGTGTTACGGTCGCAACCTGGCCACCATGGACATGGTGGACATGGGCGAGGCGGTGGGCATCCTGGCCGCGCAGTCGATCGGCGAGCCGGGCACCCAGCTCACGCTCCGGACCTTCCACATCGGCGGCACCTCGGCCCGTATCGCCGAGGAGGCCGAGCGGCGGGCTCGCTCGGACGGTGTGGTCAAGTACACCAAAGGTCTGGAGCACGCCGACCTCTCGGTCAAGTACGAGGACGGTACCGAGGCCACGATCCGGATCGCGCTCACTCGTGAGGACGAGTCGGCGGAGGAGGAGGCCAAGGAAGGCATCCAGATCGTCGACCCGAAGGATCCGTCGCACGTGCTCTCCCGGTATCCGGTGCCGCAGGGCGCCAACCTCCACGCGATCGAGGGGAGCCCGGCCAGTCGCGGCGATGCCGAGCGGCGCGCCACGATCCTCTACACCTGGGACCCGTACAACGATCCCAGCATCGTGAAGAGCGACGGCCAGCTGCGCTGGAAGGACCTGGTGCCGGGCGTCACGCTCCGCGAGGAATTGGACGAGGGGACCGGTCTCCGCTCGCTGGTCGTGACCGCGGATCCGGAACGCGAGCTCCATCCGTCGGTGCTGGTCTACTCGGCCAATCGGAAGGATCCGCTGGAGTACATCCTGGCCGAGGGCTCGCGGATCATCCTGGGCTCGCCCACCGATCCGGTGAGCCGGGCGATGGAGATCCCGGATAACGCCAACCCCTGGTCGTCGCGCTTCCACGTCGACGAGCGGCCGATTCAGGAGGCCTGGCCGGGCAAGTCGAAGAAGGAGGCCAAGGATCGGACGGTGTTCCTCTCGCCGCCGGTCAAGGTGTCGAAGGGCGTCACCATCACCAAGATCCCGCGTCAGGCCTACAAGACGCGCGACATCACCGGCGGTCTGCCGCGGGTGGCCGAGCTGTTCGAGGCCCGCCGCCCGAAGGACCCGGCCACGATGTCGGAGATCGACGGCATGGTGAAGTTCGGCGAGATCAAGCGCGGCAAGCGCGAGATCTACGTCTACCCGACGCTGCCGGAAGGCCAGATCAACGAGCAGGAGCCGCCGCAGGTGTACGAGGTGCCGGCGGGCAAGCACCTTCGGGTCCACGAGGGCGACCGCGTCCGCGCTGGCGACCGCTTGACCGAGGGCCCGGTGAACCCCCACGAGATCCTGTTGATCAAGGGTCCGCGGGCCGTGCAGGAGTATCTGCTCAACGAGATCCAGGAGGTCTACCGCCTTCAGGGCGTGCGGATCGCCGACAAGCACATCGGCGTGATCATCCGCCAGATGCTCCAGAAAGTGCGGGTGACCGATCCGGGCGACACCGGCTTCCTCGAGTCCGAGGCGGTCGACAAGGTGAGCTTCCGCGACGAGAACGACCGGGTGGTCCGCAGGAAAGGCACCCCGTCGACGGCGGAGCCGTTGCTGCTCGGCATCACCAAGGCGAGTCTCACGACGCAGTCGTTCATCTCGGCGGCCTCCTTCCAGGAGACCACCCGGGTGCTGACCGATGCCGCGATCCGCGGGGCCAAGGACGATCTCCGCGGTCTCAAAGAGAACATCATCATCGGGCACCTGATCCCGGCGGGCACGGGGCACTATCGGTACGTGGATCTCGAGATCGAGGTCCCGCCGGGCTTCGAGCCGCCGCCGCCCTCGGAGATCGAGGAGGAGCAGCCCGCACCGGTGTTGCCGGTGGTGGCGGAGGCCGAGGCGCTCTAAAGGCCGGCGTCCCGATCGAGCGCGTGAAGGCGTCCGGACCGGCTGGTCCGGACGCCTTCGTCGTTTGGCGCCCGCCTCGAGCTCAGTCGCTCCGCAGGGCCTCCGCGGGGTCCACGCTGGTCGCCCGAGTGGCGGGCAGGAGGCGCCCCCTGAGCAGGCGACGAAGCGGGCGCCTCAGTTGGCGGTAGGCGGCTTCCATGACGCTCACGTCGGAGGGCGAGTGCCGATCGAGGATCGGCAGCCGTACGCCAGCGGGCCAGCGGGGGTTGCGAGCCGGCCGGCGGGTTGTGCGGCCAGGCGCCCCGACGCCCGCGACCCGTCCATTGCGGCGCCGGCCGCCGGTCTCCGATCGGGGCTACTCGCCGTCCGACTGGCGGCGATCGAGGCGGCGCTCGGCGGGATACGGAGCCGGCTCGCGAATGCCCTCGCTCTCCACCCGGGCGCGGGTCGCCTCCCAGAACTCCGCGGTGAAGAGATCGCCGTGGTGGCGGAGGAACTCCGCGTGGAGGGGTTCCGGAAAGCGGAGGAACCGCTCGAACTCCTCGGGGAAGACGTCGTGTTCTCCGACGGAGAACCACGGCTCGGCCGACATCTCGTCCTCGAGCGTCTTCGCCTCGGGGATCGCCCGGAAACGGAGCCCGCCGAGCGGGCCGATCTCGTCGTAGTCGTAGAAGACGACCCGACCGTGCCGCGTCACGCCGAAGTTCTTAGCGAGCATGTCGCCGGGGAAGACGTTGATCCCGGCCAGCTCCTTGAGCGCCATGCCGAAGTCGAGCACCGCGGCGCGGGCCGCATCCGGACCGGCGTCGCGGAGGTAGAGGTCGAGGGGGCGCATCTGGCGCTCGGTGTACGCGTGGGCGATGACCAGCTGGTCGCCACGGGCCAGCACCGTGTCGGACGCGACCCGAAGGAGCTCCTCGGCCAACTCGGGCTCGAACGCCGAGCGCGGCAGGACGAGGTCCTCGAACTCCTGGGTGTCGGCCAGACGCCCGCCATACTCGCGGCTGAAGACGAAACGGTATTTCTCCTGCACCTCGCGCCGGGTGACGTTCTTTGGGGGGTCGGCGCGGTCCTTGATGACCTTCAACACCACGTTCATCTGGGGGAGCGCGAACACGGTCATCACCAGCCCTTTCGCTCCGGCCGCCGGCACGAAGCGGGCGCCCGGAGTCCGGAGGGCGCGCACCAGCTCCTGGTAGAATTCACGCTTGCCGTGCTTGTGGTGGCCCAGGGCCACGTACAGCTCGTCGAGCCGTTTAGCCGGCAGGATCGAACGGAGGAACGCGACCGCGCGACGGGGCGCGGGCAGCGCGGCGTGGAAATAGGTGCGGGTGAACCCGAACACCATGCTCGCCTCGTCCGGATCGGTCACCACGGCGTCGATCGCGAGGCGCCGCTCCCGGTGCATGATGGCCAGGATGAGGGGCATAGACCGGGCGCCGGCCGCGAGCCGCCCCACGAGGAACGCGCGACGTCCCCGGACGAACGGGGTGGGGAGGAAGGCCAGCTGGCCGCCTCCGGCCAACCCGGGAACGGTCGCCTGGAGCCGCTCGAGCGTCAGGCTGGCGTCCCGGGCGGCATCCAGCCAACGATCCGCCGGCCAGAGGGTGCCGAGGGCACCTTCGAGCGCGCCACCCAACTCGGCGAGACCCGACCACTGACGGGTACTGGCGACCTCCAGCTCGGTGAGATAGGGTGGTTCGAGGTCGAGGAATTCGACCCCGGCGTCGACCCCCACCGTGCCCAGCAGCCGGCGAATCGCCGAATTGAAGAAGGTGTGGGCGAGCTCCTCATCGGGCCGCCCCGCGACGGCCCCGGCGTAGCGTCTCCGCACCAGGCCCGGCCGCACCGGTTGCCACTGACTCAGCTGGCCGAGCCGGACCACCACCTTGGCGACGTGTCGGGCCGAGACCGTGAGCCGGGCCCGCGCCGCCCGACGGACGGCGTCGAAGTCCTCGCGGAGGAAGTGGCTGGCGGCGGCGCCGGTGAGATTGGCGAACTCGCTGCGGGACGCGGAGAACCCGTCCTCGATGGCCTCGGCGGCCTGTCGATTGACCGGGTGGGTGTCGATGGGCGCCCCGCCCCGGCTCAGGCGGCGCCGGCGAGCCGCGCGGCGACGCGACGGTCGGCCGCGTGCAACGGCGACTCCTTGCGGGCGGCGGCGTCCGTGAAGATCTCGGTCAGGCGCCGGTCCAGCTTGGCGATCTCGGCGCGAATGGCTTCGAAGGAGGCGCCCTCGTCGACCATCGCGAGGGAGACCGCGCCCGCGCCATTGACCACGTAGTCCGGCGCGTAGAGGATGCCGCGCTCGAGCAGGCGCTCGGCGTCCGCCGCGGTCTCCAGCTGGTTGTTGGCGGACCCGGCGATCACCTTGCAGGTGAGCGTCGGGATCGTGCGGGCATTCAAGGTGGCGCCGACCGCGCAGGGCGCGTACACGTCGCAGGGGGTGTCGAAGAGCCGATCTGAGCCGACCACTTCGCCGCCCAGCTCCTTGGCGAGGGCCTCGGCCCGGGTCGCGTTCAAGTCGTTCAGTAGCACCGTGCCGCCCTCGGCCGCCACCGACCGGGCCAGGGGCTCTCCGGTGTCGCCGACACCCTGGATCAGCACCCGCTTGCCGGCCAGGGAATCCGAGCCCGTCGCGTAGCGGAGCGCCGCCTTCATCCCGATGAAGACGCCGAGGGCCGTGTAGATGCCCGGGTCGTAGGGCTCCTTCTTGTTCCAGTCGTAGCAGTGGACGTAGCGGGTCACCGTGGCGAGGAGCGCCATGTCGGCCGGTGTGGTGCCGATGTCCGGCCCGCTGCCGTATCGCCCGTTCAGCGAGTCGATCATCCGGCCGAAGCGGAGCAGCAGCGCGGTCCGTGCGTCACCGGTGACCGGCTGCGAGAGGGCGATCACGCCCTTGCCGCCGCCGTAGCCCACCTCGATCGCGGCCCATTTGTGGGTCATCCCCTCGGCCAGCCGGATCGCGTCGAGCAGGCCGTCCTCCGGGGTCGGGTAGACCTTCATCCGGACCCCGCCGACCGACCGCTTTCCGGTGGTCGAGTGGAGGGCGATGAACATCCAGGCGTCGGCCTCGCGGTCGTAGCGGACCACGACTTCCTGGCCGGGCCAGCTGCGGAGCAACTCCTTCCATTCCATGGATTTCGCCTCTGAACTGTCGGATCGGGGTGGGCCCGCGGGCGCCCTCACAATATCCAAGGCGTGCCCGATCGACAACGGGCGGCCGGGGCCCGGACCGGTCGCGCAACTGCCTGTCGCGGTGTAGGTTCCGGGTCATTCCCGGAGGACACAACCATGGCACGGCGGCTCCTGATCTCGGTCGACCACCTCCACTGCGTCGGGAACGGTATGTGTTTAGCCACAGCCCCGGCAGTGTTCGCCCACAACGATGAGCGCCAGTCGGTCGTGGTCGACCCCGCGGGCGCGCCCGAAGAGGTCGTCCTCCGCGCCGCCGCGTCCTGCCCCACGGGAGCGATCCGGGTCGAAGACGCCGCCTCTGGCAAGGTGATCTTCCCATGAGCTCCGCTCCGGTGGTCCCCAACCTCGCCGCCCGGAACCGGGGCGGGCAGGGCGCTGACCCGCTGGTAGCCGAGTATCTGGCCCGCCGTCCGAAATCCGTCGCGCTCCACCGGGAGGCGACGGCGTACTTCGCGGCCGAAGGCGCCACCCATTTCACCCGGGTGCGCTCGCCCTTCCGTCCCTACGTGGACCGGGCGCAGGGCTCGCGGAAATGGGACGTCGACGGCAACGAGTACATCGACTACGTGATGGGCCATGGCGCCCTGGTGCTCGGACACGGTCATCCGGCCGTCGTCGAGGCGGTGCAGCGGCAGACGGCGGCCGGGCTGCACTTCGGCGACAACCACCCGCTCGAGATCGAATGGGCCTCGCGGATCCGGAGACTGATGCCGGCCGCCGAGCGGGTCGAGTTCTTCGCCTGCGGGCAGGAGGCCAACCTGATGGCCTTCCGGCTGGCCCGCGCCTTCACGGGGCGGCGCCGGATCCTGCGGTTCGACAAGAACTACCACGGCTGGGCCGACGGCCTGGCCGCTCCGGGCGCCCCCGGCACCCTGGGCGAGGGCGTCACGGTCATCCCGGCCAACGATCCGGCGGCGGTGGAGCGGCTGCTGGCCACCGGGGAATTCGCCCTCGTGATGATCGAGGCCGGCGGCGGCTACCTCTCCGGGCGGATCCCGACCGATCCCGAGTTCTATCGCGCGCTGCCCGACCTCTGCCGCAAACACGGGACGCTCTTTCTGCTCGACGAGGTGGTGACGGGCTTCAGAGAGTCGGCGAGCGGGTGGCAGGCGGTGCTCGGGATTCGGCCGGACTTGACGGCGCTCGGCAAGGCGACCAGCGGCGGTCTCCCCTCGGGCGTGCTGATCGGGCGGGCGGACGTGATGGCTCTCTTCTCACCCGCGACGCCGCCGGCCCGGCTGGTGAGTCACGGCGGAACCTGGAACGCCGTTCCGCTCACCTGCGCCGCCGGCATCGCGGCCTGCGACCTCTACCGCGACGGGGAGCCGCAGCGGACCCTCGCCGAGCGAGCCTCCCAGTTCCGCCACGACGGCAATCTGATGCTGGAGCGGATCGGGGTCTCGGGCCGGCTGTACGCCCGGAGCGTGGTCCACATCTACCTCGGCCCGATCGAGGGCGACCTGGCCGACGACACCGCGGTGCCGACACCGGATCTGGCCAAGCTGGTGAACCCCGCCGCCGCGCCGGCCCACCGCCGGCTGGACCTGCACCTGCTCCACCGCGGCGTGGCCAGCATGCGGGGAGAGGCCCTGATCTTCTCCGCCGCCCACACCGAAGCCGACGTCGCCGCGACGGTCGCCGCGCTCGAGGACTCGCTCCTGGCGATGCGCGACGAGGGGACGCTGCCGGACTAGCGTCCCCCGCCCCGCAGCACCGGCAGCACGACCTGGGTCGGGTGCTCGGCGCTCTTGTGGATCGCCATCCGTCCGACCACGGTGCGGCTCACCGTGCCCTCGTCTTCGCCCGTGTTCGAGTTCGGGAACGAGTAGTTGTCCATCGCGTTCATCACCGCGACCCGGATCCGATGGCCGGCCCGGAAGGTGTTGGCGATCGAGCGGAGACTGAACTCGTAGCGGACCACGTCACCGGGATCGCCCGAGAGCAGCCGCTCCGCCCGATAGTTCTCACCCCGGATGTTGTGGACCGGATCGGCGTTGTCCCGGAAACGGGCGCGCCGCACGCCGAGGGTGATCCGGTTCGAGCGTCCCGTCGTGTCCACGTCGGCGAGGTGGACCCACCAGTCGGTGTCCTTCACGTCGGTCGAGGCGTAGAGGATCACCTTCACGTCGCCGGCGATGGTAAGGTCCTCCTCGAGCGGCTCCGACGTGTAGACCGCGACGTCCGGCCTGGCCTCGATGTCCTTGAAGTCGTACGGGAAGGTCTGCACGTCTTCCCAGCGCTGCATCTGGTCGAAGCTATACCAGTTGGGCGGGGGATTGGCCGGGTCGTACCGGAAGCGATCAGGCGTCTCGGTGGCCGTCGGCGCCTGCCGATCGAGCCGTCCGCGGGTGGTCAGCCGGGAGGCCTCGCCGTCGCCATGGAGGTACCAGGAGACCGGCGCGGCCTCGGCCGGCGGCCACGCCGCGCTCGAACGCCACTCGTGGCTGCCCAGGACGAAATACTGGACCCGCTCGTCGGCGGAGATCCCGCCCTGGCCCTTGAGGTGTTGATCGTACCAGGCCTGCTTCGCGAGCCAGATGTCGTCCCGGAGCGCGTCCGCGCCGAACTCATAGCCGGCGAGCCGCCGGTCGGCATTGTAGCCGTGCTTCCAGGGGCCGATCACCAGCCGTTGGGGCCCGACCCCCAGCCGCTGCATCAGGTTCCAGTTGGATTCCGTGCCGGGAAAGTCGTCGTCGAACCAGCCGCTGATCTGGAAGGTCGAGAATCGGCGGGGCGCCTCGGAGCGATACCAGTCCTGCCGGGCCCAGAAGTCGTCGTTGGTCTGGTGCTCGAAGAACATGTTCCACTGCCGAATCTCGCGCCCGGTGGCGTAGACGTCGATGTCCGCGAGCGGACGATGGTGGAGGATCTCGTTCCAGGTCCTCCCGGGCAGCAGGGGAATGTCGAGCATGTAGAAGGCGTAGTAGGCCATGCCCTCGACCATCGTCCCGCCCCAGAACGGCTGATCGCTGAAGGCCGTCCCCATCGAGCTCTCGGGGATCAGGCACTTGAGCGCGGGGTGGTTGGCCATCGCGAGGGCCCACTGGGTGTAACCCACGTAGGAGCCGCCTTGCATGCAGACCCCGTTGGACCAGGGCTGGCTGCCGAGCCACTCGATCGCGCTTTTCCCGTCGGCAGGCTCGTTGATCATGGGGACCCAATCGCCCTCGGAGCGATTGGGCTGGTCCCAGTAGGCCGTTCCCCTCGCGGCCTGCAACACCACCGCGTAGCCCCGCGCGGCGTAGTGCCAATACTGATTGATCAGCCCGCTGATTCCATACGGGGTCCGCACGAAGATCGTGGGGAAGGGGCCATCTCCGGCGCCGGTGGGGTGGTAGACCAGCGTCGCCAGCCCCACCCCGTCCGCCATCGGCACCATCACCCGCTCGTGCAGCCGGTAGCCGTACCGGGCGGGCGAGATGGTCGGCGCGTTCCAGCGGGCCACGGTGGTGAATCCCTCGTAGCCGCGCCGCACCAGGACGACGTCGCTGCTCACCTCCATCGCCGCGAGAACCCGGTTCGACGGTCCGATCACCAGGTCGATCGGGCGGGAGCCGTTGTGGTGGGTCCAGCGGGTGGCGCTCACGCTCCGTCCCGCGACCTGCGCCTCGATCCGGCGGTGGGGTCGATAGCTGGTCTCCGCGTCGGGCCAGGAGATCGCCGGCGCGCCGGACCAATCGATCCGCTCGAGCCGGCGAAGCGCGGGAGCCACCACGCGCAGCACCCGGGGCAAGGTCCGATCGGCGGCGAGCTGCTCGCCGGTCACCACCCGGGGCGCCGACCAGGTATGGGCCTCCCGATCGAGGATCCGGAGCGCGAACCGCTCGGGCGAGCCGCGCGAGAGCTCGGCGACCTTGATCCCGGCCACGTAGACGTCGAGCCGCTCTTCGGCGGGCTGACCCGCGGCGAGCAGCAGGGGAAGGAGGACCGTGGCTCGCTGCCACGGCCATCGACGTGCGCGGGACGGGACCCGGAACGCGAAGGGCATCAGAGGTCGCCTTTAAGAGGGGTGGCCGACCAAAGTTATCGCGGTGTGGCCTGCCCACCAGCGCCTTGCGGGCTCGATCCGCGCAGTCGACACTTCCCACACCCCCACCCGAGAGACGGAGGTGCCGTGATGTTGCCGCTCGAGCGCGCGTCGCGAAGTGGTGTCCGAGACCGCGGGGCCCAAGCGTGAGCGGCCCGCTCAGCGGGACCCGGGTGGTCGAGTTCGCCGGGATCGGCCCCGGGCCGCTCGCGGGAATGCTGCTGGCCGACTGGGGAGCCGACGTGGTCGTCGTGGAGCGGCCCGGCGAGGGCATGATTCGCGGTCTGGTGCCTCCCGCGCTCCGCTTTGCCGACCGGGGCAAGCGACGCACCGTGCTCGACCTCAAGTCTCCCGCCGACAGGGCCCTCGCGCTCGAGCTGGTGGACCGGGCCGCGGTGCTGACCGAGGGTCTCCGGCCCGGCACCATGGAGCGGCTCGGTCTCGGCCCGGACGAGCTGCTGCGGCGCAACCCGGCCCTCGTCTACGCGCGGATCACCGGGTGGGGGCAGAGCGGGCCGCGGGCGAAGACGGCCGGGCACGACCTCACCTACATCGCGCTCTCCGGCGCCCTGCACGGCTTCGGGCGAGCGGGTGGCCCGCCGGTGCCGCCGGTCAACCTGGTGGGCGACTACGCGGGCGGCACCATGTTCGCCGTGAGCGGGATCCTGGCGGCCCTGCTCGAGGCCGGCCGCTCCGGTCGGGGCCAGGTCGTCGACGTGGCGATGGTGGACGGGGTGATGGCCCTCCTGGCGCCGACCCTCTCCCTGCTGGCTGCAGGACACTGGCGGGACGACCGGGGCGTCAATCTGCTCGATACCGGCGCGCCGTTCTACGACGTCTATCCGACCGCGGATGGCGGCTGGGTGGCCGTCGGCGCCCTGGAGGACGCTTTCTTCGCGGTGCTGGTCGAACGGCTGGGACTCGACCGGCGCTGGCTCCTTGACCGGAACGACCAGGAGAAGTGGCCGGCGCTTCGCGCCGAGCTCGGGGCCGCCATCGCGGTGCTCACCCGGGCGGAGCTCGACGCCCGCTTTCGCGACTCGGACGGATGCGTCGCGCCGGTGCTCGGCCTCACCGAGCTCGGGAGCGAGCCGCATCATCGGGTACGGGACGCGCTCGAGACGGTGGACGGCCAGGTGCAGCCCGCAACCGCGCCCCGATTCGACCGTACGCCTGGTCTCCGCCCCTCGCGGCCACCCGAGACGCCCGTCCCCGCGACTGAGATTCTGGCTGGCTGGCGTTGAGCAGGCGCCGGCGCGACCTCCCGCCTAACGATCGCGGAGGAGCACCCCGCCGGGCAGACGCCAGGTGAGCTCGCCGCGGTCGACGACGGGCTCCCCGCCCACCAGGACCAGTCGGACCCCCTCGGCGTGCTGGTGGGGCGCCTCGAAGGTGGCGCGATCGGCGATCCGCTCGGGGTCGAACAGGACCAGATCGGCGACCAGGCCCTCGCGCACCAGGCCGCGATCGCGGAGCCCGAGGATCTGGGCCGGGAGACTGGTCATCGAGCGGATCGCGTTCGGCAGGTCGAGGACTCCCCGCTCGACGGCGTAGCGGCGGATCTTCCGGGGGAAGGTGCCGTAGTAGCGCGCGTGCACGTCGGGGCCGTCTTCCGGAAGCGCGATACCGGCGTCGGAGGCGGTCGCCACCCAGGGGCGGGCGGCGTAGCTCTCGATGTCCACTTCGTCCATCGAGAAACCCCTCAGTCGTCCGCCGCCGGGGCGGGTGGAGTCGCCGCGAAGCTGGAGCGCGACCGCGGTCGCGACCGGATCGAGCCGCCAGGCCCGGCCGACCTCCGCGAGCGTTCGGCCGATCGTGCTCGGGTCGGGATGCTCGAACACCACCACCTTGTCCGCGCCGCCCCGGCGCTCGATCTCGTGGCGGATGTCCCGCTCGAGCGCCGCGCGCTTGCCCGAATCCGCGAGCACCGTGCGCAGCGATCCGAGGTCCGAGCCTCCCGTGCCGGGGGCCGCCGGCTCGCGCCAGACCCAGCGGGGGATCAGCACGGTGCCACCGTCGCTGCCGCTGGTGGCGTAGGGGTACTGGTCGGCCCAGACGTCCACGCCCCGGGCGCGGGCCCGCTCGATCAGCTGGATCGCGGCGCCGCTCGAGCCCCAGTACTGCGACCCCTTGGCCTTGATGTGCGATGCGACCACGGTGGCTCCCGTGCGCTCGCCGATCTCGATGGTCTCACGGACCGCGTCGAGCAGCGTCGGCGGGCCGGGCGGGTCCTGGCTGGGCCAGTACCACATCGGGTCGGCGCCCTCGCTCCGCTCGTGGCTGATGTAGACGCCCCGATACGGCACGATCTCCTCAGCCAGCGCGACGACCTCGTCGGTGGTGCTCCAGCGGCCGGGAACATACTCGAGTCCGGCCGAGAGGCCCCAGGCGCCCTCTTCCATCGCCTGGTGGACCATCCGGCGCATCGCCGCGATCTCTTCGCCGGAGGCGGCGCGCCGGGGGTCGCGACCGAGTGCCCGCCCACGCACGGTTCCGTGCCCGACCAGGAGGATCGCGTTCGGGCCGATCCCATGCTCCTCGAGCAGCCGTCGCTGTTCCGCGATCGGCCACGGGGAGCGTCCGTCCTGGTTGACCACCACGGTGGTCACCCCCTGAGAGACCAGATTGGGCGCGGCGCGTCGCTTCGGGTCCGGATCGCGGAACCCGCCCCGCGCGGAGGCGCCGTCGTCGGCGTGCGAGTGGAGATCGATGAATCCGGGTGCCAGGATCAGTCCGGTCGCGTCGACGGTCCGGGCCGCTCCGGCGCGGGAGAGGTCGCCGATGCGCGCGATTCGACCGCCGCGGATGCCGACGTCGGCGGGATAGGCCGGATTGCCCGTGCCGTCCAGGATCCGGGCGCCCCGGATCGCCAGGTCGTAGCGTGCCGGCTGCGCGGCGGACGGGGCCGCGGCAATCGCGAGCAGGAGCGCGAGGGGCTCCGCCCTCATGGCCGGTAGGGCGCGGCCAGCGGGAGGAAGACCCGGCGGAGCTGCCCCCGTCGATCGATGCTCCGGATCGGCGAGACCCACGCGGCTTCGTTGAGCGAGAGGGGCTCGGACGTCACGGCGCGGAGGGCGGCCTCGATCGAGAAGTCGTCCGCCACGGCGTCGTTGACCACGTAGCCCTGGTCGCGGAGCGAGGCGATCGTCACCGCGCTCAGCGGGTTGACCGTGTTGGAGAAGCCCGTCATCAGCTCGACCGTCAGGACCTGCTCGCGCCAGTGGCCGTCCCGGGTGCCCAGGCCGCCCGTGTTCTCGACGGGGACCACTCGCCCGCCGAAGAAGCGCGTCGGGTCCGCGGCGGCGAACGCCACCTGCGCCGCCGCGCCCACGAAGATCGGGTCCGCGCCGCCGCGGTCGACGATCAGGTTCATCAGTGGCCAGAGCGATCCGATGCCGAGCACGTGGCCCATCTCGTGAAGGATCACCGACTCGAAGCGGCCGGACGCCTGCAGCGACTGCACGTCGGACACGTCGAATCGCATCCGGCCCACGACCGTGAGCAGGTCGTCGTCACGGACGTAGCAGGGCCCGGCCGAGCCCAGGATCTGTCCCGGGCCGTCGATCTCCTCGATCGTGGCAAAGATCAGGACGTCATCGACGTCTTCGGCAATCGTGCTGGTGCCGCAGGTGCGACCCTCTTCCAGGGCGAACGGGATGTCGACCAGGTCGGCTCGAATCGCCTGCGCCCAGCGGGCAGCCGCGTTGGTGAATGCCGCCTTCTGACTCTCGGTCGGCTCCGGGCTGGTGAACCGAACCGTGATCTCGAAGTCGCCCGGTGGAATCGGGGCGGCCGTGGCGGCGAAGGTCACCGGGGGGAGCCCGTCGATCGCGGCCGTCAGGGTCGGCGCCGGGTTGTCGGGATCGAGGCGCCAGGCGCCCAAGGTGGCTTCGCCATTGAAGTCCGTGAGCGGCGCGGCGTGGGTGACCACCCCCGAGCTGGCCCCCGGCGTGAAGCTGACCGGCACGCCGGCCACGGGTTGGCCTCCTGCGTCCAGCACCCGCACGGTCGGGCTCGGCGCGACGAAGTTGCCGACCAGGCCCGCGATCGTGGTGCTCGAGGTGGCCGCGAATTGGGCCGGCTGGGCGGCGACGCCCGAGGCCGTGACGCTGAGATCCGGCATGCCGGGCGTCGAGATCGTCAGCGTGTTCGCGCCGGGGGCGAGACCCAGGATCCAGCCCGAGGTCCGTCCGATCCCGTCGTCGGCGGTCAGCACGGAGCCGTTGGTGAGCAGCCGCCCCTCGCCGCCGGACACGCTGAAGGTGAGTCGGACGCCCGGCACCGGCTGACTGGCGTCGTCGAGCGCCACGACCGCCGGCTCGACCGCCACCCGGGTCCCGGCGTTGGCCGACTGGCCGTCGCCCTCGAGGATCTGCATGGTGGCCGGAATCCCGAAGGCGACGAACGATGTCGCGAGCCCGCCAGCCGCCGCGGCCGTTGCCACCAGCGAGTAGGCGCCGGCACTGGCCCCGATGGTCCAGGAGGTGATCCCGGCGAGCCCGGCGGCGTTGGTGACCGCGGTCGCGCCGACCACCGTCGAGCGGCCGGTCTGGTCCACGAAGTCGACCGTCACGCCGGCGATTGGGTTGCCGTACGCGTCAGCCACCTTCGCGGTCGGCGCGATCGGGACGGTCCGGGAGACGACGGTGAACTGGTTGGCCGACGTGGCCGGAATGATCAGCGCCGGCGGGCCCGCGGAAACCGTGGCGTGTGCCTCGGCCGAAAGACCACCGGCCAGGGCGGCCGTCAGGGTCTGGAGCCCGAGCGCGCCGCCCACCGACCAGCCGACCGACACCTTGCCCTCCGCGTCGCTGGTCCGATTGGTGGCGCTCAGGAAGCCCGTCTGGTCCGAGAGGCTGAACTGGACCTGGATCCCGGCCAGCGGGCCGCTCGAGCTCCGGACCACGAACTGGACCTGGACCGGCAGGAGGGTGCCGGCCTGGGCCTGCTGGTTGTCGCCGGCCAGTACGGCAATGCTCTGGGGCGTGGGAGGCGGCGGATCCGGCTCCTGGCCGCCACAGGCGAGGAACGCCGGGGACGCGAGGAGCAGGGCGCAAGCCGCAAGACGAGGAGCCATCACGGGATCTCGACTCGGTTGATGCAGGCACGTGATCATTCGCACGGGTAACGATGTGACCAATGAGGTGGTTTGGCCACCCCACAGGCCCGGTCGGCCCGCCTGGTCCGCCCCCGGCCCTGGATGGACCGGGGGGCCATGCCGATCGGACCCAAAGGTAGGGTTGACCGGAAGTTAGACGGCCGGTAACTTTTAGGGCTCTTGGCTCCCCGGCCCCGTCGGCTCGGGCCGGGTATCGAAACAGAGGGGACAACCAGAACCGAATGCCCACGATCAATCAGCTCGTCCGCCGGGGCCGCCGCTCCCCGGTCGCCAAAGACAAGTCGCCGGCCCTCAAGCGGAACCCGTTCCGCCGCGGGGTGTGCACCAGGGTCTATACGGTGACCCCCAAGAAGCCGAACTCGGCCCTGCGGAAGGTCGCCAAGGTTCGGCTCTCCAACGGCTTCGAGGTCATCGCCTACATTCCGGGCGAAGGCCACAACCTCCAGGAGCACTCGATCGTGTTGATCCGGGGCGGCCGGGTGAAGGACCTGCCTGGCGTCCGGTACCACATCGTGCGGGGCACGCTCGACGCCGCCGGGGTGAACGGTCGCCGGCAGAGCCGCTCGAAGTACGGGGCCAAGGCGCCGAAGGGCGGTAGCTGACCATGAGCCGGCGTCAGAAAGCCATCAAGCGGCCGGTTCCGCCCGATCCGCGCTACGACAGTCAGACCGTCTCGAAGTTTATCAACTCGATCATGGCCGACGGCAACAAGAGCCTGGCGGAGAGCGTGTTCTACCGGGCGATGGACCTGATCGAAGAGCGCACCAGTCAGCCGGGCGTCACGGTGTTCAAGGCGGCCCTGGCCAACGCCAAGCCGTCGGTCGAGGTGAAGAGCCGCCGAGTGGGCGGCGCCTCGCTCCAGGTGCCGGTCGAGGTGCGGCCCGATCGGCGGACCTCGCTCGCCATGCGCTGGCTGATCCAGTACACCAGGGCCCGGACCGAGAAGTCGATGCCCGAGCGCCTGGCGGCCGAGTTGATCCTCGCCTCCAAGGGCGAAGGCAACACGATCAAGAAGAAAGAGGACACCCACCGGATGGCCGAGGCCAACCGGGCGTTCGCGCACTACCGCTGGTAGGCGCGGCCGGGCCGTCGGAGCAGATTTCGGAAGCGGCCCTCCCACCGGGGGCCGCTTCTGCCTTGAGACCCGATCGGAGCGTCTCCCGTCCCCTCAGCCGGATCCATCCCCGGAGAAAGGCCGGACCATGAGCAGCCTGAGCTTGTTCAAGCACCTGGTGGGAGCCGAGCGGAGCGCGTTCGTCAGGGTGGTGGCGGCGGTGCCGGAGGATGGCCTCGACTACCGGCCCGATCCCAAGTCGCGGACGGCGAGGGAGATGATCGGCCACTTGCTGGGGCACACCCTCGACCTGGTGGAGCTGGTGGACGAAGGGGCGATCCACCACCGGAACCAGCTGCCGGTCGAGTCGGTGGCACAGGCCGCCCGGGAGTTCGACGCGTCGTTCGGACTGCTGGCGGACAAGCTGGGCGGGGTCGACCAGGCCAAGTGGGACAAGGCGGCCACCTTCTTCGTCGGCGAGCACGAGGTGGCCAAGGGGTCCCACGAGCAGCTCGCCTGGATGATGCTCCTGGACGCCGTCCACCATCGCGGCCAGCTGAGCGCCTATCTGCGTCCGATGGGCGGCAAGGTGCCCTCGATCTACGGCCCCTCGGCCGACGAGCAGGGTCCGGCTCACTAGGCCGGCCGGGGGTGGGAGGCGGCATCCAGGTGGTAGCAGTCGGCCCCCCGGCCGGTCCGCATCGGTCGGGGGGCGTCGGAGGCCCCGGTCAGAGGCCTCCAAGCGGCTGGGGGACCTTGACTTCAGGCGGCGTGGCTGGGATCTTTAGCGGCTCCCCGGACTGAACGCTGGCCCGGGGTACGACGACATCTGGATGACGTGACGCGGCTCGGACGGCGGCACCTCTCGTCCTTCGGAACAACGCGTGGGGGGCCCCAGGGGCTTCCCCGTCCCACTGAAGGCTCGGAGCATCGAGCCGCCATGGACGATGCGCGGAGCGATACCACGGCCCGAAGGCCGGTCGGTCGCCCCGCTTTTGTGTTGGTGACTCAAGGGGCCCCCGGCCCTTCATGCGGAGCGAACAGGACAGAATGGGACGCGACACACCGCTCGATCATTATCGGAACATCGGCATCATGGCCCACATCGATGCCGGGAAGACGACGACTACCGAGCGCATCCTCTATTACACCGGCAAGAACTACAAGATCGGTGAAGTCCACGATGGCGCCGCCACCATGGACTGGATGGAGCAGGAGCAGGAGCGGGGTATCACCATCACCTCGGCCGCGACCACCTGTTTTTGGAACCGCAACGACACCCAGTACCGCATCAACATCATCGATACCCCCGGACACGTCGATTTCACCGCCGAAGTGGAGCGCTCGCTCCGGGTGCTCGATGGCGCCGTCACGCTGCTCGACTCGGTGGCCGGCGTCGAGCCCCAGACCGAGACGGTCTGGCGTCAGGCGGACCGCTACGGCGTGCCGCGGATCATCTTCGCGAACAAGATGGACCGGGTCGGCGCGGACTTCTATCGCTGCGTCGAGATGATCCGGGCCCGGCTCACCCGGAAGGCGTATCCGATCCAGCTGCCGGTCGGCGCGGGCGAGACCTTCACCGGCCACATCGACCTGCTCCGGCAGGTCGAGCGGATCTTCGACGACCAGTCGATGGGTAAGAACTTCACCGAGATGCCGGTGCCCGACGCGCTCAAGGAGCAGGTCGGGAAGTGGCGGCACGAGCTGATCGAGGCCGCCGTCGAGCATGAGGAGGAGCTGCTCGAGAAGTATCTGGCGGGTGACGAGCTCACCATGGAGGAGATCGCCGGGGCGATCCGCCGGGCGACCGTCCGGGGCTACATCGTCCCGGTGCTCTGCGGCGCCTCGTTCAAGAACAAGGGCGTCCAGTCGCTGCTCGACGCGGTGATCGACTATCTGCCGAGCCCGGCCGACGTGCCGGCCATCACGGGCCACCTCCCGCTCCACGACGAGACCATCGTCGAGCGGAAGACCGGCGACGCGGAGCCTTTCTCGGCGCTCGCCTTCAAGGTGATGACCGACCCGTTCGTCGGCCGGCTCACCTATTTCCGGGTCTATTCGGGCTCGATCAAGTCGGGCAGCTACGTCTACAACAGCACCAAGGACAAGCGGGAGCGGATCGGCCGGCTGCTCCAGATGCACGCCAACAAGCGGGACGAGATCGAGGAAGTGCTGGCCGGCGACATCGCCGCGGCGATCGGTCTCAAGGACACCCGCACCGGCGACACCCTCTCCGACGAAGGCAAGCCCGTCATCCTGGAAGCGATGCGCTTCCCGAACCCCGTCATCGACGTCGCGATCGAGCCCAAGACCAAGGCCGACCAGGACAAGATGAGCGTGGCGCTCAACAAGCTGGCGGAAGAGGACCCGACCTTCCGGGTCCGGAGCGACACCGAGACCGGGCAGACCATCATCGCCGGCATGGGCGAGCTGCACCTCGAGATCCTGGTCGACCGGATGAAGCGGGAGTTCAAGGTCGAGGCCAACGTCGGCCGGCCGCAGGTGGCCTATCGGGAGACGGTCACCAAGGCGGTCAAGGAAGTCGAAGGCAAGTTC
>JBFXAS010000039.1:0-27822 GCA_050184075.1 Gemmatimonadales bacterium
CGCGGCGGGCCAGCTCGCGGGCGCCGACCGCCACGCTCTCGCGCGTCAGGGCCCGGGGCGCTCGGGCGGCCCACGGTCCACTCGATGCAGGGCTTGGTCCGGCTCTCGCGTCCAAAGTTGCCCCTAACCCCCGTCCTGGCGCAGATTGAAACAGGCCTCTGGCCCCGACGTATAGCTGCTCACCCGAAAACCAACAGGTGCCGCATGACGTCCGTTCCCGCTCCGCGCAACCGGGTTACCCTGCAACAGATCGCGGCCGTTTCCTGGGAGCACCCCGCCGATCGCGCCGCGCTCCAGGCGATGCGGTCGGTTCCCGGCTTCGATGAGGTGGTCCGCAAGGTCATCGCCATCCTCGGCGGCGAGCGCGGCATCCGACTGCTCTTCCAGGGCAACTCGGTCCGAACCAGCAACAAGCAGTATCCGGTGGCGCATCACCTGCTGGTCGAGGTCTGCGCCACGTTCGACTGGCCGAAGGCCCCGGAGATGTTCGTCTCGCAGACACCGGTGTTCAACGCCGGCGCCTACGGCGTCGACGATCCCTTCATCGTGCTCCATTCCGCGGCGCTCGAGCTGCTCGACGAAGAGGAGCTCCGGGCCTTGATCGCCCACGAGATGGGCCACGTGATGAGCGGCCACGCGCTCTATCATACCATCGCGGCGATCCTCTTCATGATCAGCCTCTCGGCCCTGCCGGTGCTGGCCGGCATCGCGCTCCTGCCGGTCAAGCTCGCCGTGCTGGAGTGGTCCCGGAAGTCCGAGCTCTCCGCCGACCGCGCCGGACTGCTCGGCGCCCAGAATCCGATGGGCTCGCAACAGCTGCTGATGAAGATGGCGGGCGGCTACCGCGGGGCGCTCGAGTCGGGCCAGATGGACCTGAACGAGTTCATGACCCAGGCCGGGGAGTACGCCAACTCCAACGAAGGATTCGACGTCATCTACAAGATCCTCAATACCCTGGGCCTCACCCACCCGATGAACACGGTCCGGGCGGCGGAGCTCCAGAAGTGGATGGCGGCGGGCGAGTACGAGCGGATCCTCCGCGGCGAATACACCCGGCGCGGGCAGGAGGCCAAGGACCGGCCCTTGGGCGGCGACTTCTCGGAGGCCCGCAAGTACTATACGGAAGAAGCCAAGAACGTCGCGAGCAACGTCGCGGACGCGGCCAAGAAGGCGGCCCAAGCGGCCCGCGAGGCCTTCCGGAAAGCCCAAAGCGGAGTCTGATGCGGAAGATCCTGGTCGTCGGCGGCGGGGGTAGAGAGCACGCACTCTGCTGGGCGATTCGCCGCGAGGCACCCGCCGCCCGGATCTGGTGCGCCCCCGGCAACGCCGGCACCGAGTCCCTGGCCACCAACCTCCCCATCGCCGCCGACGCCCTCGACGCCCTGGTCGGCTTCGCCGACCAGGAGGGGGTCGATCTCACGGTCATCGGCCCCGAGGCACCGCTCGCCCTGGGTCTGGCCGATCGCATGCGGGCCCGGGGCCGGATGGTGTTCGGGCCGAGCCGAGCCGCGGCCCGAATCGAAGCCTCCAAGGCATGGTCCAAGAGCGTGATGGAGGACGCCGGGGTCCCGACCGCGCGCTCGGCCACCTTCGAGGCGCTCGCTCCGGCGCTGGCCTACGTGGATCGCCACGCCGAGCCGCTCGTGGTCAAGGCGAGCGGGCTCGCCGCCGGAAAAGGCGCGGTGGTCTGCGCGACCCGGGCCGAGGCTCGGGACGCGGTCCGCGCGATGCTCGCCGAGGGCCAGTTCGGAGAGGCGGGAAGCACGGTGGTGATCGAGGACTTTCTCGAAGGGGAGGAGCTCTCGATCCTCGCTCTCACCGATGGGCGCGAGGTGCGGCTGCTGCCAGCTGCCCAGGACCACAAGCGGCTGCTCGAAGGAGACCAGGGCCCCAACACCGGCGGGATGGGCGCCTACTCGCCCGTGGCGCTCGAGACCGAAGCACTGCTCGAGCGGGTGATGGAGCAGGTGATCGAGCCGACGCTGGCCGAGCTCGAATGCCGGGAATCCCGCTTCGCCGGGGTGCTCTACGCCGGCCTGATGATCGACGCCGATGGCAACCCCTCCGTGGTCGAGTTCAACTGCCGGTTCGGCGATCCCGAGGCCCAGGCGATCATCCCCCGGGTCTCCGGCGGGCTGCTCGACGCGATGACGGCCGTGGCTCAGGGGACCGCCATCCCTCCGGTGTCGATCTCGACACGGGCGGCCGTGACCACGGTGCTGGCAGCCCGGGGCTATCCGGATCGGCCCGAAAAGGGCGCCCCGATCGAGATTCCGGAGGACCTCGGATCCGACACGATCGTGTTCCACGCGGGAACGACCCGCGATGCCGAGGGACGCGTGCGGGTGAGCGGGGGCCGGGTCCTGGCCGTCACCGGACTTGGCGGGTCCTTCGCCGCCGCGCGGGAGTCGAGCGCCAGCGCGGCCGGTCGAATCCAGTTCGACGGAAAGCAGTATCGCCGAGACATCGGATGGCGGGAGTCGGCGCGAGTCTGAGCCGGGCACCGCAACGGAACAGCGACAGGAGTGGGAAGATGAGTGTCAAGCAATCCGGCCTGAGGGTCGTCGGACTCGCCGCCGTGCTCGCGGGCCTTGGCTGCGGCTCCACGATCTCGCCGTCGGAGGACCAGCTCCGCGCCGCCGAGCAGCGCTGGACCGACACCGGTCCGGCCAGCTACTCGATGGTGATCACCCGGTCGACGCTGGTGGGCGCCGCCTTCGCGGCCAAAGTGACGGTCGCCAACGGGGTCGTCACCGACCGGACCTACCTCGACCCGGACGGCAATCCGACCATCCCGGTGCCAGCGAGCCAGGTCGCGGACTATCCCGACGTGCCCGGACTCTTCACCCTGGTCCGTCGCGCGTTCGACGAGGCCCAGAGCGCCAACGTGTCGTTCGACGTGACCTACGGCTTCCCCAACTCGATCATCATCAACTACGACCGGGTCACGATCGACGACGACATCACCATCGCGGTGACCCAGTTCGTCCCGGCGCCATGAGAGTCGCGGGTCTCGTCCTGGCCGCCACGGCGGTCGGCGCGCTGGTCGCCTGCGAGAGCGAGCCGCTCTCTCCCGGCGAGCAGCAGCTCAACGAGGCCGAGCTGCTCTGGCGAGAGCTGGCGATTGACAGCTACCAGATCGAGGTGACCCGGGCCTTCGCGGGCGCCCCCATCCAGGTGCGGGTCGAAGTGACCGACGGCGTGGTGACCGCGCGTCGCTACCTGTTCGACGACAGCGAGGTCGGGGCGGCCGAAGCGCCGCTCTATCCCGACGTGCCCGGCCTGTTCGCGCTGGCGCGGGACGGCTTCGCCCGGGCCCAGGGGGCCCAGGTGAACTTCCACCCCACCTACGGGTTCCCGACCCGGCTGATCATCAACTACGACATCGCCCAGACCAACGACGACGTCGACATTTCGGTGGCCGGCTTCCAGGAACGCACGGCCCCGAGCGCCCGCGCCGAGTAGCGCGCCGGGTGCCCGAGCTTCCCGAAGTCGAGACCATCGTTCGCGACCTCGCCCCGCTCCTCGCCGGGCGGAGGATCGCGCGCGCCAGGCTCCACCATGCCGACGTGCTCGACGGCGTCACCCGGGCCGCGCTGCTCCAGGGCCTCGCGGGCGCGCGCTTCACGGAGCTCTCCCGGCGGGCCAAGCACGCGGTCCTCCACACCGACCGCCGGCGCCTGGTGATCCAGCCGGGCATGACGGGCGCGCTCTTCGTCAAGCGCACGCTCGACCCCGACGACCGCCGCTACGCGGTGCTCGAAGCTCGACTCGACGACGGCCGGACCCTGGTGTACCACGACGTCCGCCGGTTCGGCACGATCCGCTGGCTCGACGAGCAAGGCTGGGCCAGCTACAGCGCCGCCATCGGACCGGAGCCCCTCGCGGACGACTTCGACGCCGCCGGCCTCGGTCGCGTCCTCCGCGGCTCCCGCGCGGCGGTGAAGAAGGTGCTGATGGATCAGCGGCGGCTCGCGGGGGTCGGCAACATCTACGCCAACGAGGCGCTCTTCGCGGCAGGCATCGACCCGTCCAAGGAGGCGCGGCGGCTCCGGCCGGCCGACCATGCCCGGCTCCACCGGGAGCTGGTCCGGATCCTCGACAGCGCGGTGCGGGCCCAGGGAACCACGGTCCGCGACTATCGCACCGGCACGGGGGAGCCTGGTAACTTCCAGCTGGATCTGCTGGTCTACGATCGAGCCGGCGAGCCCTGCCGGCGCTGTGGCACCACGCTCACGGGGACCCATGCGATCGACGCCCGGATCACGGTCTTCTGCCATCGCTGCCAGCGTTAGGTGGCTCGCCGTCGCGAGGCGTCGCGACCCGAGGTGACCGCGCCGACCACCACCCTGCTCCCCCCGGTCGCGGATCCGGCGCTGCTCCGGCAACGGGTCCGGGCCCTGGCGGAGAATCGGCCCGGCATCTACCGGATGGTCGACGCCGCGGGCCGGGTGCTCTACGTGGGCAAGGCGAAGCGGGTGCGCAATCGGGTGCTCTCCTACTTCCGCGCCCGCTACCCCGACGACAAGGCCGCCCGGATCCTCGCGGCCGCGAGCAACATCACCTGGGACTACGTGCCCAGCGAGTTCGCCGCGCACCTCGCCGAGCTCCGGGAGATCCGGCGGCACCGGCCGCCGTTCAATCTCCAGATGAACCGGCGGCGGCGGGCCGCGTTCGTGGTGGTCACCATGGAGAGCGCGCCCAAGCTGCTGGTCACCAGCTCGACCAGCCGGCGCGACGTGCTCTTCTTCGGTCCCTTCACCTCGCCGGGACGGGTGGGCGGCGGGGTGAGGGTGCTGAACGACCTGCTCGGGCTGCGGGACTGCAAGGACCGGATGCCGGCGGTCTACTCCGGTCAGGGCGACCTCTTCGAGCCGCCGCGCCAGGCGGCCTGCCCCCGCTTCGATTTCGGCACCTGCGCCGGCCCCTGCGCCGGGCTGGTGTCGGAGTCCGCCTATCAGGAGCGGGTCACGGCGGCGATCCACTTCCTCGGCGGGTACTCGCTCAGACCGGTCGAGCGGGCGATCCAGATGATGGAGGCGGCGGCGGCGCGGGAGGACTTCGAAGCGGCGGCCCGCTGGCGGGAGAAGTTCGAGCAGCTGGAGTGGCTGATCGCCGCGGGCGCCCGGGCTCGCGCGGCCATCCAGCTGCTCACCTTCGTCTACCGGGACACCGGCGAGCTCGGCGACGAGCGGGCCCACCTGATCCGCCACGGGCTGGTGCGCGCCTCCTATCCCTTCCCCACCACGCCGATCGAGCGCGAGGCCTTCCGCGCGGTGGTCGAAGCGGAGCTCAGAGAGCCGCTGCCGCCCGCGGGCCTGCTCGACGCCGCCACCCTCGACGAAATGCTCCTCGTGATGTCGTGGTTCCGGCGCCATCCCGAGCACCTGCGGCGCACCGAGCCGCTCGAGGTCTGGACCAAAGCCACGGCCGCGTGACGGCCGGCAAGATCGTTCAAGCCCGGCTCCGACGCCGCCGCGAGGATGAGGCTCGCGCCCGGCCCGGTCCGGCACCGTCTCACGAAACCATTCCCTGGCAGGGCCAGTAGAGCACCCATGATCTCCCGCGCCAGCGCGACCGTCCTCCTCGGCGCCACGCTCACCGCTTGGGCCAGCGGCTCCGCCCAGAGCCTGACGGGCACTATCGTCGCCTCCAACATGACCACCAGCACCGTCTCGCTGATCGACGCGGCGACGGGACGCACCGTCGCCACCCTCGAGACCGCCGTGGCGCCGCACGAGGTCGCGGTCTCGCACGACGGGCGCTGGGCCGTCGTGGCCGAGTACGGCGATCGGAGCGCCGTGGGTCACTCGCTCCTGGTGATCGACCTGACGAGTGGCGCGATGGCCCGGCGGATCGACCTCGGCGAGCTGAAACGGCCTCACGGCCTCCGGTTTCTCCCAGGCGATCGCCGGCTGGTGGTGACCTCGGAGGTGGCCCGGGTGATCGCGCTGGTCGACTTCGAGAGCGGCGTGGTCGCCACGACGATCGAGACGGGCGCCAACGCGTCGCACATGGTCGCCACCACCGCGAGCGGCGAGCGTGCCTTCGTCACCAACATCGTGCCGGGGAGCGTTTCGGTCTTCGATCTCGGGCAGGAAACCCGCACCGCACTACACGAGGTCGGCACCATGGTCGAGGGCATCGCGACCACGCCGGATGGCCGCGAGGTGTGGGCGGGCGGCAACCGGTCGAGCCAGGTCCACGTGGTCGACCCGGCCTCGGGCGAGGTGGTGGCAACGATCCCCGGATTCGGGATGCCCTACCGGATCGCGATCACGGCCGACGGCGAGCGCGCGGTGGTGACCGACCCCGGCGCCGAGCGGATCCACGTGGTCGACGTCGCCTCGCGCCGGATCGCCGCGACGATCGACGTGCCCGCGGTGAACGGCGCTCCCGCGTCGCCGCAGGGCGTCACCCTGGTGCCGGATGGCCGCCACGCCGTGGTGACCCTGAAGGGCGCGAACCAGGTCGTCCTGCTCGACATTCCCGCGGCGCGAATCGTCGCGACCTACGCGACCGGCGGCGGCTCCGACGGCGTCGGGTTCTCGCCGGTGGTCGTGACCCCCCGCTGAGCGGGCGACTACCGACACCCCGACACCGGTGCGGACCGGAGCTGGCCGACCCGGGCCACCGCGCGCTCAGATCCCAGGCGGCTCGACTCGCGCCTCGGCAGCGAGCGGCTGTTTGGGCGGCGCTCTGAAACCTATGTGCGCTACGCACGTAGATAGCCGATGCCGCGAACTCCCGCCCCCGACCCGCTCCGGCCGGTCGAGCTCGACATCCTGCTCACCCTGACCCGGGGCGAGCGCCACGGCTATGCCATCATCCAGGAGACCGAGGCCCGCGAAGGCGGCATCCGGCTGGAGACCGCCACGCTCTATCGGGCGCTGAAGCGCCTGGCGGATGCCGGCTTTGTCCGACCCAGCGAGCCGAGTCGCGCCTCCGAGGCATCCGACGAGCGGCGCCGCTACTACGCCATCACCCCGGCTGGGCGGGCCGCCGCGAGAGCGGAGGCCCTCCGCCTCGAGCGGCTGGTAGATCACGCCCGGGCCGCCCGCCTCCTGCCCGAACAGGGCGATCCTCGATGAGCGGCCGCCGAGTCGGCCCGCTTCGCGCCCTGTGGCGCGCCATCGCTGCTCTCTACCCGAAGGGCTTCCGCGAGGACTGCGGCGAGGAGATGGAGGAGACCTTCGTCGCGCGTTACCGCGACGCGCGGGCCGGCGGCCGGGCGAAGGCCCTCCGCTTCGCGGTGCGCGAGCTAGTCGCGGCGGGGCGCGGTGCGCTGGCCGAGCGGGTGGGTCCGGGCCCGGTTCGGGGTAGCGACCGAGCGCCGATCTTCGCCTGGCAGGACCTCCGCCATGCCGTCCGCAGGCTGCTCGCCACGCCGCTCTTTTCGGGCATGACGCTGATCGTGCTGGCCGGCGGCCTCGGGATCAGCATCTTCACCGCCTCGTTCCTTCATACCGCCGTCAACAAGCCGCTGCCGGTCGAAGGCGGGTCGCGGATCGTGCGACTCAACGCCGTGACTCCCTCTGGCGGGGGCCGCCCGATCGATGCCGCGGAGCTGGCCCGGATGCGGCCGGATATCTCGACCTTGAGCGAGATCGGGACCTTCGCCAACCGCGCGCTCACCGTCGGGAGCGGCGAAGGCGCCTGGACGCTCGACGCGACGGCCGCGGAAGCGAGTCTGTTCACCGTCACCCGGGCCCGGCCGCTCCTCGGGCGAACCCTCAATGCGCTCGACCAGGCCCGCGGCGCCGACCCGGTCGTCGTCCTGAGCCACCGGGCCTGGCGGCTCGGCTTCGGGCTCGACTCGGCGGTGATCGGCCGGTTGGTTCAGCTCAATCGGGTCGAAACCCGGGTGGTGGGGATCATGGCCGAGGGCTTCGAGTTCCCGGTGAGCTCGGACGCCTGGGTGCCGATCGATCCGGAGTTGCTCGATCCGCTCGCCACCGACGGGGGCGCCGTCCACGCCTTCGGGCGCCTCGCGCCGGGAGTCGACGCGCGTCGGGTCGAGAGCGAGCTCGAGGTGTTGCTCGCCAGGGTGCGCGCGGATAGGCCGGTTCCCGAGGGCGTGGAGCGCCCGACCCGAATCTCGGCCCGCACCTTCCCCGAGGCGCAGCTCGGCGACGAAGCGATGTGGATGGTCGCGATCCTGAACGGCCTGGCCGGGCTGATCCTGCTCCTCGCCTGCATCAACGTGGGCAACCTGCTCCTGGCCCGCGCCAACGAGCAGCGTCGCGAGCTCGCGGTGCGGCAGGCCCTCGGCGCCTCGCGGGGGCGGCTGGTGATGCAGCACCTCTGGGAAACCATCCTGCTCTGCGGGGCCGGCGGTCTGCTCGCGACGCTGGTCGCCACGGGCGGGCTGGAGCTGATCGACAGTTGGTCACACGCCCATCTCGAGGGCAATCTCGCCTTCTGGTGGCGCTGGGGCTTCGATCGCTCGGTGCTGCTCGCGGCCGGCGGCTTCGTGACGCTGGCGGTGGTGATGCTGGGCGGGGCGGTTTCGTTTCGCGCCACCGGGGAACGGTTCCTCGACACGCTCCGGGCCGGCTCGGCGCCGACGGAGACCCGCGAGAGCACCCGCTGGTCGAGCGCGCTGGTGGTGGTGCAGATCGTGGTCGTCTCGGTGGTGATGTTCGTGGGCGTGAGCTCCGGCATCCTCGGCAACCAGTTGCTCAACTTGGACCCGGGTCACGACACCGAACGGCTGATCCGCACGGGCTTCGATCTCAGGATCGAGCGCTACGGCTCGCTGGCGGAAGTCGACCGGTTCCGTCATGCGCTCGCCGACCTTCTGACCGAGCGCAAGGAGGTGGAGCGGATTCACTTCCAGACCTATCTGGCGACCACCCCGATGGAGGAATCCCGGATCGAGCTGCCCGGTCGGTCAGACCAGGCGGAGGACCAGACCCGAGCCTACGTGCTCGCCGTCGCCGGCCCGCTCGCCACCCTGGGCGTGCCGATGCAGTCGGGGCGGTTCTTCGAGGACAGCGACACCCGCGACGGCGCCCCGGTGGCGGTCGTGAGCCAGGCCCTGGCGTTCCGGCTCTGGCCCGGCGGCGACGCGCTCGGTCGTCAGCTCCGGCTCCGGGCGCTCGAGGGCGACGGTGCGCCCTGGCGCACCGTGATCGGCGTGGCCGGCGACATGCCGCACGGTCAGCCCCTCTCGCGCGACCGGAGCCCGGTCGCCGCCTACCTGCCCCTCGACCAGACGGCGGTGCGCGGCGTGGCGCTCCTGGTCAAGCATCGCGGCACCGAGGCCGCGGCCCGCGCGGCCATCGTGGAAACCGTGGCCGGCCTCGACCCGAGCCTCGACCTGCTTCGGCCCCAGAGCTATCAGGAGATGTTCGAGAAGGGCGGCGCCATGGTGACCGCGACCGCGAAAATGTTCGGCGGCTGCTTCGTCTTCGCGCTGCTCCTGGCCGTAACCGGCACTTACGGGCTGGTGGCTCGCGGGATCACCCGACGCACCCGGGAGATCGGGATCCGCCGCGCCCTCGGCGCGAGCGACGCCCGAATCCTCCAGCTCCTCGTCTGGCAGGGCGGCCGGCACCTCGGTCTCGGCGCGGCGCTGGCGCTCCCCTTCACCGCCGTCGCGGCGCTCGGGATGTCGCAGGCGCTCCCGCTCCCTCGCGCGGTAGCCCTGCTCACGGCGGTGGCGGTCTCGATCTCGATCGCGGCGACCGTGTTCGTCGCGACCTGGCTGCCGACCCGGCGCGCGGTGCGGATCGAGCCCCGGGACGCGCTCTGGAAGGACGGCTGACGCCTAACAGTCCGGCGCGCGGGTGACGCATTGGCGACCGGGCGGGCCGAACAGCGCCGGGCTGGTCCGGTTCGGCCAGACCGCGACGACGGTCGAGTCCCAGACGACCAAGCGGCCGTCGCCCCGACGGCAGGCGGCGAACAAGGGGTCGTCGAACGCGGTCGCCGAATCGAAAGCGATCGCGCCGGGGCGACGGCCGGCGAGAGGGGCAAGACGCGTTCCCCGCCGCCGGCTGGGGCCGCCACACGCTTCCCCGGCCGGGCAACCGCCCTCGGCGCAAAAGGCTCAGTCGGGAGCCCAGCGGCCGGGTCACATGGCGGTCACGTGACGAGCGCAGCTTGTTGGCCACGAGATCACCTTTCATGCGACCCGAACCACACCCGTCCAGATGACTCCGACCTCTCGACCCCTTGCCCTGACGGCCCTGGCCGTCCTCGCCCTCACCCTGGCAGGACAGGCTCAGGAGGCCCGTCCCGGCTGGCGGCTCGGCGGTGGCCTTGGGGTGTTCCGAGTCGACGAGCTGGTCGGCAGCCCCGCCGTGCCGACCTTCACCATCGCCAAAGCGGGAGCCCGCCTCTACGTCGGACTGGACGTCGCCGGCTATTTCAGCCAGGGCTTCTACGGCGCGGACTTCCTGGTCGGCGATCTCGACATCGGCGTGAGCGTGCCGCTCGGGCGGACGGAGCTGCTGCTGGCCGCCGGGCCGAGCGGCTACGCGGGCGGCGACGGAGACGGCACGCCCTACACGGGCGGCGGCGGCCAGGCTTCGGTCGGCCTCACCGCCTGGCTGGGCAAGCGACTCGGTCTGGCGACCAAGGCCCGCGCCCATGCCTGGGGCGGCACGGTCACCGGGGTGCGGCTCGGCGTGAGCGCCGGGATCGTGCTCCGGCTCTGAGCCGCCGTCGCGGGGCCGCCGGCTACTCGATGTGCACGTTGAGGAGCGGGAGCCAGCGGAAGGGCGGTCGGTTGTTGCCGGCGCGGTTGAGCAGCCCGATCTGGACGCCGTGGAGGCGATCGGCCGAGTTGAAGATCCCGATCGCGAGGCCGCGCTGGGTGCCGAGCTGGTTGAAGGCGGCGATCGAGGCGCCCTCCACGTCGTGGGTCTTGAGCCAGCCCGCCACCGAGAAGCCCCGCACCTCGGGGCTCTTGACCCGATAGCCCGCCACCGCGACGCCGGTGATCCGCTCGAGCGCCTCGACGGCGCCTAACGTCACCGCGAGCCCGGTCACTTCCCGCTGGCCGACCACCGCGAGGCCGCCCACGCCCACGCCGCGGAGGTCGCCGCTCGCCACGGTAGCGAGCCCGCCCACCGCGACGCCCTCGAGGTCCCCGGCCACCACCGCCAGGCCGCCCACACCCAGACCTCGCACCTCGTCGGTCGCCACCAGCGCCAGGCCGCCCGCCGCGACGCCCGTGAGCGCCCCGTCGGCCACCACCGCGAGCCCGCCCAGCAGGAGGCCGGTCGCTCCACGGCCGACGGCGGCAAGGCCACCCACGCTGATCCCTTCCATGTCGCCGCTGCCGACGATCGCGAGCCCGCCCACGTTGAGGCCCCGGACCCGATCGTTCGAGACCACGGCCAGGCCCCCCAGGTTGATCCCTTCGACTTCGCGCTCGGCCACCACGGCCAGCCCGCCCAGGTTGAAGCCGCGGATTCGGTCGTTCCCCACCAGCGCCAGCCCGCCGACGTTGATGCCCACCACCGGCCCTTCGCTCACGAGCGCCAGGCCGGCCAGGTTGATGCCCGTCATCCGCCGGTGCGCCACGGCGGCCCCGATCCCGATTGTGACCCCGGTGAAGCGCCCGCCTTCGGGATAGAGGCCGACAGAGAGCCCGTTGTAGCGGGCGTCGTCGTTGGCGTGCTTCGGCGGCTTGTAGAGGGTGAGATTGACCCCGTCGATGCGATCGACCCGCTTGTCGGCGAAGTTCAGGCGGAGGCCGGTCCAGCGGGTGGAGTTGCCGATGCTGAGACCGACGCACCCCACTCCGAGATTGAGGGCCGAGCCGCAGTCTTGCGCACTCGCCGGGCCGACGATCGCGAGCAGACCGGCGAGCGTCAAGCGGACTTCACGCATCAGCGCTCCGAGTCTTCGTGGAACGGTGTCTCCTACGGGAGGCGCGGGGGGCGCGTTTCATGCTGTGTCGCCAGCGGACGATCTTCGACGCATACAAGAGCACCTTGCCAGTGAGAGGCGACCGAATGAGCAGAGCCCTCGACTTCCCGGCCGAGCGGAACCGGCTGATCTTCGCGACCCGGAAGGGCATCGGCATGCCGATCGCGGGCCTGCTCTACTGGATCGGGGTCGCGATCCTGCTCCGTGCCCTGCCGCTCCGGAGCGCGTTGATCGCGAGCTTCGTGCTGACCGGGCCGGTCTTCCCGATCGGGGCGATGCTGACCCGGCTCGCCGGCGGTGACCTCTTCGCGAAGAGCCCCCACTTGACCCAGCTCGGCATGCTGCTCGCCGCCGTGCAGCTCTTCTACTGGCCGGTGATCGTGATCGTCTTCAACCACGCCGTCGAGTGGACACCGCTGGTCCTGGCGCTGCTCTTCGGATCACATTTCCTCCCCTACGCCTGGGTCTACCGGAGCGCCGGCTACGCGACGCTCGCGGTGCTCACGACGGTCGTGCTCTCGGTGGCCGCGCTGGTGTCGGGCGGGCCAATTGTCCGGGAGGCGCCCCTGCTGGCCGCGGCGTGCTACCTGGTGGCCGTGGCGATGCTCTGGGTGGAGGTGCGTCGGATCCCGGCGCCCGCGTCGCCCGGCTAATTTCGGGCGCGGCACGGAACGCCGCTTCACCCAACGCGGAGCAGGGGTTCGACAATGCGCGCCATCGCCTGGATCGTGAGCGGGATCGTCGCCGGCTGGCTCACCGGCATCGCCTTGAAGCGCGAGGGAGGCTACGGCCTGCTGGGCAACCTGTTGATCGGGTCGATGGGCGGCCTGGTCGGCGGCTGGGCGCTGGAGCAGGTGCTCGGCATCACCGTGGCCGGCGGCTGGCTGACCCACATCGTGGTCGCCGCGCTCGGCGGAGTGATGCTGGTCGGCGCGGTGCGACTGCTCGATCGCATGACCCGACGGGCCCTCCAGATCCCGACCGGCAACTGGCCGATGGATCCGCTGGCCGAGATCGACGGCGCCTTCAAGAAGCTCGGCGAGCTGGAGAAGCGGGTCTTCTCGAGCATCCTCCGCCGCACCCCGGTGGCGCGCGACCCGAACGCCGAGTTCGACGCGCAGTCGACCTTCGGCGAGCGAGTGGCGGACAAGGTGGCGGCGTTCGGCGGGAGCTGGACCTTCATCGGGCTCTTCGGGTTGATCCTCGCGCTGTGGATGGCGATCAACCTGCGGACCGCCCAGCCCTTCGACCCCTTTCCCTTCATCCTGCTCAACCTGGTGCTCTCCACCGTGGCCGCGCTCCAGGCGCCGGTCATCATGATGAGCCAGAACCGCCAGGCGGACAAAGACCGGATCGACGCCCAGAACGACTACCGGGTCAATCTCAATGCCGAGATGCAGATCCTCGCCCTGCACGGCAAGATGGACGAGCTCCGCGACCGACAGATCTCCGAGCTGATCGAGATCCAGCGCCGGCAGCTCGAGCTGCTGGAGCGGCTCGCGCGTCATGACTCGAACGGGGAGCAGCGAGGGTAGCTGGCGGGTCAGTCGCCGTCGGCGATGGGGAGCAGCCGGGCGCGCGGAGGGATCCCCGGCTCGAGCTCCATCACGCCCACCGAGGCCGGAATGTCGAACCGACGCCGGCCGGCCCCCCCAGGGTTCATCACGGTGACCACCTGATCGACCACGGTGAGGAGCGGCCGGTGGGTGTGGCCGTAGACGATCACCTCGGCCGCGGGATAGGCGGCGTTCACCGCCTCCGGGGTGGGGCTGCCGAACTGATGCCCGTGCAGCAGCAGGAACGCGAAGCCGTCGAGCTCGAATTCGGCGACTTCGGGCAGTCGGCTCCGGAGCGAGAAGTCGTCGGTGTTGCCCCAGACCGCCGTGACCGGCGCCAGCGCCTCCAGCTCGGTCAGCAGCTCGTGGCTGCCGATGTCGCCGGCGTGGAGGATGTGGTCGACGTCCTGGAAGGCGTCGAAGACCTCGGGCCGGAGCAGCCCGTGCGTATCGGCGATGATGCCGAGTCGCATCCGGCGGCTCAGGCGGGCGTGGGGGCGAGCAGCAGGCCGTCGGCGATCGCGGCGATCTCCTCGGCCCGCCGCCAGGCGAGCTCGAGCAGGGCCAGCTCGCCTTCGAGCGCCTGCCGCTCCGCGTCTTCGTTGGCCGCCATCTCCAGGGCGAGGCGATCCACGACGGGCAGCCGCGGCAACGCCGTACGCGGCTCGCTGCCCAACCCGCCACGCCCCCAGAAGGAGCGCTTGGTCAGGTGAAGCGCCACCCGCTCGGCGTCGCTGCCCGCAATGCTCGAGGTGTCGGCGTCGCGCGGGGCGTCGGGCTGCCTCCCCCACCAGCAGCGGAGCGCGATCGCGGCGACCCGGGCGAAGTAGCCGTCGGGATTGGCCGCGTCGTCCAGCTTGGCGACGGCGTAGCGGATGTCGATCTCGCTCGCGCCGGTGCCGTTGATGGCGGCGAGCAGCTTGCCCGCCACCCGGAGGCCGTCGTCGCCCGCGAGCTCGGCCTCACCGCCGTCGTGCGCCACCGTCAGACGCCAGGGCTCGCGCGGGTCGGGACGGACCAGCTCGCTCGAATCGAGATGCCGCCGCCGGATCACCACCCGGCCGCCGTCGGCCAGGTCCGCCACCGCGACAATCCGATTGGGCCGGTGACGCAGCCGCATCCAGGTGGCCAGATCGTACGGCATCCGGCGGCCGAACCGCGCGGTGACCCACCGGGCGCCCTGGTCGATCGCCCGGCCCAGCTCGCGGGAGGTCCGCTCGATCGGGTCGCGCACCGCGTCGGGCAACCAGCGGCGCAGATACTCGCCGTACCGCCAAGCCGCGAGCTCGGGCTTGAGCGCCTTCCCGATCCGCACCAGCGAGAGACCGGAGGGCAGATGGGCGAGCCCGATGTTGTCGGTGGAGAAGCGGAGTCGGGTGCCGCGGAAGAGACGCTCGCACTCCTCGATCACCTCCCAGCGCTCGTCGAGGGGCGTCAGGTTCCAGCGATGACACCAGGGGCAGACCACCCAGAGCCGCCCCCGCTGCGGGTCGAAGGCCAGGCGCTCCCCGACCTCGAAATCGGGAAAGGCCCGGTTGCTCCCGAGAGCGGCGTGGCAGAAGAGGCAGCTGGAGTACATGCCTAACGCTCTCCCTGCCAACGCGGCGCCAGCTCCACGGGGAGGTCGAACTGATCCACGATCCGCTGGACCACGAAGTCGACCAGGTCGTCGATCGACGCGGGGCGGTGATAGAAGCCCGGCGCCGCCGGGAGCACGGTGGCCCCCGCCTCGGCGGCCTGGCTCAAGTTCCGGAGGTGGACCCGCGAGAGCGGCGTCTCGCGCGGCACCAGCACCAGCCGCCGCCCTTCCTTCAGCGTCACGTCCGCGGCCCGCTCCACCAGGGAGCGGCTGGTGCCGTGGGCCACGGCCGCCACCGTGCCCATCGAGCAGGGACAGATCACCATCCCGAGCGTCTTCCGGGAGCCCGAGGCCGGCAACGCACCCCGGTCGCCGTCGGTGAAGAGGGTGATCCGGTCCCAAGTCCCGCCGACGGCGCCCCGGAGCGCGGCCTCGTCTCCAAGGTCGCACTCGGCGGCGAGGAGGCGCCAGCCGTGGCTCGAAACCACCAGCCAGACCGGTAGCGCCGCCCGCTCCAGGACGGTCAGGAGCCGCACCGCATAGGGAGCGCCCGACGCCCCAGTGATCGCGACCACCAGTGGACGATCGCTCATCGGCCCCGCCGATTGGGCGTCGGGCTCTTGACCGGGTGGCTTGGCGGCCGCGGCGGCTGGACCCGCCGGGGCGGCACCGGCGTGGCGCCGCGCTGGCCGCGATCCGGTGCCGGCGGAGCCGGGGTTTGGCGTCGGGCCGATCGATCCCGCCGTCCGGTCACCGGAGCATCCGGTCGGCCAACGCGAAGCCGAAGACCGTGAGGGACATCACCCCGTTCATGGTGAAGAACGCCGCGTCGAGGCGAGAGAGATCGCCGGGGCGCACCAGCCGGTGCTCGTAGGCGAGGATCCCCGCCGCGACCACGACCCCCGCGAAGTACCAGATCCCGAAGCCCGCTCCCCAACCGAATACGGCCAGCGCCGGGATGGTAATCCCGTGGAGCAGCTTGGCCGCCAGGATGGCGCGCGCCTCGCCGAGCCGCACCACCGCACTCCGGAGCCCCGCGTCGCGGTCGAACGCCTGATCGGGCAGCGCGTAGAAGATGTCGAAGCCGGCCACCCACGTCGCCACCCCCGCCGTGATCGTCAACAGGAGCCACCAGGGGTCGCTCCAACGGCCCGTGACGGCGAGGTAGCCGCCGACCGGGGCGATCGCCAGCGAGAGCCCCAGCCAGAGATGCGGCCACCAGGTGAAGCGCTTGGCCAGACTGTACGTCATGATCCAGACCAGCGCCACCGGCGAGAGCCAGCCGCACAGCGGGTTGAGCAGCCAGGCCGCCGCCACGAAGACCACCGCGGCCACCGCCACCGAGACCCAGGCTTGTGGGAGGGTGAGGACCCCGCGGGGCAATTCTCTCGCCCGGGTCCGCGGGTTGCGCGCGTCGAAGCGCCGGTCGGCGATCCGGTTGTAGCCCATCGCCACCCAGCGCGCGGCGGAAAACGCCACCACCACCAGCAACACCGTGCGAGCGTCGAGGGAGGTGACCCGCGAGGCCGCCAGCACGCCGAGCAGCGCGAAGGGCAGCGCGAAGAGGGTGTGCGGCAGCTTCACGAAGTTGAGGTAGCGTACCAGGAGCGAGGTGCCCTCGAAGGTCTGCCCCTCCCGCCCGGGCGCGGCCGGTTGGGTCATCGCCCGCCCCGGCGCGATTCCCACTCGCCCATCACCCGGGGCCAGAGCTCGTCCACCCGTCGCTTGGTCGCCTCGTCCATCACGATCAGGGGCGGCCACTCGCGGGTGAACCCCTCCTCCGGCCACTTCCGGGTGCCGTCGATCCCCATCTTGCTCCCGTAGGTGAAGCCCCGGCTTGCGTGGTCGAGCACGTCCACCGGTCCCATGGTGAAGCGGGTGTCCCGCTCGGGATCGATGTTGTTGAGCGCGACCCACCAGGCTTCGTCCGGGTCGCGCACATTGACGTGCTTGTCGACCACCACGATCACCTTCGCGAGCGACATCAGCCCGGCGCCCCAGAGCGCGTTCATCACCTTGAACGCCTGCCCCGGGTACTGCTTGTCGATCGAGACGAAGACCAGGTTGTGGAAGATCCCGCATGCCGGCATGTGGTAGTCGACGATCTCGGGCGTGGTCAGCTTGAGCAGAGGCAGGAAGATCCGCTCGGTAGCATGGCCAAGATAGAAGTCCTCCATCGGCGGCCGGCCGACCAGGGTCGCCGGGAAGATCGGCTGTCGCCGGGTGGTGACGCAGGTGACGTGCACCTTGGGGTAGTAATCCGCGAGCGAGTAGAAGCCCGTGTGGTCGCCGAAGGGCCCCTCGAGCACCAACGGCTCGGCCGGGTCGATGTAGCCCTCGAGCACCAGGTCGGCCTCCGCCGGCACCTCCAGATCGCAGGTGACGGCCTTGGCCAGCTCGACCGGCGCCTTCCGGAGGAAGCCCGCGAAGATGAACTCGTCGATGGTCGGCGGGAGCGGCGCCGACGCGGAGTACATGCTGGCCGGATCGCCGCCCAGCGCGATCACCACCGGCATCTTCTCGCCGCGCTCCGCCATCTCCCGCCAGTGCGCCGCGCCCACCTTGTGCCGCTGCCAGTGCATCGCGAGCGAGCGCCGGTCGAGGAGCTGCACCCGGTACATGCCCACGTTCCGCACGCCGGACGTCGGATCCCGGGTGATCACCATTGGAAAGGTGAGGTAGCGGCCGCCGTCCTCGGGCCAGGTCTTGAGCGCGGGCAGAGCGTCGAGGTTCACCTCGTCGCCCCTCAGCACCACCTCCTGGCAGGGGGGCCGCCCGCCCTTGGTGCGGGGCGGGAACTTGGCAATCTCAGCCAGCTTGGGCAGCATCGAGAGCTTGCCGAAGAGGCCGTCCGGCACCTTCAGCTGGAGCAGCTCCGAGATCCGCTCCCCGATCGCGTCGAGCCGGTCCACGCCGAGCGAGAGGTTCATCCGGCTCATCGAGCCGAAGAGATTGATGCCGACCGGAGTGGGCGAGATCGAGCCGTCCGCCAGGACCGGCGCCTCGAACAGGAGCGCCGGGCCCCCGCCGGGGCTCTTCATCGCCCGGTCGGCGATCTCCGCCATCTCGAGCTCGGTCTTGATCGGCTGCGTGACCCGCACCAGCTCGCCGGCCCGCTCGATCGCGGCGATGAAGTCCCGTAACGTGTCGATGGCCATGGCTAGGAAACGTACCTCGGGCCGTCAGGCCCTGGTGCCGACGTGAATCGCGCAGATTCCGCCGAAGAGGAGCTGGTACCGGACCGCCTGAAAACCCCGGCTCTCCATGATTCTGACCAGCTGGTCCGGCTCGGGGAACCGGAGCACCGACTCTGGCAGGTAGGTATAGGCGCTCCTATGTTTCGATACGAGACGCCCGACCAGAGGCAGCAGCTGACGGAAGTAAAAGAAGTAGAGCGCCTTGAACGGCTGCCACCGGGGCTTGGCCAGCTCCAGGATGACCAGCCGGGCGCCTGGCTTGAGGACCCGGGCGGCCTCGTCGAGGCCGGCCTCGAGATCGACCAGATTACGGACTCCGAACCCGGTGGTGGCGCCATCGAAGGACTGATCGGCAAACGGCAGCGCCAAGGCATCGGCGGCCACAGGAACCACGGCCCCCGACTTACCCTTTCCTCGCTGGAGCATGGGTTGAACAAAATCGGCTCCGATCACGCGACCTCGAAAGCCGCGGCGGTTGCCCAGGTTGGCGGCGAGGTCGAGCGTGCCGGCACAGAGGTCGAGATACTGGCCGTCGGGCCGGGCCTCCCAGCCCAGCTGGTCGACAGCGATCCGCCGCCAGCGTCGGTCCACATTGAGACTGAGGAGATGGTTGAGGAAATCGTACCGCGGTGCGATCGCCCCGAAGATGTGGCGGACGTACGCCCGCTTCTCCGCCCCTTCCGGAACCGGTAAGTCGCTGTCCGTGGCTAACATAGCGGACCAAGTTATCCTGCCCGAATCGGGCTTGGCAACCGGAATGCCGTGAAGCAGCGGCAAATCGACCTCCGGGACAAGACCGATCAGGAAGTGGTCGCGCTCGCCAAGCAAGGGAGCGAGGTCGCCTTCCGGGAGCTGGTGCGACGCTACGAGCGTCCGGTCTTCTCGCTGATCTTCCGGATGGTCCGCAACAAGGAGCTGGCCGAGGATCTCTCCCAGGAGACCTTCATCAAGGTCCTGAACGCGGTCGGCACCTATCGCCCCGAGTTCAAGTTCAGCTCCTGGGTCTTCAAGATCGCCAACAACGCCGCGATCGATCACCTCCGCAAGCGCTCGCTCGACACCCTCTCGCTCGAAGGCTCGCCACACGCGCAGACGCCGGAAATGATCGAAGCGACCGCGCTCCAGATCAGTGAGCGAGCCGAGACCCAGCTCGAGGAAGTCGAGAACCGCGAGCTCGGCCGAACCATCGAAGCCGCGATCGACGAACTCAGGCCCGAGTACCGCTCCTGCATTCTGTTGCGGCACGTCGAAGGCAGAACCTATGAAGAGATCGCCGACATCCTGAACCTGCCGCTCGGCACCGTGAAGACCTACATCCACCGCGCGCGCAACGAGCTTCGCATCGCGCTCGGCCACCTCAAACAGTGAGACCGACGAGGGCTGAAACCCGACTCGAATCGGGTCCGTACGAGTGAGCGACTTATGAAACCCGTGACGCCGCACCTGACCACCGACGACCTCGACGCGTTCCACTCTGGATCGCTCGACTCCACATCCCGGTTGCATATCGAAACATGCGACCGGTGTCGCGCATTGGTGGTGGCCGATCGGGATCTGCTCGCGGCGTTCGAACGGCTGCCGCACCTCGCGCCGTCGGAAGGCTTCGCCGATCGGGTCATGGCCCAGGTGGTCGTGGCCAAGCCGGCCCGGGTCCCGGTCATCTCCTTCCCGAAGCTCAGCAAGCGGCGGGTGGCGCTGCTCGGCGGGCTCGCCGCCGGCATGACGGCGAGCGCCGTCTGGTCGGTGGCGTTCCGGCCTGAGCTCGAGGCGCTGCTCAGCAGCCTCGGCGGCGCCGCCGCCCAGCTCGGGTGGACCGCGGTGCGCGCCACGGCGGCCGGTGTGAGTGAGCTGCCCTGGTTCGACGCCGCTCGCGCCTGGCTTGCGCCGAGCCGCCTGGTGCCGACGCTGCTCGGCATCGCGGTGCTCTACGGATCCGGTGTGATGGCCTTGCGCCGCCTGGTCACCCCAACCACCGGTCCCGTCTCAGGTGCCCGCGCCTAAGCGGCTGCTCGCTCTCGTCACCCTCGTTTGGGGTATCGCTCTCCCCGCCAGCGCCTCGCCCAGCTCCGACCGGTCGCTGACCGACCGGGCCCTGGTGCAGCTCAAGACACTGGTGCCGGGCGTGCTGCTCGACCGCCAGGAGGCGATCGAGCCCCGCGAGTTGCCGCAGGACCAACCCGGCGCGCCCTCGATCTCGCTGGCCCGGATCGACGACCCGCTGGCGCTCGAGCAGCGGCTGCGGGAGCTGGTGCGGGCGCCCTACGCCAACCTCCGGCTCATGGTGCCCAACGGCCGGGTCCAGCTCGGCCACTTCAGCGTCGGATCCGGTGAAGCGCTCGAAGGACACGTGCTGGTCGTGAAGGGCGACGCCGACGTGTACGGCAAGGTCACCGGCAACCTGGTGGCGCTCGACGGCGACATCCTGATCCACCGCGGCGCGGTGGTCGATGGCGACGCGCTCTCTCTCGGTGGCCGGGTGCGGAATCTGGGCGGGACGGTGCTGGGCGAGTCGCGCGCGGTGCGCGGGACGGCGGCGGCGGACGCGGCCGAGCCCATGGGCCCCCTCACGGTGACCGGGGTTCGCTTCGCCGGTGTGATCGGGACCTTCCTCACGCTCACGCTCCTGGGCTTCGGCCTCGTCGCCTTCGCCCGTACCAACCTGGAGACAGTGGCCGACACCGCGAGTCACAGTTTTCTGCGATCGTTCCTGGTCGGCCTCTTGAGTCAGGTCCTGATCATCCCGACGTTCGGGATGCTGGTCGTGGGCCTCGCGCTCAGCGTGGTCGGAGTGTTGCTGGTGCCCTTCGTGGTCATCGTCTACTGCCTGCTGGTGGTGGTCGGCGTCGTGGGCGGCTTCCTCGGCGTGACCCACGCGCTCGGCGAGTCGCACACCAGGCGCCGGATGGCCCGGGGAGTGGCGCTTTCGCCCAACAGCTATCGCTACCTGCTGGTCGGGCTCGGCTCGACCGCGTCGGTCTGGCTCGCCTGGAGCCTGTTCGGCTGGGTGCCGGTGGCCGGGATGCTGATCCTGGGCGCCGCCGTGATTGCCACCTGGGTGCTCGGCACCGTGGGCCTGGGCGCCGCGGTCCTGAGCCGGGCCGGGGTCCGACCGCAGTTCGCCGGACGGTATCTGCCGACCGAGATGATGACCGACGAGTACCTCTGGGCCACGCCGCAGCAGGGCGTGCCCGCCGTCAAGCGTCCGCCGACTCGATGAGATCGTTGCTGCTGGCCGTCGTCGCGGCCGTCGTGGTCGCGCCGACCGCGCCCGCGCAGGAGCTTCGGGACTATCAGGTCGGCCGCGGCCGCCGCAGCGAGCAGAGCCTCCGGGCGATCATCGATTTCGCGGCGGGCGACCTCTTCATTCGCCAGACGAGCGACCGCTCCCTCTTCCGGATGGACCTGAAGTACGACCCCGATCGCTATCGTCCGATCGACAGCTGGGACGCCGACCGACGCACGGTGCGGCTCGGGGTCGCCAAGCGGAGCGAGCGCGACTCCTGGCCGCGCAAGGATCCGCTCACCCAGCGCGCGGTGATCGAGCTCTCGCCGGACGTCGACTTGACCCTCGAGGCCAACCTCGGCGCCACGGAGAGCAGTCTGGAGCTCGGCGGCCTCCGGCTGGAAGACCTCCTCCTCACCACGGGCGCGAGCGACACCGAGCTCCGCTTCTCGAAGCCGAATCGGATGCTCTGCCGCCGGGCCCAGGTGACCACGGGCGCGGCCGCCTTCGTCGCGACCGACCTGGGCAATGCCGGTTGTCGGACCTGGCTGATCGAGGGCGGAGTCGGGCAGGTCCGCCTCGATCTCGACGGCGAGTGGCCCGAAGACGCGCGGATGCAGATCCGGATGACCGTGGGGGAGATTCGGCTCGAGGCGCCGCGCTCGCTGGGGCTCCGGATCACGATGGACCGGTTCCTCGCCTCGTTCAGCCACGCGGGGTTCAGTCGCTCCGGAAAGACCTACCTCTCCGACAACTACGACCGCGCCAGCCGGAGGATCGACCTCGACATCGAGACGACCCTCGGCAACGTCAAGGTGGAGTGGAAGTAGAGGGGCGCTAGCCCTGGATGATCGGCAGTTGGATCTTCCGGCCGCCCGCCTGCTTCACCACCTGCTCCGCCGCCTTGATCAGCGCGCTTCCCGCCGGGCTCTCCGGCAGCACGGCCACGATCGGGTCGCCCTGATCGGCTCGCTCGGCCAGGCCGGGCTGGAGCGGGATCTGCCCCAGCAGCGGCACCCCGAGCTCGTTCGCCAGCCGCTCGCCGCCCCCCGAGGAGAAGAGCTCGAACCGCCGCCCGCTCTCGGGGTCGACGAACGCGCTCATGTTCTCGATGATGCCGTAGAGCGGGACGTTGACCCGCTCGAACATCTTGGCGCCTCGGAGCGCGTCGCCCACGGCCATCTCCTGCGGCGTGGTCACGATCACCGCCCCCGACACCTGGACCGACTGGACCAGCGAGAGCTGAGCATCGCCCGTGCCGGGGGGGAGATCGACGATGAAGTAGTCGAGCTCGCCCCACTCCACGTCCCGCAGGAACTGCTGCACCACCTTCATGATGATCGGGCCCCGCCAGATCGCCGGGGCGTCGCGGTCGACCAGCGACCCGATCGAGATCAGGCCAACGCCATGAGCGCGGAGCGGCTGGATCCGGTTATTGCGCACCTCGGGGCGCTCGAACTGTCCGAACATCCTCGGGATGTTGGGCCCGTAGATGTCGGCGTCCATCACGCCGACCCGCTTCCCCTGCTTGACCAGCGCGACGGCGAGGTTGACCGCCACCGTCGACTTGCCGACCCCGCCCTTGCCCGAGGAGATGGCGATCACGGTGCCGAGGTGTGGAAACTCGACCGCCTGGGGCGGCGCGGGCATCCCGGTCGACTGGGGCTGCTGCCCCGGCGGCGGACCGTGCGTGGCCGGCGCCGGCCCGGCCGGATCCTGGACGGTGATCTTCACCTGCGACACGCCCTCGAGCGCCTTGATCGCCGTCCGGGCTTCCCGCACCAGCGTGGCGGGGTCCTGCTTGCCGAGCAGGAAGGTGAAGACGACCCGCCCGTCGTCGGTCACCGCGAGGTCGCGGATCATTCCGGCGGAGAGCAGATCGCTGTCGAGGCGGGGGTTCACGATGCGGGACAATGCCGCACCGACTCGGGCCTGAAGGGTATCCGTCACGGCAGAACCTGGGTTGGCTAGACGGCGAGGACGGCTCGGACTTCCGGCACCAGCTGCCGGAGACGAACCTCGATGCCTTGCTGGAGCGTCACGCTCGCGGCGGAGCACCCGTTGCAGGTGCCTCCGAGTCGCAGGGTCAGCAGCCCGTCGTCTTCGTCGAAGTCCACCACCTCCACGGACCCACGGTGCGAGGCGATGTAGGGTCGGATGCCGTCGAGCGCGGTTTCGATCCGCTCGAGCGGGTCGGTCGTCGGGGACGTCATGACTTCCTCATTGCGCAATATACAGGCCGCCGGGCTCACTTCAACGCGGCGTTGCCGTTGCTCCGGAGATAGCGGCGCGCCGCTTCGAGCACCTCGGTCTGCGCGGCGGAGAGCGAGCCCGCCACCGAGAGGCCGGCGGCCTTCGTGTGCCCGCCCCCCCCGAACCCCTTCGCGAAGGTCGCCACGTCGACGTCGCCCACCGAGCGGAGCGAGACCTTGATCCGTCCCTGGGCGATCTCCCGGAAGAGCAGCGCCATGCGCACGCCCTGGATCGAGCGCGCGTGCTCCACCACACCGTCGAGGTCGTCGGTCCCGACCCGATGCCGCTCGATCGCGCCCGGCGGCACCGTCACCCACGCCAGGCCGTTCTCCGGCTCCACCACCAGCGTCTGCAGCGCCTCGGCGAGGAGCCGGACCCTGCCCTCCGGCGCGCCGGCATAAACGTCGAGATAGATCCGCTCCGGATCGATCCCCGTGTCGAGCAGCTCGGCCGCCACCCGCAAGGTCCTCGGGTGGGTGTTGCTGAAGCGGAAACCGCCGGTGTCCGTGAGGATGGCGATGTAGGCCGCCCGAGCCACCTCGCGAGTGAGCGGCCATTCGTTCGCCAGCGCGATCTCGTAAATCAGCTCCCCGGTCGCGGCGGCCGCCGGGTCCAGGTACCGCGGGCCCTCGGGCAGGGTGCCGGGGCTCACGTGGTGGTCCACGCAGCCCACCGGGACACCCCGCTCGACGACCGCCTCGGCCAGCATGCCGAGCCGGGAGAGGTCGGAGATGTCGAGCACCACGATGGCGTCCGCCCGGCGGAGCTCCTTGATGGCCTGGTCGGTGCGATCCAGACCCGGGTGGCTCTCGAAGAGGAAGCGGAATCGTGGCGGGGTGGGCGTCGGGTTGGTGATCACCACGTCGACACCGAGCGAGCCCAGGATCGAGGCCAGGGCGACTTCGCTCCCGATCCCATCACCGTCGGGGTTGACGTGGGTCGTGAGACAGACCCGGCGCCCCGGGGTGAACAGGGCGCCGAGCTCCTCGGCAGCGGCCAGCTTTTCGGCGGTCAGGGTGACGGGCACACCCGAAATCAAAGGGAATCCGCCCTACTTCGGTACTCCCTGGAAGATCTTGTTGACGATCATCCACTTCCCGTCGACCCTGAGCATCGACATGTAGTCGGTGAGCTTCACCCCCGGGTAGTCGAGGATGAGCTTGACCATCGCGGCGTCGCCGGTCACGTCGATCTCTTCGATCCAGCGCTTGCGGCTCGCCTCGTCGGCGGGCGGCGTTCCGTTGGCCCGCGCCGCGTAGTCGGCGCTCGAGAGCTGCCAGAACTTGCCGTCCCGAATCGCGAAGAGCTTGGCCTCGGGGTGGAAGACGACCCGGAAGTGGTTGCCGTCGCCGGTGGCGTGGCCCTGGAAGTAGTGCTCGATCGCCGCCCGGATCGCCGCCTCGTCGGCGGACTCCGAGCGGAAGGCATTCGCGCCGAGCGCCGTGGCAACCAGGGCGCCGACGAAGAGCAGTCGTCGCAGCATTGGAGCGGTCCTCGAGAAGGGTCTTGAGGCTCTACGCGCCGCCGGCGCGCGGTGTTTCCGGTCCGGCCAACCAATCGGCCAATCGCCGGGTCTAAGAGGGGACCCGAGCCCGAGGCCAGCGTGACGCCGTCCACCTCTCTCCGTCGCCTGCGCGGCGATCTCCGAGCCAGCCTGCGATCGCTCCGCCGAGCCCCGGGGTTCGCGGCACTGGTCGTGGGGGTGCTGGGCGCGGGGATTGGCGCCACCGCGCTGATCTTCTCGATCGTCAACACGGTGCTCCTGAGACCGTTGCCCTACCGCGCGCCCGACGACCTGGTCGTGGTCCTGGGACAAGGCGCCAGCCCGGTGTCCCCCGCGAACGTCGCGGAATGGCGCGAGCAGGCCGGCTCGTTCTCCGCGCTGGGCGCGGCGGAGCTCTGGTCGGTGAATCTGGGCGGCACCGAGCGGGCCGAGCGGCTCGAGGCCGTCCGGGTCACGGCCAACCTCTTCCCCCTGCTGGGCGTCGCGCCGGCGATCGGGCGTGGCTTCGACGAGTCGATGGAGACACCGGGCAGCGATCGGGTCGTGCTGTTGAGCGATGCCCTCTGGCGGCGGCGCTTCGCCGCGAGCCCGACCATCGCGGGCACCACGATCCGCCTGAACGGTGAGCCGTACGAGGTGGTCGGCGTGATGGGTCCCGGGTTCAGGTTCCCGCCCTTCTGGGCCACGGGTGCGGAGCTCTGGGCGCCGCTCCCGCTGGGGGCGCGGGCGAGCAGCCGCGGCGAGAGCCTGCGCGCCTTCGCCCGGCTTGCGCCCGGGGTCGACCTGGCCCGGGCGCGCACCGAGATGGCCACCGTCACGGCGCGCCTCGAGCGGCAGCTCCCCGGCAGCAATCGGGACATCGTGGTCGAGCCGCTGGCGCAGCGGGTGACCGGGGCCGTCCGCCCCGCCCTCCTGGTGCTCCTCGCGGCCGTGGGCTGCCTGCTCCTCATCGCCTGCGCCAACGTGGCCCACCTCTACCTCGCCCGGTCGACCGGCCGCCGCCGCGACTTCGGCGTGCGGGCGGCCCACGGCGCCGGACGGGGGGATCTCTTCCGCCACCTCCTCGCCGAGAGCGCCGCGCTGGCGCTGCTGGCCGGCGCCCTCGGGCTTGCCCTCGCCTTCGGCGGCGCTCGGCTGCTGCCCGCGATCGGGCCCGCCTCGCTCGCGGTCCTCGGGCCGATCACGATCGACCGCACCGTGCTCGGCTTCACCCTGGCGGTGGCCCTCGCCACCGGGATCGGCTTCGGGACCCTCCCCGCCCTCCGGGTGTTGCGCGCCGATCCGACCACCGTGCTCAAGGGCTCGGACGACGCGGGCGCGCTGCTCGGCCCCGGCCGGGTCCGGACCCTGCTGGTCGGTTCGGAGTTCGCGTTCGCCATGGTGCTTCTGGTCGGCGCGGGTCTCTCGGTTCGCACCCTCCAGTCGCTCCGCTCGATCGACCCCGGATTCGACCCCGCCGGCGTGGTGAGCATGGTGGTCTCCGTCAACGGGAGCGACGCGGGCCGCCTCGAGCGCCGCGAGAGCTTCTATCGCGAGCTGCTCGACGGGATTCGCGCGCTGCCCGGCGTGAGCGCCGCGAGCGCGATCAACCATCTGCCGCTCGGCGGCGACGTCTGGTCGTGGAGCTTCTGGATCGACGGTCGGCCGACCCCGCCCCGTGAGGAGCTGCCCCGCGCGGCCTATCGGGTCGTCATGCCCGGCTACTTCGCGACGATGCGGCTGCCGCTCGAGGAGGGCCGCGATTTCGACGAGCGCGACCGGGCCGACGCATCGGGCACGGTCATCGTCAACCAGACCCTGGCCCGTCGCTGGTGGCCGGGCGAACGGGCGGTCGGCAAGCGTCTCACCCTGGACCCCGGCGAGCCGGACGCCTGGGTCGAGGTGATCGGCGTCGCGCACGACGTGCCGATCGACGGCTGGACGGCGGAACCCAGACCGGAGCTCTATCGGCCGCTGGCGCAGTCGAGCCTGTACCTCTCCAACGAAGCGGTCCCCTTTTCGTACCTGACCTTCGTGGCTCGATCCGAGACGCGCCCCGAGGCCACCGTCGCCGCCGTCGGACGGCTGGTCGCGATGCTCGACCGGGACGTGCCGGTGTCGGACGCCGTCGCGCTCACCGACGTGATCGGCGCCGAGCGGGCGGAGCCGCGCTTCTACCTCCTGCTGCTGGGGACCTTCGGCGGGCTCGCGATGTTGCTGGCGGGGATCGGCATCTATGGGGTGCTGAGCCACATGGTGGGTCTCCGCACCCGGGAGATCGGGATCCGGCAGAGCCTGGGGGCAAGTCCACGGTCGGTGGTTCGCCTCGTCGTCGCCGACGGCCTGGCGATGGCCGGGCTCGGGGTCATGGCGGGCGCGCTCGCCGCCGCCCTGCTCACCCGGCTGATGCGGGCGATGCTCCACGGCGTGACCCCGCTCGACCCCGCGACGTTCGCCGCAGTGGCCGCAATCCTCGCGCTCCTGGCCTTGGGCGCCTGCGCCCTCCCGGCCTGGCGCGCCGCGCGGATCGACCCGCGCGACGCGGTCTCCTCGGGGTGATCGGGGGTCGTCGCCGAGCCCCCGAGCCCTCAGAGACTGGTGCCGGGCGGCGGCGGGCGCTCCTTGGACGGATCGCCACGCACCAGCTT
>JBFXAS010000040.1:0-27440 GCA_050184075.1 Gemmatimonadales bacterium
CGTGCCGGTCGGCTGGGTCGAGATCGAGGATCCCGATCCCGCCGCGGCGGAGACCGAGCCGAGCACCGTGTTCCGCGAGGGGCTCGCCAAGGGCGGCGCGATCTTCGCGCGGCTGGAGGGCGCCTGGGCCGGCGATCGCGGGATCTACCTGGTCTCGACCAACGGCGGCGATGCGCGGGCGGGCCAGGTCTTCTTCTATCGTCCCACCGGCCGGGACACGGGCGAGCTTACGCTGGTGTTCGAGTCGCCCTCGCGCGAAGTCCTTGACGGACCCGACAACATCTGCGCCTCGCCGGGGGGCGGGCTGATTCTCTGCGAGGACGGTGGCGGCGACCAGTACGTCCGCGGGCTCGACCGCCGGGGCCATATCGTCGACCTGGTTCGCCACCCTCGTGGCGCCGACGGCACCACGCCCGGCGAGTTCGCGGGGTCGTGCCTGAGCCCGGACGGCCAGGTGCTGTTCTTCAACGTGCAGGGGTCCGCCACCAGAGAGGGGACGGTCCCGAGCGCCACCTACGCGCTCTTCGGTCCGTGGCGGCGGGGGCCGCTCTGACGGTTCGCGGCGCGGGCTGAGGTTCAGCGAGGGCGGTCGTCGCCTCGCGCCGGGCTCGCCTCGATCGAGCCTCGGGCTATCTGCCCAGTCCGGACTCGACGAGTCGCCGATTCGATGGCGGAGGGGTGGTCTCCCTCAGGCGGCGCGACTCACCCGGAGGATCAGGTCCGCCGACCCCGCCGACCCCTCGTTCCGAAACACGAACAGGTACCCACCCCCCGTGAACCGATGCTCGAGCCGGTCGCCGCGAACCACGTCCATCGCCAGCGCCAGATCGGACTCGGTGCCCAGCTCGGCGACCAGACTGTCGATCGGCCGATCGTACCACGGGGCGGCGAAGAACGGCGCGAGCGCGGCGCGAGGCTTCCGCGGGATGGCCGCCTCCATCAGGTCGCGGGCAGCCCGCCGCGCGACCAGGCCCATCGTGGGGTCGCGCCGGAACGAGGAACGCAGGTTGAGGGAGACGGTCGAAACGCCGCCGCCGCTGTCCGAGACGGCCAGGAGGGACATCCGGCCGGCAAAGGCGCCAGCGGCCGGTTCGAATTCGATCAGCTCCCGGCCGTCGACCCCGAGCGCCTGGCTCTTCTCTCGGAGCTGCCACTGCTGGAAATACGCGGTCTCGTGGATTCGATGGAGCGGGGCGCCGATCAGCGAGGTATCGAGTCTGGGGCTCGCCAGGCCGACGAAGGTCAGCAGCAGCGCCAGGGTCAACACGGTGTCCTCCTCGATCGGCAGGTAAGCTCAACACCCTCCGACTGATGAGGCGCAAGACCGGGCCGGATGGGATCATCGACCGATGCGGGGTGGAGGGAGCCGCGGCGCGTGCTCCGCGGCGATCTCAACCTCTCCCGACTCCCAGAAGGGGACACGATCCAGTGGGACGCCGGCCGCTCGCGTGAGTCGCGGCGGGGATCCGGACCAGCCGGCTTGGCGGCCGGCGTCCGGCGGTCGAGATTGTCAGCGTGACCCTTCCCGACCTCCCGACCTTCGTCTGGATCCTCGTTGGCGGGCTGCTGATGGCGGCGATCGCGCTGTCGGGCAGCATCGTGCTGCTCCTGCCCGCCGCGCTGCTCGATCGGATGCTGCTGCCGCTGGTCGCGTTCGCCGCCGGGACGCTGCTGGGCGGCGCGCTGCTCCATCTCTTCCCGGCGGGCCTCGCCGTCGGGCTCGATCCGGTGACCTCGGCGCTCGCGCTCCTGGTCGGGTTCGCGGTCTTCCTCGGGATGGAGCAGTGGCTGGGTTGGCATCACCATCGTCACCCGACCGAGACCCGGCGCGAGCCCCTCACCTACCTCATCCTGCTCGGCGACGGCCTGCACAACTTTCTCGGCGGGCTGGGCGTCGGCGCGGCGTTCGTGGCGGACCCGGGACTCGGCGTGGCCGCCTGGCTCGCGGCGGCCGCCCACGAGGTGCCGCAGGAGATCGGCGATTTCGCGGTGCTGGTTCGGGGCGGGTGGCCCAAGCGGCGCGCGCTTCTCGCCAACTTCCTTTCGGGGCTGACCTTCCTGGTCGGCGGCTTGCTGGCGCTCGCGCTCTCGGCCCGCTTCGAGCCCTCGATCCTGCTGCCGTTCGCGGCGGGCAACTTCGTCTACATTGGCGCGGCGGACCTGATTCCCGAAGTGACCCGCGGGGATTCGCCGCGCTCACGCCTCAGGGACCTCGCCTGCTTCGTGCTCGGCGTGCTGCTGATGTTCGCCTTGCTCGGGCTCGACTAGCGGACCGGCCCTCCCGGCGCGCGAGCTCGGAGCGCCCGGCCCGCGAGCCCGAGCCAGACCTGACCCACGACCAGCGGCAGGGCCGAGAAGACCGCGACCACGACCCAGGCGGCTCGACCGGGGCGACCGAGCTGGAGCAGCGCCGCGGCGCTCGGGAGATAGACCGCCAAGCCCAACGCGGCGACACACAGGCCGAGCGCGGCCCAGACGAACGGGTTTTGGGTGATCTCGTTGACGACGAGTCCCGACCCCGGGCTCCGCAGGTTGAAGACGTGCCAGAGCTGAGCCAGCGCCAGCGTCAGGAAGGACACGGTGATCGCGTCGCGGACCGGAAGACCGAGTCCGAAGAGCGCCACCGCGAACGCGCCGAGCACGGCGGCGGTGATCAGGGCGCCGAAGGCCATCACCCGAAGCCACTGGCGGCGGGTGAGGATCGGCTCACCGGGTGGGCGTGGGGGCCGCCGCATCAGGCCGGGATCGCCCGCGCCGACACCGAGCGCGAGGGCGGGGAAGACGTCGGTGACCAGATTGAGGAAGAGGATCTGGAGCGGGAGGATCGGCAGCGGCAGGCTGACCACCGTGGCGAGCCCGACGATCATCATTTCGCTCAGGTTACAGGAGAGCAGGTAGAACACGAACTTGCGGATGTTCGCGAAGATCGCCCGCCCCTGCTCGATCGCCGCGGCGATGGTGGCGAAGGCGTCGTCCTTGAGGACGATGTCGGCGACTTCCCGAGCGATCTGGGTGCCCCGGCGGCCCATCGCAATGCCGATGTCGGCGCGCTTCAGGGCGGGCGCGTCGTTGACCCCGTCGCCGGTCATCGCGACCGTGGCGCCGGCCGACTGGTGCAGCTCGACCAGGGCGAGCTTCTCCGCGGGCGCGACCCGGGCGACGATCGAGGCCGCGAGCGCGCGCTCTCGATCCTCGCCGGCGAGTCGGGCGGAATCGGTGAGCGCCGCGCCCTCGAGGATCGGGGTCCCGTCGTCGGCCAGCCCGACGGCGCGCGCCACGTAGCGCGCCGTCGCCGCCTGGTCACCGGTCACCATCACGACCCGGATCCCGGCCGCGCGGGCTTTGGCGATCGCGGCGGCCGCGTCGGAGCGAGGCGGGTCGCTGAGCCCGACCAGACCGAGCAGGACCAGGTCGCGGTAGGGCTCCGTGTCGAGCGTCCCGCCCCGGGTGGCGATCGCGATCACCCGCATCCCGAGGGCGGCGAGCTCCCGGTTCCGCTCCCGCCAGCGCCCCCGCTCGGCCTCGCCTAACGCCCGGTCGCCGGCGGCCGTCCGGACCGAGACCGAGCGCGCCAGCACTGCCTCCGGCGCTCCCTTCACCGCGATCCGCCCGCCTGCCGGCCCCCGGTGGACGGTGGCCATCATCCGGACGCCGGGGTCGAAGGCGGCCCGGCGGACCTCGGGCTCGCGCTCGAGGAGCCGGGTCCGGTCGATCCCGCGGTGCGCGGCCGCCGACAGGAGGGCCGCTTCGAGCGGGTCGCCGATCGGTTGCTCGGAGGCCGCGTCCGCGAGTCCGGCGGTGTTGCAGAGGGCGCCGACTTCGAGCGTCTCCGTGAGCACCGGATCGGACGCGGTGGCCGTCCCGGCGGCGTCGAAGCGGTGCTCGGCGTCCGCGAGCACGATCCGGGTCACCGTCATCCGGTTCTCGGTAAGGGTCCCGGTCTTGTCGACGCAGATGACCCCGACCGCGCCCAGGGTCTCGACCGCGGAGAGCCGGCGCACGAGGGCGTTCCGCTGGGCCATGCGCCACACCCCCCGCGCCAGGGCGATGGTCGCCACGAACGGGAGCCCCTCCGGCACCGTCGCCACCGCCAGCGCGATCGCGGTCTCGAGCATCAGCAGCGGGTCCCGGCCCACGAGCAGTCCCAACAGGGTCAGACCGCCGGCGACACCCAGGCTGACCCAGATCAGCAGGCGGCCGAGACGCTCGAGTCTCCGCTCGAGTGGCGTCGTGGTGTCAGGGGTCGTCTCGGTGAGGGTCGCGATGGTTCCGATTTCGGTCGCCGTGCCGGTCGCCACCACCAGGGCCTCCGCGCTCCCGGCGGTGATCAGGGTGCCGCCGTAGAGCATGCTGCGGCGCTCGGCGAGGGGCGTCGCGGCGGGAACCGGCTCGGTGGTCTTCTCGACCGGGCTCGACTCGCCGGTGAGCACCGCCTCGTCGGCCTGCAGGAGCGCCGCGCGGACCAGCCGGGCGTCGGCCGGCACGAGGTCGCCGGCCTCCACGATCAGGAGGTCGCCGGGGACCAGGTCGGCCGCTGGGATCTCACGGATCCTGCCGCTCCGTCGGACCCGGGCCGTCACCTGACCGAGCTGGCGCAGGGCCTCGACGGAGCGGGCGGCGCGGAGCTCCAGCGCGAAGCCGATCCCGACGTTGATCGCGATGCAGGCGGCGATCGCCGCGGCGTCGACCGGGTCGCCGAAGAGGAACGCCGCCACGGCAGCCGCGGCCAGGAGCGCGATCATGCTGCTGGTCAGCTGGCGGGCCAGGACCCGCCAGGGACTCAGCCGCTCGGGCTCCCTGAGCCGATTCGGCCCCGAGCGTGCGAGTCGCTGGCGGGCCTCGCCTTCCGGGAGGCCCTGCTCCGGACGCACTCGGGCCTCCGCCAGCGCGGTCTCCACCGGCGTCGCCCATGGCGGAGCGCGGAGTGGGGGGGTATGGGGGTTCGAGATCGATTCCATGGCTACCGGCGCGAGGAACGGGCTCCTGTTGGAACAGAGCGACCGCCACTCGTAATCGTGACGGAATGACGGAAGAAGAGTTCTTCAGGCTCGGTGGCAGGTTGAGCGGGCAATGGCACGTGTGGCGGCCCTCCGGTGACGTGGCCTCTCGATGATCGGCCGCTGCTTTCTCGCATCGCGTGGCCCCCGAGGGTACCATTGATACGGGAGGTCCGCGGCGCCACCGGCGCTCCCCACCGTGGATTCTCGAGGAGGGGACGATGTGCGCATACAAGACAGCCCAGTGCCGCCTGACGCATCGGGGGCGGGTCTTTCATTTCGTTTCGTACGAAGGTCGCCGGGCCAATCCAGGGCGGCTGATCGAGGCGGAGCCTGCGATGTGGTTCCTGATGTCGGCCGGGCGGCGCTTCAGCGTCGTTCCGGAGCACGCCGACGAGCCCGCCGAAGGGCGCGACGGCCGGCTGGCGGCCTGGCTGGACGCCAACGTGTTTACCGGGGCTGGCGGGCCGAAGGGCCTCCAATCGTTCCGGAGCGGCCGCGACTGACTTCCGGGCCGGGTGCTTGCGCGGAAGGCCGCCCCAGCGTACCATTTAGCCCGTGATCGACACCAGTTCCGAGCGCGTATGGGGGGCCCGGCATCGCCGGGCCTCTTTGGGTTCAAATCGGTCATGCGCAGCGGCGGGTCTTCCCGATCGTTGTCCGGAACACCTGCCGTGGGGTATGCACGGGCCAATGCGGGGGTCAGACGCCTCCGCTGTTAATCAGGAGCAGTACAATGCGTAGCAAGGGTACAGTGAAGTGGTTCAACGATGCCAAGGGCTTCGGCTTCATCACGCCGTCCGACGGATCGAAAGACTGTTTCGTGCATCACAGCGCGATTCAGGGGCAGGGCTTCAAGTCCCTGGCCGAAGGCGAGACGGTGGAGTTCGACATCGTCCAGGGTCAGAAGGGTCCGGCGGCGGAGAACGTCACCCGAGCCCAGGCCTGACGGCAAGCAGAGCTGCCCGCCGCCGGTCGACCTGACGGGCGGCGGGCAACCCGCCTACCAATCCAGCAAGCTACGGTCGTCGAGGAAGCTCGCGACCGCCACCAGCTTCGTCAGACTCGGTCCCTGCTTGTAGGCACGGACCGCCTGTCGTAGTTCGGGCACGGCGGGTCGTTTGGTGCGCCGGCGGTAGCTCCGATACAGCGTCCGCATCTCGCAGTACACCCGATCGATCGACTTCGCCTCCCGCGCCTCGCCCGCTTCGCCGAATGGCGGCGCCGGGCGACGCGGCCGCGCGCGGCCCTCGGTCTTGGTATCGAGGCTCCGGCCCGCTTGGGCCACGCGGGCTCTGACCCGCTCGGTCAGCGTCCGCGATGACGGCTTGTCGCCGGAGCTGCTCCGTGGTTCCTTCGTCATGATCCCACCCGGGTAAAAGTCGGTTCGCGCGAAGCGCGCGCCCAGCCAAATCTACCCGGTTCTCGGGTGCGACGACCGCGGATCGAGTGCCGATTCCGAGGACCGGCACGCTAACCCGCTGCGGTTGTTCGCGATCCACCAACCCCGTTGGCGGCCGAGCGAAAGTGCGGTATAGTATGTTCCGTACCTGTACGGAACGAGGACGTGCGAGCGATGCCTTCCCGCAACGAGTCGCGCCGACCCGACTTCGATCGGATCCTGCCGCTCAAACCCGTGGTCTTCCACATCCTCCTCGCGCTGGCCGAGGAGCCAAGCCATGGATACGGAGTGATCCAGACCGTCCGACGGCAGTCCGAAGGATGGATCCCCTTGCCGACGGGGGCGTTCTACCGCCACCTCCGGCGCCTGATCGACGACGGCTGGGTGGCGACCGTTTCGGGGCCGCGGGGCGAGGACGATCCCAGGCGGGGCACGTACTACGCCCTCACCACGCTCGGGCGGGAGGTGCTCCGCGCCGATTGGCGACGGATGGCCGATCTGGTGGCCGCCACGAAACGGCAGGTCGACGCGGCGGTCCGCCGATGAGTCGCGCCACGGGCCGGCTCGAGACCGGTCGGCTCGCGCGGAGGGTCGTCGATCAGGTGGCCCGGCGTGAGCGGCGCGCGAGCATCTTCTCGGCGAGTCCCGGGCCCGTGCCGGGGATCGACCAGGGACACGCAGCGATGCAGACCGCGCAGCCGTAGGTCTCGTTGAAGTACGGCAGACAGCGATCGAAATCGACGTACCACTTGATCACGCCGCGCACGAGCTGCTTCTCGTGGCTGATGGCGTCGACCGGACAGGCGTTGGCGCAGACCTGACAGACGGTGCAGAAGTCGTCGGCCCCGAACTCGGTGGGCTGGTCCTCGACCAGCGGGAGATCGGTGAACACGGCCGCGAGCCGGAAGTTGGAGCCCAGCTCGCGGTTGATGATGGAGCCGTGCTTGCCGAGCTCACCGAATCCCGCCCGGAGGGCAGCCGGAATCAGCGTGATCGGTCCGGCGGGCGGCCCGCCTCGGGGCTCCGCGCGCCAGCCCTCCGAGCGGATCCAGTCGGCGAGCGGCTTCGCCACTCGCCATCCCTGGGTGTATCCCTCCACCACCGCCATCGCAGCGGTCACCTCGGGCGCCGTCTCGAGCTGCTGGTAGTCCATCGAAACCCCCAGCATCACGATCCAGGGGAAGTCGAAGTCGTAGCCCTCGTAGACCCAGAGGGGATCCGTCCGCACGAGCCCCACCAGCTCGGCGCCGAGCTCGCGGGCCTTCGCCTTGACCAGCTCGGCCGCCCGGGCCGGGTCGCGCTCGACCTTGGTGTCCGCGATCGGTGCGCCGGGCCGCGCGATCACCTCGGCGCGGGCCGCGCGCTGGGCGTGAAGGGCCGGTTCCTTCCGCCCCTGGTCCATCATCCAGGTTTGGAGCGGGCCGTGCGGCGTGAGACCGGGATCGTGCCAGTAGATCGGTGACGGCCGTCTGACCGCGCTCTCGCCCCGACCGTTGATCTCGTTGCCCGAGACCTCGGGCCAGAGCGCCCGCTGCTCCTCGCAGGGGGCGAAGGGCGGCTTCTCGTGTCGGCTGCGCTGGAACGCCATCTCGACCTCCGGGCGCTAGGCTAGCGGGGGGAAGGGGCGGGGCCGCGCCCAACGTCCGCACCGATCGCGGGCCGGCGATCGACCGCGGCCAGGCCCAGAGCCAGCAACCCGTACCCGATCACCAGCAGGATGCCGAGGCGCGTCTGATCGGGACCGTCGACCATCTGGAAGAGGAAGCTGCCCGAGACCACGTTGTGTACGGTATGCCAGATCGCCGCCAGGAACCAGACCCCGGTCCGACGGAAGAGCCAGAGCACGACGAACTGGAAGGCGAAGTTGCCCCCGATCCCGACCACGAGGCTCAGATCCCCGTCGAGCATCAGCGGGAGGTGCCAGATCGTTCGGATCGCGGCGAGCACCAGCCAGGCCTTCACGAACGGGTAGCGCTCGAGCAGCCGTGGCGCCGCGAAGGCGGTCCAGCCCGCCTCCTCGCCGATGCCGATCGCGATCAGGATGGCGACGAAGGTCGGTCCGAGGTCCCGCCACCCGGCCAGCTGCTCCGCCGACGGGAGTGGGGCGCCGAGGGCGCCATTGGCCAGCACGAGCAGGGCCATCATCGCGATCGGCCCGAGGGTCGCGAGCAGATACCAGCCCGGCGCGGTCCTGAGCCTGGCGAGATCGCCGCCCCAGCGTCGGAGGCCGGGCCGGCCGAGCCCGAGCGACACCAGGGCGGCCGCCATGATCGGGCCGAGCGGGAACTGGCCGCCCTCGATGCCCGCGCCCAGCGCGTCGGCGATGGTGAACATCCAGCCGAAGAGACAGGCGAGCACCGCGTAGGTCGCGATGGGGTAGAGCACCAGCGATCGGGAGCTCATCGGTGATCCGGGGTTGGGACAGGGGGTGGTACGCTCCGGCTCCAGGTCCGGTTTCGGGACCTCGGGTGACTTCCGGGTGACCGCGTCGAGACCCGGTCTCCGTAGGACCGGCCGTCTGGAGCGGCTCCGCCCGGGCGGTGGATCACCGCTCCGCGGGCTGGCCCCCACCGGGACCGGGATGGTGGCGAGCGGGATGCCCGGCCGCCGTCGGTTTCCCTTTCGCGGAGGAGTCCTTCTGAGCCTTTCTTGCCCCGACCCGAACCCCGGCCTATTATGGCGCTCTCCAGCTGTCTTTCCCCGCCACGCGCGGAGCCCGGCGGCTCACGCCGGGCTCCCGCAGGGAAGAGCTCACCCAGGTGCGAGCGATCGTCGGGTGCTTCGAATAACGACCTTGGGCGGCCTCGCCGTGCATCGCGGCGATCGCCGGCTGCTCGGCGCGGCGGCGCAGCCTCGCCGGATGGCGCTGCTCGCGATGGTTGCGCGCGCGGGCTCGCGGGGCGTGGGCCGTGACCGGCTGCAGGCGGTTCTCTGGCCCGACGCGGACGGCGACTCGGGACGCCATGCGCTGAAACAGGCGCTCTACGCGCTCCGGCGGGACTCCGAGGCGCCCGACCTCTTCCTGGGCACCCGCGAGCTCGGCCTCAACCCTGACGAGGCTCGGGCGGACGTCAACGAGTTCGAGGACCTGCTGCGACTTGGCCAGGCGGAGCGGGCGGTCGGGTTCTACGAAGGCCCGTTCCTCCACGGCTTTCGGCTGGCCTCGGTCCCCGAGTTCGAGCACTGGGTCGAAGAGGAGCGTCGCGGTCTGGAGCGGTCGCTGGCGGAGGCGCTCGAGTCGCTGGCCCGGGTCGCGCAGGAGCGCGGCGATCCGCTGTCGGCCGTGCAGTGGAGCCGACGCCTGGCCGCGCTCGAGCCGCTCAACGAGCGGCTCACGGTCGCGCTGATGCGGGCCTTGCTCGCGGCGGGCGATCGGGTGGGCGCGCTCCGGCAGGCGAGGATCTACGAGGAGCTGATCGCCCAGGAGCTCGAACTGCCACCCCATCGAGAGGTGGTCGATCTGGCGCGCGAGATTCGCGAGGGCAAGGTGCTGCCGGCCGCCGCGCCGGCCGTCGCGATAATGTCCGGCGCGGAAGCCGCGTTGCCCGGCGGGAGCAGCGAGCAGCCGAAGGAGCCCTCGGGCGGCAACGGCCCGTCGGTCGCGGTCCTCCCGTTCGGCTGGTCGGTCGTGGACGCCGAGGCGGGGTCGCTCGCCGACGGTCTCACCGAGGAGCTGATCTCGGTGCTGGCGCGGATGCCGGATCTCAGAGTTTCCGGTCGGACGCCCCTGCTGTCCGCGGGCGCAAGCGCCGAGGGCGAGCTCGACCTCGCCACCCTCGGGGCGCGCTACGGCGTGACGTTCGTCGTGGAGGGCGCCGTCAGACGCTCCGGGGATCAGGTTCGGGTCACCGCTCGGTTGCTCCGGGTGCAGGGCGGGGGGCTGCTCTGGACCGGACGCTACGATCGAAGGCTCGGCCCACCACTCGCGCTTCAGGACGAGCTGGCCCTCGCGATCGCGGAGGAAGTCGAGCGCGAGCTCCGGCGGACGGCGGGGCTCGCCCCGTCACCGAGCCGTCGGGAGCGGGCCAACCGACTCTATGAGGAGGGCGTCCGCGCCTGGAGCCCGCAGGGCGCGGGGCTGGGCCAGGGGCTCGATCAGTTCCGCCAGGCGATCGCGCTCGATCCGGGCCACGCCGCGGCCCACGCCGCCCTCGCCGAGTCCTACACCCAGCTGGCGTTCTACGGCTTTCTTCCCGCGGCTCGCGCGGCCGACCTCGCCGCGCGGGCCGCGGGCGAGGCGATCCGACTCGCCCCCGACCGGGCGGAATCGCGGCTGGCGCGGGGAACCTGTCTGCTCTGGGTCGAGCGTCAGTTCGAGGCGGGCATCGCGGAGCTGGAGCGCGCGCTCGCCATCGACCCCACGCTGGTGACCGCGCACGCGCGGTTGGCCTTCGTGCGGCTCTGTCACGATGGGCCGGGAGACGCGGGCCGCGCCGCCGAGCGGGCGACGCTGATGGCCGGCGCGACCGGACTCTCGCGGGTGATGTTCGGCCAGCAGCTGCTCGCCGCCGGTCGCTTCGACCAGGCGATCGAGGCCCTGCTCTCGGCGATCGACATCGAGGCGCCGTCGTTCCTCGCCTACCACTGGCTCACCGTGGCCTACGTGCAGAAGGGCCTCGGTCCCGAGGCGCTGGCGGCGGCCGTGGCCGAGGCCAGTCTCTCGGATCGGCATCCCTGGTCACTGATGAGCCTGGTCGTGGCCTCCGTCGCGGCCGGCCAGCGCCGCCGCGCGGAGACCCTGCTCGAGACGCTCGCCGCGCGCGCCGCCACGGGCTACGTGCAGGCCAGCGTGCTGGCGCAGGCCCACGCGGCGATCGGCGATCTCGACACCGGCATCGCGCTGCTGGAGCGGGCGATCGACGAGCACGATCCCTCGATGATGATGATCCGGGTGTTCCCGATGTTCCGGGTGTTCCATTCGCACCCGGGCTTCCGGCCGCTGCTCCGCCGGGCGGGCTGGCGCGACTGGGACACGGCGGAGCTGCCGATCCCCGCCGGCTGATGGCGCATCGGCGATGCGTCGGATCCTGATCCTCGGGAGCCCCTCCGGGGTCACAACCTGGCTCCGCGGGCTCGCCGCGGGCGGTGCCTAACGGTCGAGCGCGGCGGTCGCCGTCTCGATGCGCTCGGCGGCGCGGTCGAGCGACTCGGCGATCCGCTCCGCCTGGGCCCCGGCCTCGTCCCAGAAGCCCTGCTCGATCGCTTCCCGCACCCCGGGCATGGTCTTGACCCCGTAGCCGGTGTAGAAGCCCGGGGCGTAGATCTGGTGCCGGAACCAGGGCCGCCGGGGGAGCCCGAACTCGCTGGTGAGCGCGCGCTCGACCTGCCTGAGCGCCTCGTTCACCGCCTTCGACGCGCCCGCCCGTGCGGCTTGGGTCGCGAGCGCGCTCTCGTAGGCGTCCGCGGCGCTCGCCAGACGGACCAGCCCGTTCTCGATCGGCGCCAGGTTGAGATAGGGCGGCACCTCGAGCCGCGCGGGCGGCGAGAGCGGCTCGCGCGGGTCGGCCGTCGCGTCGAAAACCCCCTCGGTCAGCTGCCGGTTCCGCTCGAGCGCCTCCTCCCGCCGGTTCGTCCAGAGGCTCCGGATCTCGTCGAGGTAGCGCCGGTAGGTGGCCACCATGTTGGTGAACTGGAATGGCAGGACGTCCGCGTTCGCGAGCCGGAGCACGGCGGTGCCGACGGTCTGGGCGAGCGCTCGGCCGTAGACGAAGCTGGTGTCCTGGAAGCGGGTGAAGTGCTCGTAATTGTCGTAGACCGAGTGATAGATCCCGGCGCCGCCCTCGCCGCCAAATCCTAAGTTGAGCGAGGCGACGCCGAGGTGCTGGAGGAAGGGCGTGTAGTCCGAGCCGCTGCCGAGGGCGGAGAGGCGGAGGTCCGGCTTGCTCCGAAGCTCGCCGCGGATCACCGCGTTGCCGGGGCTCGCGAGCGAGCCGAGCTGGAGGCGCTTCCAGACCGTGAGGCCGGTCTCGGGATCGGTGATCTCCCGGGCCACGTCGTTCATGAAGCGCTCCAGCGAGTGCGAGCCGCCCATCCCGAGGTAGCCGCGGCCGTTCGAGTCGGTGTTGAGGTAGACCGCGGCGTGCGCCTGCAGCTCGTCACGATGGGTCTCGGCCCACTCGGTGCTCCCGATCAGCCCCTGCTCCTCTCCGTCCCACGCGGCGTAGACGATCGTTCGCCGGGGCTTCCAGCCCTGGCGGAGGAGCGCCGCCATGCCGCGCAGCTCTTCCATCTCGGCGATCAGGCCCGAGAGCGGGTCGGTGGCGCCGTTGACCCAGCCGTCGCGATGGTTGCCGCGCACCACCCACTCGTCGGCCAGGTCGCTGCCGGGAATCCGGACGATCACGTTGTGGAGCGGGACGCGGTCCCAGTTGAACGCCACCTCGAGGCGGACTCGCGCGGGGCCGGGGCCGGTCTTGTAGGTGATCGGCAGCGCGCCGCGCCACTCCTCCGGGACCACCCGACCGTCGAGGGCCCGGAGCAGGGGCTCCGCGTCGCCGTAGGAGATCGGGAGCACGGGGATCTTGGTCAGCGTCTCGATCCGCTCGCGCGGCAGCCGCTCGGCGTCCTTGGTGGAGCCGACGAAGGGGGTCTCCGGATCGCCGGGGTAGAGGGGCATGTCCATCACGCTGCCACGCTGGACGCCGTCGGCGGGACGGTAGGGGCCCTTGGGATAGACGTCGCCCTGCGCGTAGCCGTCGTCGGCCGGGTCGGAGTAGATCAGACAGCCGATCGCGCCGTGCTCGGCGGCCACCTTCGGCTTGATCCCGCGCCACGACCCGCCGTATTTGGCGATCACGATGGCGCCCTTCACCGAGATCCCCATTCGCTCCAGCCGCTCGTAGTCGGCCGGGATGCCATAATTCACGAATACCAGCGGCCCGGTGACATCGCCGTCGATCGAATAGGCGTTGTAGGTCGGCAGCTGCTCGCGCTGCTGCGCCGAGGAGCGGTCGCCCGCGACCGCGGGCTCGGCGAGCTTGGCGACGAACCTGGTCGGCGAGACCATCTCGAGCCGGCGGGTCTTCGGCGTGGGGAAGAGCACCTCGAAGGTCTCGATTGAGGCGTCGAGTCCCCAGCTCCGGAAGAGACCGACCAGCCACTCGGCGTTCTGCTTCCCATAGGGCGAGCCGAGGTGCTGCGGCCGCGCCGCGAGCCGCGCGAGGTAGGAGCGCAGGCTGTCGGTCGACGGGATCGCGCGGAGCTTGCCTTCCCACTCGCGCTGCACGCGTGACCCCTCTGGCGTGAACCCTCGGATCGGGGACGGAGCCTGTCCTGTGGGCCTGAGCGCCAGCAGGCCGAGCGAGAGCACCACGGGGCGGAAGGTTCGCCGGTATCTCATTGCGATCGCCATCGGTGTGTGGGGTCCTGGGAGGAGCGCGGAAGCTCCACCGAAGGTAACCGGATTGCGGCCGGGGTCGAGCGACCCGGCCGACGCTCGAAGGTAACCGGATTGCGGGCGAGGTCGAGCGAGCCGGCCGACGCTCCGCGCCGCGCATTGGCGGCCAGTGGAGGGTTGGCACCGATCCGGCTCGCTCGGTACGATTGAGAGGGGCGGGAGGGACATCCAAGGTGGAACGATGGGGCACGAGATCAGCCGGCTGACGTCGATCGCCTGCGCGGTCAGCCTGGCGGCAGGGGTGAGCCCTTCGCGCGCCCAAGGCGTCGATCGCGACAGCGTGTACCGGCGGATGCTCGACTTCCCTTCGCTGGTGAAGGGAGGCGCCGTCACGCCGCACTGGCTCGGCGATGGACGCTCCTTCTGGTATCTGGCCGGCGGCCCGGACAGCACCGTCGTGCTCCGGGTCGACCCAGTGGCCAATCGGGTCGAGGCGATGGCCGACGTCGCGAGGGTCCGCCGGGCCGTCGCCGGAGCGGTGGGGTACTCGCCCCGCTATCGCGGGCTTCCCTTCAGCGAGCTCGAGCTGACCGACGACGGCCGGGCCATCGAGTTCGAGCTGGACGACCGACGCTGGCAGCTGGACCTCGGCACCTATGGTGTCCGGCGGGTGGGATCGGCCGCCGCCAGGCTGGTCAAGGACGCGGAGCCCGAGTTCCCGTCGCCCGACGGGCGCTGGGTGGCCCACTTCCGCGAGCACAACCTCTGGCTCCGCTCGACGCTCGATCGCCGCTCGATCCAGATCACCACCAGTGGCGTGGACGACAACGCCTGGCTGCCCGGCCAGCTGGTCGGGCTCGCGGCGCCGATGCCCTGGTCGCCGGACGGGAATCGGCTGCTCGCGGTCAAGGCCAACCTGCGCGGCGTGGGCCGGATCCCCGTGGTGCACTGGCTCAAGCCGGAAGAAGAGCAGGTCGACTGGGTGCGCTACCCCCGCACCGGCGGGGCGATCGCCCAGGCCGAGCTCTACGCGGTGGACGTGCGCCGCCGGGGGACGACTCGTCTCGACACCGGGTCGGAGCGCGACCAGCGGCTCTGGCCGCTCACCTGGCGGAGCGACGGTCGCGAGGTCTATCTGCTGAAGAGCGACCGGCTGATGAAGCGGGTCGATCTGCTCGCCGCCGACCCCGAGACCGGCCACACCAGGATCCTGGTGACCGACCGGCAGGAGAGCTTCATCGAAGGCCTCGCCATGGCGCCGGCCACGCTCTTCCATCCACTTGCGGACGGCGAGCGATTCATCTGGCGCTCCGAGCGCGACGGCTGGAGCCATCTCTATCTATATAGGATGGACGGCGTCCTGGAGCGCCGACTGACCCAGGGCGGCTACCCGGTCGACCGGCTGGTAGGCGTCGACGAGAAGGCGGCTTGGGTCTACTATCTCGCCCGCCCCGACCGGGCCCGACCGTACGACGTGCACCTGATGCGGGTCGAGCTGGGCGGCGGCCGGCCCACCCGGCTCACCGAAGCCCCCGGCGAGCACGCGATCGCAATGGCGCCGGGCTTCGAGTATTTCATCGACACCCATTCGACCGTCTCGACGCCGCCGGTGGTCGAGCTCCGCTCCGCCGATGGCAGTCTGATCCGGGTGCTCTCCCGCGCCGACGTCTCGGATCTGGTCGCGCTTGGCTGGCGCGCTCCGGAGGAGTTCACCGTCAAGGCGGCGGACGGCGTCACCGATCTCTACGGGGTGCTCTACCGGCCGTTCGACTTCGATCCGAGCCGCCGCTATCCCGTGATCGATCTCCAGTACATGGGAAATTTCGTCCAGTCCGCGCCGCACCGCTTCGTCGGCACCTGGCTCGGCGACGAAGCGCAGGCACTCACCCAGCTCGGCTTCATCGTCTACATCGTCGACGCGCGGGGCACCACGGGCCGCGGAAAGGCCTTTCAGGATTTCACCTACGGCAACGTCGGCCGGATCGAGGTGCCCGATCACGTGGCGGCGCTGCGGGCGCTGGCGGCCACCCGGCCGTGGCTGGACACCACCCGCGTGGGGATCACGGGCTATTCCTGGGGCGGCTACTTCACCATCCGGGCGATGCTCACGGCGCCGGAGGTCTTCAGGGTCGGCGTATCGGGCGCGCCGGTGGTAGACTTCCTCGCGGATCCGCGCCCGATCGAGCCGTACATGGGCATGCCGCAGGACGAGAGCGAGGCGTACGAGCGCGGCTCGAATCTGCGGTTGGCCGATCGACTCCGCGGCAAGCTGCTGATCGCGATCGGCACCAGCGACGTCAACGTGACCTTCAACCACACCATGCGGATGGCGCACGCCTTCTTCCGGGCCGGGAAGTACTTCGACCTGATCGTGCTGCCCGAAGAGAGCCACACGCTCTCGCCGGCGGCTCGGGCCTACTACCTCGAGGCGCGCGCGCGGTACTTCGTCGAGCATCTCAGGCCCGGCTCGTGAGCCGGCCCCTCCCGCCGGTCGCGCGCTTCGAATCCGACACCGGGGTCCGGATCTACCGGATCTCCTGTCAGGCGTTTCCACCGCTCGTCGCCCACACCTATCTGCTGATCGGCGCCGGCCCGGTGACCCTGGTCGACACCGGCAGCGGCTACGGCGACTCGACCCGGCACCTGCTCGACGGGGTCCGTCAGGTGCGGAGCGAGTTCGGCGAGCCGGTCGGGCTCGGCGACATCAAGCGGATTCTGATCACTCACGGGCACGTCGACCACTTCGGTGGCCTCGCGCAGGCGACCGATCCGATCCACGCGGAGGTGGGGATCCACTCGCTGGACCGCTGGGTGCTGGTGGCCTACGAGGAGCGGATCCTGGTCGCGACCAAGGCCCTCCGCGCGTTCCTGGTGCAGGCGGGGGTGGCGTCGGAGCGGCAGGCGGAGCTGATCCGGATGCACGGCTTCGCCAAGCAGCACCTGAGGAGCGTGCCGGTCGACTTCACGCTCTCCGACGGGCAGGAGCTCGACGGGCTCGAGTTCATTCACACGCCGGGGCATTGCCCGGGGCAGGTCTGCATCAAGATCGGCGACGTGCTGCTCTCGGCCGACCATGTGTTGCCCGTCACCACGCCGCATCAATCGCCGGAGAGCATCACGTCCTGGACGGGTCTCGGGCACTACCTGGACGCCCTGCGCAAGATCGCCCGGGTCGACGGAGTTCGGCTGGCGCTCGGTGGCCACGAGGGGCCGATCGAGCGGTTCTACGAGCGGATCGAGGCCATCCGGGTCGATCACGAGCGGAAGCTCGACCGGATGGTCGGTCTGCTTGCCGACCCCGCGGGCGCGACCATCCAGGAGCTCACCGCCACCATGTATCCGCGAGCCACCGAGTGGAACGCGTTTCTCGCGCTCACCGAGGTGGGGGCCCACGTCGAATACCTCTACGAGATGGGCGCGCTCGGCGTGGTGAATCTCGAGTCGGTCGAGCGCGAGGAGAATCCGCCGCTCAGGTTCCGGGCTCGCTGACCGTCGCGGGGCGGCCGGGCGCTTCCTCGCCCGCCCGTCGGATGCGGTGACGGATGAATTCGTCCAGCGTGAGCTGCAGCCCGTCCCCGGTCGCCATCGGCTCGACCATCTCGCCCGGATCGTCCCAGGTCGGCTCGCCGGGAAACGGGTCGCGCAAATCGAGCACCCGCCCATCCGGCTTCCGTCTCACGTGGGTCCACTCGGCGCTGCTCCCGAGCGCGCCGGGGTTGGCGCCGAGGTGGGTCACGGCCTCGCCGCGGAAGCGGGCGCGGGTATCGGGAGGCGGCGCGGAGACGGCGGCTTCGACGTCACCGAGTCCCACGCCGGCCACCAGGCCGGACGCCGCCAGCTGCTGGTAGATGCCCTCGCCGCCCAGCTGACCGAAGCGGAAGTCGATCTCGTGGAGCTCGGCTCGAAGCGCGCCGAGCGCTTCGAGGTCATCGCTGGCGAGGCCGCACTCCGTAAGCGCCTCCAGCATGACCACCGCGTGCGCCGCCGGTCGGACCAGCGAGTCGGCCACCTTGCCCTGCTCGCCGCCCTGGGCCAGGGCGGCGAGACGGTCGAAGGGCAGACTCGCCATCAGCGGCCCCGCTCCCCGCCGACACTCGGCTCCGGTGCGCTCGCTCTGCGCCGCCCAGGCCTGCACCGAATCCCAGGAGAGCCGACCCGTCGCGCGGCGGCGGAAGAGCTGGAGCTTGAGCGCCCAGTCGAGAGTCTGGTGGAGATCGGGCGCGGCTCGCTCGATCCGATCGAGCTCCGCGCGCCACAGCTCGGCCAGCGGCACCGCCCAACCCGGCAGGCCGCCCAGCGCGCCTTCGATGCGGCCGAGGATCCGGCGCTGGATCTCGACGGCGGTGAGCCGCTCGCCGGTCCGGTCCAGCTCGACCGTGGCGCTGCAGGTCGGGTCGGCCGCGATGGCTCGGAGCGCGCCCACCGAGTCGGCGAGAGCCAGGCCGGCGGTCGGCTCGGCTCCGAGGTTGGCGGCCGCGATCACCAGCGCGGTCGAGCCGTACCGCAGGACGGCCGCCCGCTCCGAGCAGAGGCTCTCGCCCGCGATCACGTGGATCCGGTGGTACGGTCCGCGCGAGTGCGTCTCGTCCCTCAGGTGGACGATGCCGCGCTCGTGGGTCGACCCCCCGCTAACCTCTTTGCCCAGCGACCAGGCCCGGGGCGAGAGCGTGAAGAGCAGCCCGGTCGGGCCGGGGACGAAGCCACCCGCGCCCGCGAAGACGATCCGGCTCACCAGGTGGGGAATCAGGTGCGAGCCGATCGCGCGCGGGTCGAGTCGGCTCAGGTAGGACTCGTGACTGCCCCAGACCGCGTCCGGCGCGCGGTAATGCACGTTGGCCCGATGGACGGTGAGCTGTCGGATGGTCGGATGCCGGGCCATCGCCCCCGCCGCGAGCCCTTCGAGGAATCGATCGCCGGCGCGGACGTAGCGCGCGAGCTGCCACGGGTCGCGGCACTCGGGCGTCGCGTACTCGGGGTGATTGCCGCGGTCGACGTAGAAGCAGCCCCCGTTCTCGAGGAAGAGGGCTGAGCCCCGCAGGCTGGGGAGGTAACGGTGTCGTCGGGCCTCCCCGACCAGGGCCTGCGCCGCTCCGGAGAGATCGAGGCCGCGGCCGACTCGGTCGAGGCCGGCGATCGCGTACTCGGTCTCGGCTCCCATCAGCATCGCCAGCATCTCACTGCCCGCCGAGCTGCCGTGAGGAGCGGAGGAAGGCTTCGCTGTCCGAGGAGAGCGCGCGCTCGATGGCGGCGTCGCCGGCGGCGAGGAAGTCATCGGCCTGCTGCCGGAGTCGCTCGAGGTTGGCGTCGTCGCCGCCCTCCCTCTCGGAGTCGTCGGGATGCTCGCGGTCGTGTCTGGTGCGCATGGCTGCCTCGGTGCTCTCGGGTTCAGGTCGTGGCGGTGTAGCCGGCGTAGGGGTCGTCGCCGGTCGTGACTCTGACCGCGATGGCTCCGGCGCTCGAGACCCGCCACGGGTCGGGCTCTCCTCCCAGGGAGAGCAGCAGCGCCTCGAGTCGGTCTCCATCGATCGGCCCCGTCAGCCGACCGCTCAGCGCGTCTCGGGTCAGGTCCAGCGGGCTGCCCAGATCCAGCTTCCAGCGCTCGACCCGGTGGCGCCGCCGGAGATGGAAGCGGAGCGTGTCCCAATCGACGCTGTCGATCGTGTCGGCCGGCACGTGGCGGAGCAGCATCGCTCTGCCGTAGGCGCGGGTGTCGGGCGGGGGCTCGGTCGTCAGGCGCTCGATCTCGCGCTCGGTCACCACCCGATCCAATCCGCCTCGTTCGGCGATGGCCCAGAAGAGACCGGTCTCGGGGTCGAGCTCGCCGTAGAGGTGATCGAGATGCTTGAGCACGGGCGCGCTCCAGTCGTCCAGGCCGGCGCGCTGCCTGGTCCGCTCGAGCAGCGTAAGCTTCAGCACCCAATCGAGTCGCGAGGCGAGCGCCGGCCAGTCGCGACGCGCCAGCAGGTCGAGGGTTTCGCCCCAGATCGCGAGGATCCGATCGGCGTGGGGCACCTGACCCTCCGCGCCGCCGGCCTCGACGAAGCGGGTGGCGTCCTCGAAGAAGCGGCGCTGCAGGTCGACGGCGGAGAGCGACGTGCCGCCGATCGTCGTCGCCTGCGCCGCGAGGGTCGGATCGTGGCTCCAGCGCCGCACCGCGCCGAGCGGGTCGTCGAGGCAGCGCTCGGGGTTGATGGCGCCGGCCTCCAGCATCGCCAGCGCGAGCTGCATCGGGCCGACCCGGAGGAGGCAGCTGACCTGGGCGAGGGCGCTGTCGAAGCAGATCACGTGGAGCCGGGCCAAGGGGACGCCGTCGGGTCCGAGCGCCGAGCGACCGCTGAGCGCCTCGTCCCGGGTGTTCACCACCGGGCGGCGGAAGGTGGTCTGGGGCGCGATCATGGTCTCGAGGAAGTCGGCGCGCTGCCCGATCTGATATCCGATCGTCGGATCGAGATGGCTGCCGACCCGTCCCTGGCCGGTGTAGACCAGCGCCGAGATCTGGAACGCCGCGAGCCAGCCGAGATAGTGCGGGCGACGATGGACGATGTCGTTGAAGACTTCCCGGGTGACCAGGAAGTCGAGGTGACTGCCCCAGGAGTTGCCGAGGCCGTCGCCGTTGTTGACGGTGACCCTGATCCGATCTTCGGGCGCCCGCGCGGCGTTCACCGTGGCGAGCGCGCGCTGCACCTGGCGCAGCATCCCGTGCCATGCCGCGACGTGGTCCCACGCGCTGCCGAGCTCGGGCAGGCACAGCTCGAGGTGCTCGAGATCGATGTAGGCGCAGGCGCCGTTGGTGGGGAAGTGGCTCCGCCGCCAGTCGCGCCGGTTGCGTGGCCCACCGTCCGCGTCGGTGGCGGCGCTCCGCCAATCCGACACGGCGCCGGCCTGGTCGTGGAGCGCCGCCAGCAGCGCGCTGGCGGCATCGGCGCCGCGGCCGCCCTGCTCCGAGCCGACGATGAAGTTGCCGAGCTCGATGTCGGCGCCGCAGATCTTCCGGATACGATGGCGGTGGCCGTTCATGCGAGCGCCAGATGGCGATGGGTTCGGGTCGACGGACGGCTGGGCCGGTCGATCCGGGCGACCAACACGTCGTGGGGAAGGCGATCCAGGTGCTGGCGGCAATTGAGCGGGGTGAGCGCCGCGACCGCCGCGTCGAAGGCGAGATCGATCGCGGCGAAGAGCTCGGCTTCGCCGATCCCGATCTCGCCGCCGGCCAGCTCGCGCTGCTGGGCCCGGTCCACGGCGTCGGCGGCGATCTTCGCGAGCAGCGCCCCGCTCACCAGGTCCTTCGCCAGGACGGGCAGCCGCTTGCCGTCGCGGAGCACCAGCGTGGCCAGGTCGCCCAGGCCGTTCGGGGCGTAGATCCGCCAGACGGCGGCGTCGAGCAGATCGTCCCGGGGCGAGCTCGTGTCGGGGTCCGCCGGCCGATAGGGGTAGTCGGCGCGCAGGTGCTTGCCCAGGATGGCGCGGCCGGCTGCGCGGCCCGGGCGGGGGACCTCGACGATCAGGTCGCCGAGCCGCCCGGGGCGGGTGATTGCCGGGTCGAGGACGTCGAGCCGATTGGTCGCCGCCAGCACCAGGACGTCGCCCCGGTCCTCCAGCCCGTCCAGCTCGGCCATGAAGGCCGTCAGCACCCGATCGTCGACCCGATGGCCGCCCGGCGCGCGCGCCGTCGCGATGCTGTCGACCTCGTCGAAGAACATCACCACCGGCACGCCGGGCTCCGCCTGCGCGGCCTCGCGCGCCGAACGGAACGCCTCCCGGTAGTTCGCCTCGCTCTGGGCGTACCACATGCTGTGGAGCCTCGCGGGCGGGATGTGCATGAAGCGGGAGCGTCCCGACGCCGAGAGCGAGCCGGCCCAGTTCGCGAAGGCCCGCGCGAGCAGCGTCTTGCCGTTGCCCGGCGGGCCGACCAGGAGCACCGATCGCTTCGGGCGGGACTGATACCGGGCCACGATCTCCGGATGGGTGAGCGTGAGCCGGATTTGCCTGGTCAAGAGCCCGAAGGCTTCGTCGAGCCCGCCGATCCGGTCGATGGTGTCCTCCGGCGTCTCCTCGAGGAAGAGGTGGGAGCCGTCCGCCGACCTGATCCGCTCGTACACCACGCCGGTTACCCGATCGAACCGCACCAGGTGGCCGGTCCGAAGCGCGCTCGGGTCCAGCTCCCTGGCCGGGACGCCGACACACTCAACCTCCCGGAGTCGCACCACCACCCGTCCGTCGGAGAGCGCCCGGTCGAAGGTGGCCGTCTCGCCAGTGGCCGCGCTGGCCGCGCCCCCGCGCGCGACGAGCAGGTTCATCTCCGGTCCGAGCAGCACGTCGTCTCCGGTCGTGAGCGCCGAGAGGTCGATCTCCTCGACCACGCTCACCACCCGCCGCGACTGCCCGTGCGCCACCAGCGCGAGCTGGAAGGAGCCGCTCTCGACCGTCCCCAGGAACACGGCGGGAAACCAGGGCGGCGCCGTGAGACGCTCGAAGGTCGCGCGGAGCCGCTTCTGCTCGGCGCCCGCCTGCTCCACGGCTCGCCGGCCGCGGATCACCTGCTCGATCAGAAAGCCGTCGAGCTGGCGGGACACGTCCTGGCCCCGGCCCCGCAGCGAGGCGGCGAGCTCGGTCCGTGCCGCGAGATTGGGCAAAGCGCTCGGCGGTCCGATCAGCCGGTCGAACTCCGTGGCGAGCGCCGCGGCGGCCGCTTCGGTCTCAAGAGACATCGATCGCTCCTTCCGGAAGAGTGTGATAGCCACGGCGCGCGATCAGCCCGTCGCGCCAGCCGAACGCGGCCACTCCGGGTGGCCCGTTGCCGGTGTCGCTCAACACCAGCCCGACCGCGAAGGCCCGGGGGAACACCGTCCGGTGGAGCCGCCGGTCGCTCTCGGAGAACATCCCGCGGTCGAGGGCGCAGAGCCGGCGGCACTCGATCGTGCAGTCCCGGCACCAGAGATGGACCGGGTGGGAATGCCACCAGCCGACCATGATCTCGCCTCGAGCCCGCCGATCGAGCTCCGCGCGCGTCTCGGTCCAGGTCTCGGCGGTGAACGAGAGACTGGTGGCGTCGCCGACCGCGGCAAGCGCGGGGATCTGCCCGGTCGCCAGCACGAAGAGCCGGCCCCGTGCCGGATCGCGACAGAGGTGGCCGACGAGCACGCCACCGGTTTCCCGCTCCCGTTCGCTCGCTACCCGCGCACGGGCCTGCTCGAGCAGCTCGCCCGGCACGAACCAGAGCGGGTCGTTGTCGCCCCTGTCCTCGTGGGCGACCGCGCAGCGCTCGAGGGCGGCGAGAGAGGCGGGGCGGATCGGAACCCGGGCCCGCCGGCGGAGCGCGCCGCGACGCGGCCTCTCGCCCTCGGCGCGGGGCCGGGCGATCAACGTCGCGCAGTAGCGCTCGCCTTCGCCGAGCAACCCGCGGGTCACCAGCTCGGAGGAGAGTCGCTGCACCGAGCCGGCGAAGTAGCCGATGCCGAGGTCGAGCGCCGGCTCCGACCGATCTCCGGCGCGGAGACGGCAGGCGCTCACGAAAGGCGCGCCCCGGAGCCCACTCCACCGCGGCTCGACCAGCGGCTCGAGCGCGAAGGCCACCGATGGATCGACGCCGCGCTCCGCGACGAGCAGCCGAAACCGCTCGCGGGCCGGCTCCCAATCCGGGGTCAAGTCGACCCGCTCGATCGGTGAGCCGTCGAGGCGCTCGAAGGCGACCCCGAACGCGTACGTCGATCCGTCGGCCATCAGCGGCGGTCCGCCGGTCCGCCGGCGTCGATGTTCGGCTGGAGCACCAGCCGGTCGCCCGTCCGGAGCGCGTCGGCGACCCGCTCGGCCGCGTGGAGATGCCGCCCTTCCCGCTCCAGCCGAGCGCGGTAGGTGATCGGGCGCCCGTCGGCGTCGTCTCGGGTGAGCTCGAGATCGGCCAGCAGGCGATCGACCAGCTCGCCGACGGTGGCGTCGCCGTCCACCTCCTCGATGTCGACGGCGCGCTGGCCGGTCACGTCGCTCACTTCCAGCAGGGCGATCGGGCCTTCGGAGAACTGAGACATCAGGCTGCTCCTTCGTTTGGGGTGAGATGGGTGAGGTACCGACGAGCCACGGACTCGGCCGCCAGCGCCCGCGCGGCCGGCCCGAGGTGGTCGCAGGCCAGGCCGAGGCCTTCGATGGCCTCGCGGATCGGGGTGACGTCGGCGCTCGGGGCGCAGCTCGCGAGCACGGCGGATTGGCGCCCGCTTTCGTCATCGAGGCGCCAGCTCAGGCGGCGAAAGCCGCTCGCGCCAAGCCCGAGATAGCGCTCGAGCGCAAGGCGGACGGGCGCCGGAAGCGGTTTGCCACTCGCGATGGTGACCTCGATCCCGATGCGATCGCCGGCGAGGTGAGCCGTGGCGTGGTGGAGACCACGATTGCCGAGCGCGATCACCACGCCGCTCGGGGTCTCGCGCACGGGCGGGTGGCCCGCCTCGCTGAGCCGTGAAGCGAGAGAGTCTGGCTCCGCCGCGTCGCGGCGCGGGCCGTTCGACGGAATCGGCCGGGCGACTCGGTCCTGCGAAGCGAGGGTCGCGGTCATTCGGCGGTCTCCTTGGCGGTCGGAGGCGTAGGTCGCGGGCGGCGCCACTTGAGCGGGCGCCGGTCGATGGGGAATCGGTGTCGATTGTCACGGGCCCAACCGCAGGCCGCCGGGTTGAGCGCGTCGTGCTCCACCGTCGTCACCTTCTGATAGGTGATGATCTCGTAGCACTGGTAGAGGAGGTCGACCAGCGGGGTGCCGGGATGCAGCACCCCGGGACAGATCCAGGGCCCGCGGACGCTGATGTTGGGGTGGAAGACGCGGGCCGGGCCGAGCCAGGTGAGCACCTGCCAGGGCTCCGCCCGTCGGAGGTAATCCGGCGGAAACCAGATTCCCACCTCGAACAGCTCGGCCCGCTGGATCAGACCGGTCTCGTCGAGCGCCAGGCCGGCGGCCTGGAACCGCGCCACGAAACGACTCGGCGGGTCGTCGGGCAGCGGAGTGAGATCGAGCAGGTCGCTGGCGTCGGCGAGGGCGAGCCCGGCCTCGAGCTGCGCCCGCAGGAACGCGTCGAACATCCGGGGATGGCTCATGCGGTCGGGTCTCCATCGGTCGCCGCGAGCTCCAGGTAGCGATCCCGGGCGCCGTCACTCAGGTGGATCAGGTCGCCGACCGTGAGGCCGAGGCCGGCGAGGGAGCGCCGCGCCAGCGGACCGCCGATTCCGGGGCCGAGCGCGTCGCTGATTCCGAAGCCCGAGAGAACCCGCTCGGCGGCGCAATGGGGGCAGCGCTTCCGCGCGGGGCCCAGTCGGGAAGCGAGTCGGGCCACCGGGTGCGAGCGACCGCAGCCGGGGCACTCGAGACGATGGGCGAAGCGGTGGCCGGGCACGGCCACCCGGGTCCGGGCGGGGTCGAAGCCGGCGGCCCGGATCAACTGTCCGAGCTCGCGGGTCGGAGCGCCGCGCTCGAGCTCCACCGGCCAGGTCCGATGGTCGAAGCGGCATCCCGACCGCCGCACGCCGCGGGTCAGGTACTGACGGTGGAAGTGCGCGCTGACCACCACTTCGGAGCCGGCGGGGAGCCGTTCGGCCGCTCCCCGGAGGTGCTGGTCCGCCTCGGTCGCGAGCAGCGCGCCGGCCAGCGCGCCGATGCCCGACGGTGTGCCGGTCGCGGCCGCCGTGGCCGGGCGACAGGGGTAGTCCTGCTCGACCAACCGATAGTCCTGCTCGCTCCAGGCGCACTCGAGGCAGGCGGCATCGCTGCCGGGCGCGAAGATCGAGACCCGCGCGAGCCCGCCGTCCGCCAGCACCCCGGCGTCGATCCAGGTCACGCCGAGCCGCCAGGCGGCTTCGTTGAGATGGAGGCGCGCCCGGCGGTTGTCGACGCAGCCCAGGATCAAGTCGGCATGAAGCAGCCCGAGGGGAAGCTGCTCGACATCGGCGACGACGGCCGTGACTGTGAGGTCCGGGGCGATCCTCCGAGCGCGGGTGGCCTGGACCCTGGCCTTGGGCCGCCCCACCTCGGACCGGGTGATGTTCTGGTTGACCAGGTTGCCGGCGTCGTACCGGTCGCGGTCGATCAGCACCAGGTGGCGGACCGAGCCGGAGCGGGCCAGGTGCGGCACGAGGTGCGAGCCGATCGTGCCGCCGGCGCCGACCACCACGACCCTTGGGGTCAGCCCTCCTCGGGAATCCATCGAAAGCTCTCGCGGTGGTCGGTGGGCTCGGGACAGACCGAGCAGGTCTCGTGATGGGTCCAACAGGCGAAGTCGCTCGACTCGTGGTACCACGCCTGGCAGCCGGGGCAGCGGATCGCGGGGGTGCCGTGGAGGATCGGGGTGCGGCAGCGGGCGCAGGCCGTCGGGCCGACCAGGGCCGGCAACGGCTCGGCGCGCGCCAGGCGCTCGGTCGAGTAGTAGAAGGCGAGGTCGCTCGCGAGCCGGACCTGATCGCGATGCTCGAGCACCGCGAAGCCGGTCGTCAGTCGAATCCCGTTGATCCGGACCCCGCCGGCGAGCGGCGCGAGCAGCGCCCAGCGCTCGACGCGACCGGCGGCGAGCGGCAGGAGCGCGCCGCCGGCCCGGCGGGCCGCGTCGACGGGCAGGCGCGCGAGCGGCACCTCGGTACCGGGCTCGAGCACGAGGGCGGCCCAGCCTCGGTCGTCGTGCAGCCAGAGATGCGCCATGGTCCCCTTCCGGTGGGGTTGTGCTCGGACGGGACGATGGAGTGGAAAGACTCGTGCCGATCGAAGGCGACGGCCGCTAAGGCCTTCGCGGGCCGGCGTTTGCCGCGCCGGCAACGTTAGGCAGGCCGAGCTCGAATGGGCCGGCGGGCGAGTTGTCGGTTGAGTTGGGTCGAGCGGGCGGTGCTAGTCGAGCGTGGGACGCTCGTCGCCGAGCTCGCCGTGGCGAAGCACGATCTCCTCGACCTCGCGGCGAACGTCGCTCAGCTTGCGCGCGGCGGCGGCCTGCTCCCGGAGGAGCTCATCGTCCCAGAGCTTGAGCGCCTTGCGGGGATGGCGCTCGAGCAGCGAGACGAAGGTGGTGTACTGGCCCTTCACGTGGCGGACCAGGTCGTGGGCCTCCCAGCTTCGGAACCAGTTCGGGTCTCGGGTGAGACGCTCGAGCTCGTCGAGACTCTTGGTGAGCGACGCCCGGATGCTCGCCAGGGTCGCCGGGTCGGCGCGGTGGTGCACGGCGAAGGGGCGGACCGCGACCTTGCAGTCCCGGAGGATCTTGTTCGACACCCGGAGGACCTCGAGGCGCTCGATCTGCTCCGCCACCAGCCAGGTCGAGATCTGCCGCGGCCGGCCCGGTCGCCGCTCGGGGTGGCCCTGTCTCCACTCGACCAGCCAGTCCTGCACCAGCGCGAGGTCGGGCACGTCGATGGTGGGATAGTTGAACCGCAGCCCGCCCAGGCAGCTCTTCAGCTCGCGGGCGTTGCCAGGCCAGTCGGTATGCGTCAGCAGCCCGAGCACGTCGTCCGGAAGTCGGCCGGGGCGGTCGCCGCAGGCCAGGGCCCAGAACCTCGCCGCCAGCAGGGGGACATCCTCGGGATGCTGGCTCAACGCCGGGGTGCGGATCAGGTAGCCCCGAAGCCGCTGGAAGAGATCCTCTCGAAAGGTTCCATCGTGGACCATCTGCGAGAGGTCCCGGTGGCGCGCCGTCACCAGCCGGACGTCGACCGCGGTCGTGGTCGGGGCGCCGACCGGGGTCACGGTCCC
>JBFXAS010000041.1:0-27250 GCA_050184075.1 Gemmatimonadales bacterium
CGATCCTGAACGGTGTGCTGTGGGAGCTGCGTCCGGATCGGATGCGGATGGTCGCGACCAACGGTCACCGGCTCGCCCGAATGGACGTTCCGGTGAAGGGCGCGGGAGGGCAGGCCGACCTGATCGTGCCGCCCAAGGCCCTCGAGCAGATTCGCCGGCTGTTCCGACCCGAGGACGAGATCGAGATCGCCCGAAGCGACAATCACTTGGGGTTCCGCGCCGCGGGTACCCAGGTGTTCACCAGGCTGATCGAAGGCCCCTACCCCAACTACGAGCAGGTGATCCCGCGGGAGAACGACAAGATCGTCACGGTCGACCGGGGCGCGTTCGCGGCGGCGATCCGCCGGATGAGCATCGTCGCCAGCGACCAGACCCACCGGATCCGGCTCGCCTTCAGCAGCGGCGCCTGCAAGCTCTCGGTCACGACCCCAGACCTCGGCGATGCTCAGGAGGAGATGACGGTCTCCTACGACGGCGATCCCCTGGAGATCGGCTTCAACGCTGCCTATCTGCTCGAAGTGCTGAAGTTCATGCCGACGGACGAAGTGAGGATGACCTTCAAGGCGCCGGAGCGCGCCACGACCTGCGAGCCGGTCGGCTGGGACGATCCGGCGAGCTATCTGTCGCTGGTGATGCCCCTTCGCCTGCTGGACTGAGGACGCCGGGTGGCTCCGGCTACTCGGTGAGGCCGAGCCGAGCCGCCGCGATCGATCCTTCCCGCGACATCCGCTTCAGAATCAGCTGCTGCCGCCACCGAATCCGCCCCACCCGGTAGCCCGGGTTGGCGGTGAGCGGTGCCGGGAGCGTCGCCGCCAGAGCCGCGGACTGATCACGCGAGAGGCGCTCGGCCGAGCGACGATAGTACGTCTGGCTCGCCGCCTCGACTCCCCAGACCTCGGGACCGAGCTCGACCACGTTCACGTAGAGCTCGAGGATCCGCCGCTTGCCCAGCGCCCACTCGAGGCGATATGCGGTGACCGCCTCCTTGAGCTTGCGGAACGGGTTCCTGGATGGTGACAGATAGAGGTTCTTGGCAAGCTGCTGGGTGATGGTGCTCGCCCCGCGGATCTCCCGGCGGTTGGTCCACGCGTCCCGCAGCGCACGCCCGAGCTCGGCCCGGTCCCGCTCGTCCCCGATGGCGAAATCGGGCCGACGATACCCCAGCGCCTCGCGCACGGCCTGGTAGTCGATCCCGCCGTGCTCGAAGAAGCGGTGGTCCTCCGCGACGAGGACCGCCGCGAAGACGTCCGGGTCGATCCGCTCGGCACGAACGGGCTGATACCGGCGCTCGAGCGGCCCGTCCTCGCTCTCCCGACGGCGCTGGGGATGGCTGGCAAGCTGACTGGCCTGGCGATCCCGGAGCGCCATGAACGCCGTCTCACCGGGCCAGACCCACCGGTACCAGATCGGTGGGGGCCAGACGGCAAAGAGCCAGAGCAGACCGAGACCGAATCCGACGAGCGCGAGTCGGCGCACCCACCAGAACGCCGACCTACGCTTGGGTGTAGTCTCTGCTACTACCGGCGCCGGCAGTGAGTGGCCTGGTGGCTGCGCCTCCGGCTCCGACCTGTCGGTCACTCCACCACCGAGATCTTCGTCTCACGCGTGATCTTGACCGGGATCGGCGCCGGCAGGGCCGGGGCGCTGATTGTCGCGTCGGCCTTGCCCGACGTGGTCCCGCCGAGATAGCGGCCGCCCGCTGAGACGAAATAGGTCCGCTTCGCGGTCTCCTCGGTGGAGATGTCCATCGAGCCGAGCCCGGGGTTCTGGATGGTCCCGGTGCCCTTGCTCGTGACCGTGGCATCGATCCGTTGCGCACTCCCACCGCCGAATTGTTCCTTGCCGCCGGCGGTGTAGGAGGTGACGACCACCGAGCTCATCTCCTGGGAGGAGGTCTTGCTCTGGACGGCGGTGGTGTCGACCCATTGGGCGCCGCTCTCGAGGGCAGCCCGGATCCGCGGGTGGAAGGTGAGGATGCTGGTCTTGAGTTGGCCCACCAGGTCCGACTGCTCGTCGGAAACCCGGCTGACCGTGGCTTGCCCGTCCTTGGACAGGAAGCCGTGGAGCCAGGCGCCCTTGGCGCTATCGAGCACTGCCCGGGGCGGAGTGCCGATGCCGGAGGCATCGACCGAGTCGATGACTACGTGCATCGTCTTGCCCCCGGCCGAATCGGTCAGCGTGACCGTGAACAGCACCGTCTGGTTGACCGTGTTGCGCTGCTCCGCCTGACCCACGACGGAGAGATCCACGACCTGCTCGATCGACGCCTCCATCCGGTACTTCGTGACCATCGGCGCCGAGCTCACCGCGGCGGTGGCGGCGGCACCCAAGCCCAGGACCAGCAACCCGCGAATCAACATGATCGACCTCGTCGTTGGACATCCTGCGGAGGGGCCGCTCTGGCTCCTCCCTCCGTCAGCAAAACCCCCCTCGCCGCCGGTGGGAGGCGAAAGGGGGGTGGGGTCGGGCCGTAAGCCGAGTTCTGTTCGGCCGGAAACGGCCGGTTGGTCATCTCTCTGGGAGGGTCGTTGCCGGCCCCCTCGTGCAGCCTACCCGCGGCTCGTCCCGAAGGACCTGGTGGTGTGGGTCACACCTCGCCGCCTATTCGGCCTTGCTCCGACTGGGGGTTGCCATGCCGTCGGTGTTGCCACCGGCGCGGTGGGCTCTTACCCCACCTTTTCACCCTTACCATGCCGGCCGAAGCCGACCGTGGCGGTTCGTTTTCTGTGGCCCTATCCGTCGCCTTTCGGCGCCCAGGCGTTACCTGGCAGTCTACCCTGTGGAGCTCGGACTTTCCTCGAGCGCCGAAACGCCCGCGACCAAACCCGCCCAACCCCACTCGAAAGCTAATCCGCCACCGTTAGCGGCGAAACGGCCCTAGCCCCGGGCCCCCTCCAGCCGGGCGAGGCCGGCCCGGGCTGCCTGGACGGTGCCGAGCAGCTCGGCGTCGGCGGTGCCCCACTGCTCCACGACGGCGCGATACTCGGTCGCCGCGAGCTGCCGCTGGCCCAGCTGCTCCCAGGCGGCCCCGCGCAGCAGCCGAACCCTGGGAAGCGCCGCCCAGCGCACGTCGAACCCTCTGGTGCCGAAACGGTTGGGGTCGAAGTCCCGGAGCACCTCCACGACCTTGGCGTACTCGCCGAGCTCGAAGAGCGCTTCGGCCTGGAGGGGTCTGAGGTCGCCCCAGCCGTAGGCCGCTTCTTTGCTCGTGGCGGTCGGGACCGCCGCGCTGTCGAGGAGCGAGCGGGCAGTGGCCGAGTCGCCTCGGCGAAGCGCTACCAGCCCCTCGATGGGCTGCGGCAGCGGCCGCCCGGTGATCTGGCGGAGCTCGTGCAACAGCGTCGTGTCGGCCCCGGGCGCCATGAAGACGCCGACCGCGGCGCTCGCCACGGAGCGGGCCATCGACGCCTTCCGTTCCGCCCGGGCGCTGCGGGCCAGCTCGGCTCCTCGGTTCCAGACCGCCCGGAGCCGCGAGGGCGCAGCGCCAGTGCCGCTGAAGAGCTCGGCCAGCCGGCCGAGCTCCCACGCTTCGGCCACGGTGGCTCGCTCGCTCGAATCAACGGCCTCCGGCAGCAGCATGTTGATCTCGCGGCTCAGGCGGATCAGCTCGGTCGCTCCATCCAGGTCGCCGTAATACGCCAGCGCATTGACGCCGGTCATCACTTCGGAGCGGGCCTCGGGCGCGTAGTCGAGCGTCACGAAGGCGTCCGCGGGCGCGTGCGCGATCGCCTGGCGGACCGTTTGGGCGGCGCCCTGGACGTCACCGCTCACCAACTGGGCCCGCGCGTCGAAGAACCCGAACACCGGCTGCACCGAATCCGGGTACATCGTCCGGAGCTGCGCGACGACCTGCCGGGCCTCGTTGGCGCGGCGGCCGGCCAGCAGCGCCTTGTAGAGGTGGTAGTGGGCCCGCGGCGTTGCCGGCTGGGCCCGGATCCACCCCTCGGCCGTCGTGACCGCCTCGGCGACCGCGTGGATCCGAGCCGGGCTGGCCGCAGTCGAGTCGGATGGTCTGGGCTGGGCCAGGGAATCGCTGCCGACCAGGGTGAACCACCCCGAGGCGGAGGCGGCGTCGGTGAGCAGCTGACCCAGGTGTTCGTACGCCAGCGCGTAAGCGGAGTCCAGCTCGACCACCCGGCGGAAGGAATGGAGCGAGCGGCTCAGCGTCTGCACGTCCCGGCCGGCGTAGCCGCCGTGGAACGAGGCGTCCGCGAGGCCATACCAGGCCTCGATGTCCGCCGGATCGCGGGCCACCAGCCGCTCGTAGACCGAGAGGCTGCCCGGATAGTCGCCTTCGATGAAAGCCAGATAGGCCTGGATCAACCCGCGCTCGCGGTCCGGCAGTCGCTCGGAGGTGAGCGCCGCGCGCCGAATCGCCTGGACACCGAGAGTGTCGAACGGGCTCATCCAGCCGCGCGCGACCGCGAGGCGGAAGTGGGCCAGGGAAAACGTCGAGTCGATCTCGACGGCGTGGGCGAGCGCCTGGCTCGCGTCGGTCAGGCGCCAGTGATGGAGGTCGTCCACTCCCTGCAGATAGGCGCGGTACGCCTCGAGCGATTCCGTCGTGACCGATGTCAGGGAGGAGCGCCCCTCGGACGGCGCGCCGCTCAGGTCGAGGAGCCGCGCTGCAAGTCGGTCGAACAGCTGCCGCACGTCTTCGGACTCCCGGGCCTCCACGCTGATCACCTCCAGGCGGCGCCCGGAGGCGACGTCGTAGGTCCGCGCGACGAGGTAGAGGGAGTCGTTGGTCCGGCTGAAGTCGCCGAGTACCACGGTCCACGCGCCGCCCGCCCGCGCCAGCCGACGAGCCTGCTCGAGACCGATGGCCTCACCGTCGCCGTGGCGGTCGCCCTCGAGCAGATCGTGTACCCGGTGCTGATCGACGACGCTGAGATCTCGCCATTGGGACAGGGCCAGCGTCAGCATGTTCACGCTGCCGTCGCGCAGCCAGTTGAGGCTGGCGTCCTGGCGCAGGTTGTCGAACGGCAGCACCAGCAGTGACTGGCGGGGATCCAGCCCCTGCGGCGGCCCTCCCGGCTCGGGGCGCTTGACCAGTGCGGTGATCAGCAGCGCCGCCGCGGCCAGCAGCGCCGCCGCGAGTGCCAGCCGCGGCCGCCCGAGCAGTGGCGCGCGCCGTCGCGAGTGGTCTCCCCAGAGCGAAGCGCGGAGCGCGTGGCCGGTCGGCCAGCGATCGTCCGGCGCCTTCTCGAGGGCTCGCATGATGGTCGCCGAGACGGCCGGCGGCACGTCCGGCCGGATGGTCGTGAGGTCCGCCGGTCGGTCGAGGATCTGCTTCGAGATCACCACCCGGTGCTGGCCTTGGAACGGTGGCGCCCCCGCGAGCATCTCGTAGCCGACCACCCCTAACGCGTAGAGATCGCTTCGGCCGTCCACCTCGTCGCCCGAAGCCTGCTCCGGGCTCATGTAGGCGGGGGTGCCCATCACCGCCCCCGGTCCGGTATGCCCGCTGCTCGCCTCGGTGAGCCGGGCGATGCCGAAGTCGGTCAGGAGGGCGCGCGGCGCCTCCGGGTCGCCCTCGAGCAGGATGTTCTCCGGCTTGAGGTCGCGGTGGACGACCCCGGCGGCGGAGGCGGCGTCGAGCGCGGCCGCGATGTCGCTGAGGATCCGGCGGGTCAGCTCCGGCTCGAGCCGGCCATCCCGGGTCAGGCGCTGGCGGAGCGTCTCCCCGGGCAGGTAGTCCATCACGTAGTAGAGGTGCCCATCCAGCTCGCCGGCGGCGTGCACGGCCACGATGTTGGGGTGCCGGAGCCGGGCGATCGTCCGGGCCTCCGCCAGGAAGCGGCTGGCGATGCCCCGGTTGGCGGTGAGCTCGGGGTGGACGACCTTGACCGCGACCCGCCGGTCCAGGGTCTGGTCCCGGGCCAGGAACACGACTCCCATCCCACCACGACCGAGCTCGCGCTCGATTCGGTACTGAGACCCGAGAGCCTGTTGCAGGAGATTGAGTTGAGTTTCGTCGGTCACGGTCACGTGCTACTCGAGCCCGGGGTCTCAAAATATCACGATTTCTCGCTTCGGCCCATTTTCGGGGTCGACCGAGCCCGCGTGCGTCCGGCCGTCTCCATTGGATGATCGGCTCCGGCGTCGCGTTGCATCGGTCTGCCAATGGGACGCTTCGAGACCCGGGACCGTTTGTCGCTGAGTTGAGGGACGGCTGCAGGATTGAGACAACCAAGCCCGACGGACGCCCCTAACCGGACGCTCGCGTCACCCCCCTCAGCCGAGAGCCGCCCCATGTCCAACCTCGGACTGGTCGAGACCAAGGTCACCGTCGCCGCCGTGGTCGGGCCCGTGGAGCGGGCTCGGCTGGACGCCGCCAGCGCGGGGTGCTTCGCCGTGATCCATCGGGCGTCGGTTCCCGCGGCGGTGCGGACAGTCAGGGAGCGCGCTGTCGACGCCATCGTGCTCTCGGTGCACGAGTGTGCCCGGGAGCCGGCCGACGTGGTCGATCACCTGGTGCGGAGCTTTCCGGAGATCCCCACCGTGGCGCTGGTGAGCCGCGCCGATCCGGCGGCGTCGGCGACCCTGCTGCGACTTGGAGCCACCGGGGTCCGACACGTGGTCGACGTCACCGACCCCGGCGGCTGGGTGCGGCTCCGACAGCTGCTGCTCGAGCCGGTTTCCCGGCCGGCGGCCCGGATCCTCGGCCGACTGGGCGACCTGCTCGACCGGGTTCCGCCAGAGACCCGCCTCTTCGTCGAATTCCTGGTGCGGATGGCGCCCTCGACGCCCAACGTTCGCTTGCTCGCCAGGCAGGCGCGGGTCGCCTCCAGCACGCTGGTGTCGAGATTCTTGCGCGCCGGACTGCCCTCGCCCAAGAGCTATCTCGCCGGGATTCGACTGCTCTACGCCGCACAGTTCTTCGAGCAGGAAGGACTCACCGTCGCGGACGTCGCCTATCGCCTCGAGTGCTCCTCGCCCCAGAGCTTCGGCCGCCACCTCCGGGCGATGCTCGGCGTGACCGCTGGCGAGTTCCGGCGGCGCTACAGCTTCGAGAAGGCCGTGAATCGCTTCGTCGCGGTGATGGTCAAGCCGTACCTGGACCGCTGGGCGACCTTCCACCCGCTCGTCTCCGAGTCGCGCCGGCGCGCGAAGCGCGGGGCGAAAGTCCGGACCCTACGCGAGGAGCTCCCGCACGCTCGCCAGTGAGCGCACCGGCAGGCCGTGTTGCTCGATGGCCGCGCGGCCGCCCTCGTCGCGGTCGACCACGGCGAGCACCCCGGCCACGATGCCCCCGGCCTGCCGGATCGCGGCCACGGCTTCGAGGGCCGAGCCACCGGAGGTGATCACGTCTTCGACCACCACGACGGACTCGCCGGCGGCGAAGTTGCCCTCGATCCGTCGACCCGTGCCGTGCTGCTTGGCGGCCTTGCGGACGCTGAACGCGTCGATCACCGGCGGCGCGTCGAGACTCGCGCGGGCGATCGCGTAGGCCACCGGGTCGGCCCCCATCGTGAGGCCGCCTACCCGAGTGGCCTGCCACCCGGCTTCGCGGATCGCCGCGAGGCCCAAGCGCCCGATCAGGTCCTGCCCGGCGGCGGACATGGTGGTCTTGCGCGCGTCGATGTAGTGGCTGGAGCGGCGACCAGAGGCGAGCACAAAGTCGCCCTTGAGGACCGAGCGCTCGCGAAGCAGCGCGCGCAGGTCGCTCGCGCTCACTCCCGGATCCGACGGATCAGCGAGGAGAGGAACCCGCCCTTGGGCTGCGGCTCCGCCCGCGCCGCCCGACAGAAGGCGTCGGCGAAGTCGCCGACCGTCTTGTAGCGCTTGGAAAGGTCGCGCTCGAGCCCCTTCATCACCGCGGCCTCGAGGTCCGTCGAGAACCTGAGCGATTTGTTGGCCTGGTTGAGGGCCATCGGCGGCTTGGAGAGTAGTTGCTGGAACAACTCTCGCGGGTTCTTGCCCGGATAGGGCAGCTGTCCGGTGAGCAGGTGGAAGGCGATCGTGGCGAGACTGTAGACGTCCGCCTGTTCGTTCACCAACTCGCCGCTCAAGGCCTCCGGCGCCACGTACTGCAGCGTGCCCACGAAGAACCCGGCGCGAGTCAGCCGCTGGGCGGGATCGTCGTCCGCGTCCCGGGCGATGCCGAAATCGAGCAGCCGGGCAGTCTTGGTGGCCGGGTCGAACATGATGTTTGCCGGCTTGAGATCGCGGTGGATGATCCCGGCGCGATGGGCGGCGCCCAACGCCGCGCCGAGTTGCTCGACGATCGTCGCGACCAGTTCCGGGGAGAGCGGGCCGGCGGCCGTTAGGAAGCCCGCGAGCGGCTCGCCCTCCGCCCATTCGAGCGCGAGATAGTACACCCCATCGGCTTCGCCGTACTCGTAGGTCTGCACGATGTTGGGATGCTTGACCCGTGCGCCGAACTCCGCTTCGCGCAAGAACCGTTTGACCGCGATCGGATCCTGGCTCATGCGCGACCGCAGGATTTTCACCGCCGCCCGGCCACGCTTTTCGTGGGTGGCGCGATAGACCGTCGCAGTGCCGCCCTCTCCCACGTATGACTGGAGAGAATACCCGGCCACGGTCCGGCCGACGAGGTTATCTTGGCTCATGGAAGTGGGTGCAAGCTACACCCCGTGTCGGGGGCCAGCAAGATGACGGTGTCGAGGGGAATGGGGAGGTTCGGAGGGCGGATGGGCACTCGAACTCGACGAGGCGGAGAGGTCATCGGATGAGGTCGCTGGCGACACGATGGGCCACTTTCGGAGCGCTGTGCGGACTGGTCGGCTGCGGCGGAGGTCGCGGCCCGCAGGGCACCCCGGCGGCACAGACCGATCAGACGCTGTCGCAGCTGTTCAACCTCGGCGCGGTCTACCAGCGGATGGGGCGGCTGGCGTCGACGGGCTCCCTCCAGTTCGTCGGCAACCTCGCCTACCTCGCCGGTCCCGCCGACTCCACCAACCTCGTGCTCGGTCTCTCCTTCGAGAACCGCGCGCTCTCCTTCCAGCGAGATGGCGGCAGCTTCGCCGCCCGGTACCGGGTCGAGATCACCCTCGCGCGGGCCGAGGGCGACCCGATCCAAGTGGTTCGGAACGAGATCGTCCGGGTACCGACCTTTCAGGAGACGCAGCGCGGCGACGAGTCGATCTTCTTCCAGCAGACGTTCCTCCTCGAGACCGGCCCGTACACGTTGCGGGTCGTGGTACGGGATCCGACCTCGACCAGCGTCGGTCAGGTGGAGCAGGCGATCACCGTGCCCGGCTTCCAGGCCGGATCGATCACGGCCCCGGTCATGGTCCACGAGGTCCTGCCCCGGCGTGCGGAGACGGACTCCGTCTACATGATTCTCAACCCGCGAGGCACCGTCGCGCACGGGGGCGCCGATACCCTGCTCCTCTACGTCGAGGCGAACGGGCTCAGCGGGCCGACCACGCTGCCCGTCGCGGTCACCGACGAGCAGGACAGTGTCGTCTACCGGACCGACGTGGACTTCTCCGGCGGGCGCTCGGTCGAGGGCCGGGTCATCCGCCTCGCCGCCGACGCGCCACCCCTTGGCGAGCTGACGATCTCGGTGGGCGTCGGCGCGGACGCCAAGGTCACCAAGGCGCTGGTGTCCTTCGCGCGCGGCTGGGTGGTGACCAACTACGACAACCTGCTCACGCTGCTGCGCTTCTTCCCCTATCGGCCGGACCTCGTCTCCGCGATGCGCAACGCCCGGCCGGGCGACCGCCCCGCGCTCTGGCGCCGCTTCTGGATCGAGACCGACCCCGATCCGACAACCGGGGAGAACGAGGCCCTCAACACCTACTTCACTCGGATCGCGATCGCCAACGACCAGTTCCGCGACGAGGGCGGCGAGGGATGGCGGACCGATCGCGGCGAGGTGTTCATCACCCTCGGGCATCCGGACCAGGCCTACGAGTCGCCCCCGGGCAACGATCGCCGCTACGTTCGCTGGGTCTACAACCAGTATCAGGCCATCATCGACTTCGAGGGCACGCTCGGCTTTTCGCGACTGCGGTTGACGACCCAGTCCCGCGCCGAGTTCGCGCGCGCCCGCGCGCAGCTCCTCCGCGAGCCCCCGCGGCGCTGACCCGTTGACCGCGCGCGAGCGGCCTCGCCTCTTCCTGATCGACGGCCACGCGCTGATCTACCGCGCGTTCTTCGCGCTCATCAGCCGTCCTCTGCGCACCTCCCGCGGCGAGAACACCTCGGCGGCCTGGGGCGTCGTCAACTTCCTGCTGCGGCTGCGCGAGCGCTACCACCCCGACTACGTCGCCTGGGTGCTCGATGCCGGCGACTCGCACCGCCGGGCGATCTATCCCGAGTACAAGTCGACCCGGGAGAAGCTCGACGCCGAGCTGCAACAGGACTTCGACCTGGCGCTCGAGCAGGTGCGCGCCCTGCTCGAGGCTTTTCGGATCCCCGTGGTGACCGTGCCCGGCTTCGAAGCGGACGACGTGATCGGCACCCTCGCGGCGCGCGAGGCCGCCGCCGACCTGCAGGTGGTGATCGTCTCCGGCGACAAGGACTTCTATCAACTGATCCGGCCCGGCGTGGCGCTCCTCAATCCGGGTCGTGGCGGCCCGGCCGGCGTCGACGAGCAATGGGTCGACGAGTCGAACGCGGCGGAGCGCCTTGGCGTGCCGCCGCGCCAGGTGATCGACTTCCTCTCGCTCGTCGGCGACAGCTCCGACAACGTGCCGGGCGTGCGCGGCGTGGGTGAGAAGACCGCCACCAAGCTGCTGGAAACCTACGACGACCTCGACGCCATCCTCGCGCACGCCGCCGAGGTGAGCGGCAAGCGGGCCCGGGAGGCGCTCCTCGCGGAGGGCGACAACGCCCGGCTCTCCAAGACGCTGGTCACCATCCGGACCGACGTGCCGGTGGACTTCGAGCTCGACGCGGCCAAGGTGCGTGAGCCGGACGGCCCAGCGCTCCTCACGGCGTTGACCAAGCTCGAGTTCCACTCTCTCGTCTCCCGACTGCAGAGCGAGTACGAGGGCGCGGTGCCCACGGCCAACGACGCCCCCACGGCGGCTGAGCCGGTCGGGGAGACGACGGTGGTGGACGACCCGGCCGGGGTGAAGCCGCTGGTCGAAGCCCTGCGGGCGGCCGGGTCGGTGGCGATCAAGGCCGTCGCCGTCGGGGCCGTGCCACGCGACGCCGAGCTGGTGGGGCTCGCCCTCGCGACCGACGAGGCCGCCTGGTATCTGCCGCTGGGGCATCAGCCCCGGGACGGCGAGCTCGCCGCGCCCAAGCCGATTCGCAACCTCGACCTCGGCGGAGCCGCGCTCGAGCCGCTTCGGGACTATCTCGGCGACCCGAGCGCCTCCAAGATCGGGCATGACCTCAAGCTCGATTGGGAGCTCCTGAGGGGCGCCGGTGTCGAGCTCGGGGGCGGAACCTTCGACACGATGCTCGCGAGCTTCGTGCTGGATCCAGGCCGCCGTTCCCACGACCTGGCGACGCTCTCGCTGGATCACCTCGGTCGGGGACTGCCGGCGGAGCCGGGCGCGACGGGCAAGGGAAGGCCCGACCTGCCGATCGCCTTGGTCGAGGTCGACGAAGCCGCCGCCTACTTCGGAGCGGTGGTGCGCACCCTGCTCGCCCTTCGCGCCTTCCTGGCGCCGCGGCTGGACCAGACCGAGCTCGCCCCGCTGCTCGCGAACGTCGAGATGCCGCTGATCGCGGTGCTGGTGGACATGGAGTGGACGGGTATCGCGATCGATCGCGCGGTGTTCGACCGCCTCTCTCGAGAGCTGACCACCGACCTGGTCCGCCTCGAGGCCGAGATCGCGAAGGCCGCCAGCGGCTCGTTCAACCTGAACAGCCCGAAGCAGCTGGCCGGGGTGCTCTTCGAGAAGCTCCAGCTCCCGGTGTTGAAGAAGACCAAGACGGGCCCCTCGACCGACGCCGACGTGCTCGAGCAGCTGGCCGCGATGGGACACGACGTGCCTCGGCTGCTGCTCGAGTACCGGGAGCTGCAGAAGCTGCGGTCGACCTATGTCGACGTGCTGCCGGCCAGGACCAGCCCGCGGACCGGGCGAATCCACACGACCTTCAACCAGACCGGCGCGGCTACCGGACGACTGTCGTCCTCGGATCCAAATCTCCAGAACATCCCGATCCGAACGGCGCGGGGCGAGGAGATTCGACGGGGCTTCGTCCCGACCGACGGCTTTCGCTTCGTGGTGGCCGACTACTCGCAGATCGAGCTGCGCCTCATGGCCCACTTTTCGGGCGATCCGGCCTTCGTCGAGGCGTTCCAGCGGGGAGGAGACATCCACCGCCAGACCGCGGCCGTGATCTTCGGCGTCGAGGCCGACCTGGTGACGGCCGAGATGCGGGCGCGGGCCAAGACGATCAACTTCGCGACCATCTACGGGCAGGGGCCCTTCGCCTTGAGTCGTCAGCTCGGGATCCCGATGGACGAGGCGAAGGCGTTCATCGCCCAGTACTTCGAGCGGTTCGCCGGGGTGCGGGCCTATCTCGATGGTCAGATCGCGCTCGCCCGTCGCCAGGGATACGTCGAGACGCTCTTCAAGCGGCGGCGCTACATCCCGGAGATCAAGGACAAGAACTTCAACACCCGGGCGTTCGGAGAGCGGCTGAGTCAGAACTCGCCGCTCCAGGGCTCAGCCGCCGATCTGATCAAGATCGCGATGGCCCGGATTCACGACGCGCTGGGCGAGCAGGGCGGCGGTGGGCGGCTCCTGCTGCAGGTGCACGACGAGCTGGTCCTCGAAGCGCCGGCCGACCAGGTGGACGAGGTCGCCGCGATCGTCCGGCGTCACATGGAGGGCGCCGCCCAGCTGGAGGTACCGCTCGTGGTCGACATCGGGATCGGCGACAACTGGCTCGACGCGAAGCGCTGAGCTAGTCGGCCTCCGGCGGCGGATGCCCCCGCCGATCGAGCCGCCGCCCGCCCGGCCACCAGTTCCACCGCCCCATCAACTGCATGAACGCTGGCACCAGCACCATCCGGATCACCGTGGCGTCGAGCAGCACCGCCACCGCCAGCCCGAAGCCCAGAAACTGCATCACCAGGACCCGGGCGAACGCGAAGGCGCCGAACACCGTGATCATGATCAGTGCCGCCGAGGTGATCACCGACGCCGTCGCGCTCAGGCCCTCCATCGTGGCTTCCGTGTTCCTGCCCGTGCGGTCGAAGACTTCCTTCATCCGGCTCAACAGGAAGACCTCGTAGTCCATGCTGAGGCCGAACACGACGGCGAAGACCAGCACCGGCACCACCACGAAGATCGCCTCGGTGGCGCCGTCCAGTCGCAGGAACTCCGCCCCGAAGCCGAATTGGAACACCAGCACGATCAATCCGAACGTGGCCGTGACCGAGAGGGAATTCATCACCACGGCCTTGAGGGGCACGAGCACCGAGCGGAACGCGATCGCCAGCATCAGCGCCGTGGCGCCGAGGACCAGCGTGATGAGCAGCGGGAATTGGGCCAGCTGCTCGTCCTGGCTGTCGACCGCGGCCGCGACGTAGCCGCCCACCGAGACCGTCGCGGTCGCGAGCTGGCGGATCTGGCCGCCGGCGCCGATTCGTCGAATGTCGCGGACCAGGTCCATGGTGGTCGTGAGGGAGGTCGAATCCTGCGGGATCACGTCGACCAGCGTGGTCCGGGCGTCGGCGCTCAGATACGCATCCAGGAACTCGCCGTACTGCGCGCGGGCCGAATCCAGCTCGGCGTAGAGCAGCGAATACCGGAGGATCGAGGTGTTGGGCTCGAGATCGACGATGCTCCGAACGTCCCGCACCCGAGGGTCGGCCCGGAGCGAATCGGAGAGGGCCCGGAGGCCCCGGAGGGAGACGGCCCGGGTGGCCGATTCGCCCTCGGGCAGCTCGACCACCACCCGGATCGGCGTGACGTAGCCCGAGACCCCCATCTCGCTCAGGGTCGTGAGCCCCGCGCCCGCCTCCACCTGCGTGGGCCACCAGTTGCGGGCCGGCAGGCCGATCCGGATCAGGAAGAGTGGCGCGGACAGCGTCGCGACGATCACCCCACCCACGACGATCGCCTGGTAGGGGTGTCGCGCCAGCCAACGCGCCCACTTCTCCCACACCTGCGGCGCGTGATACCAGGCCAGCTTCCGCGCCAGCCACTTGGGGCGATCGATCGCCCGGCCGAGGGTGGCGAGCAGCGCGGGCAGGAGGGTCACGCAGAGCAGCACCGCCACGCCGACCACGATCAAGCCGCCCAGGCCGACGCTCCGGGTCTCCACCAGCGGTGTGAGCAGGAGGGCGCTGAACCCGACGACGACCGTGAGACCGGAGTTCACCACCGCGACACCGGCCGTCATCAGGGTGCGGACCGCCGCCTCCCTCCGGCGGAGGCCCCGGCTCAGCTCCTCGCGGAATCGGGTCACCATCAGCAGCGAGTAGTCGATTCCGACACCCAACCCGACCATCGTGGTGAGGTTGAGGAGGAACACCGACATCGGCGTGACTCTCGCCACCAGCCCGATGATGGTGAGCGACACCGCGGCCGCCAGCATCCCGGTCACCAGCGGCACCACGGCCGCCACCAGAGCACCGAAGGCGAGGATCAAGATCACGAGCGAGATCGGCAGCACCCTGAGCTCGAGCCTCCGGGCGTCCTCGGCGCTGACGGCGCGGACGTCCAGGTCGAGCGGGGCGCGCCCCGTGACCCGAAGCCGATAGCCGGGCCGGTTGGGCACCTGGGCGAGGGCGTTCGCCATCGCCTGGCGGAAGGGGGCCACCAGGTCGCCGGCCGAGTCGCCGTCGATCGCGAGCGACGCCAGGAAGAACGTGGTCCGTTCGTCCGAGCTGAGGAACAGCGAGTCTTCTCTGGTGAGCCAGGAGACCACGGTCTGCACGCGCGGCTGCCGAGCCGCGGTCCGGATCAAGGAGTCGAGCACCGCCCGCGCCGGCCCGGCGCGGAACGAGGTGGGACCCTCGAGGATGACGGCAAAGAACTCACCGAAAGGTCGATCGAAGCGCTCCGTCAACAGTCGATCGGCGCGGCGGGCCTCGCTTTCGGTTTCGGACCCGCCTCGAAGCGCCAGCAGGTCGGGTGTTTTCGGGGCCTGGGTGAACGAGATGACTCCGATTACCAGCCAGATGGCGAGAACCAGCAGCCGCCAGCGGACCAGGGCGTGCGCGAAGGCAGCCAGCACTAGCCTAGCTCCATCTCGTGGCGGGGCAATTGATTCGCATGCTGGGACGTTGGGGGGAAAAGGGCCCAATGTAGACCCGGCCCGATTCAACCGCCAGGACGCGCGTCGTCATCGCAACTAGGCGTCGATATTGCAGTTGCGTAGCCTCATGTCGCGAGTCCTCCTCTTCCTGCTTCTGGGCCTGGTCGGGCTGGTGGTGGTCGAGCGCGTCTCGGGTGAAGCCGAAACCGGCTCTCAGGCCCCACCCGAGGTGGCTACGCCGGCCCGAGTACCGGCTACCGCGACACCGCAAGAAATTGCACGCCCTCCGGCGCCGTCGGCGGCCCAACAGACGGCGCCGTCGGCGGCCCCCGAACGGGCCTCCGAGGAGCCCGAGCGGACGCTCGATTCTCCCTTCGTCGATGGCGCGCCGGCCGGAAGCGGTCCGAGCCGGACCCCCACCATCGAGCGGATGGCCCGCCTCGAGAGCCGGCGGCGGCTCTTCCAGTCGGCCCGGTACACGTTCATCGACTCCCTGCTGGTCACGCCGGATTCCATGGTGCGCCGATGGCCGGCCCGCCGCAGGCCGCTCTCGATATTCGCCGCGATGCCGGACTCGCTCCGCGGGCAGAGTGCCCGGGCCCACCGAGCGGTCGAGCTGGCGATGGGTCGCTGGGCGGCGCTCCCCCTGGGTGTCACCTTCCGCTGGACGACCGACAGCGCGGCTGCCGACATCGGAGTGGCCTGGATCACGAAGTTCGAGAGCGATCGGAGCGGTCAGGCGGAGATCCTCTTCGACCACCGAGGGGTGATCCGTCGCGCCTCCGTGACCCTGGCGTTCAGAGATCCGAGTGGGGCGCCCCTCAACGACGAGGAGCTCGGCATCGTCGCCACCCACGAGCTGGGGCACGCTCTGGGTCTCCCCCATTCGGGCCGCTCCGGCGACATCATGTATCCGACCAGCTCCGCCACGGCCATCTCCCGGCGCGATCGGGCCACGGCGGTGCTGATGTACTCCCTGGTTCCCGGGTCCCTCCGACTGCCCTAGGTCCCTGCTTTACCGCCCACCTCACTGCCGATAGGTTCCTCGGGTCACTCGGAACGGAGTTGCGGATGGTAACCGCCGACAGCGTGCGCAAGGCGCTTCGGGCCGTCAAGGATCCGGAGTTGGGCCTGAACATCATCGACCTCGGCCTGGTCTACGAAGTGGAGGTGTCGGAGGCCCACGACGTGGTGGTCAAGATGACCCTCACCTCCCCGGGGTGTCCGGCCGGACCGGAGATCATGGAGGACGCCCGCCTCGTGGTCCAGCAGATGGAAGGAGTCAACAGCGCCACCATCGAGCTCGTCTGGGAGCCCTACTGGACGCCCGAGAAGATGGATCCCCGCGTCCGTGCCTTCCTTGGCTGAGGCCTAACGCCCCTGGGCGAGCGCCCGCAGCACCTCGGTCCCGAATGCCGCCACCTGCCAGCGGCGAACCCCCGGCAGGGAGCCGAGCGCCTCCAACGACGTGGGCTCGTTCCTGGCGATCACCTCGAGGGTGGCGTTCGGACAGAGCACCCCGGGCGCGAGACCGAAGCCTGTCACCAGCCTGTTCCGGAGGGCCTTGAGCCGCTCCAGCCGCTGCTCGAACTCCGGGTCCGGCTTCGGACGCCGGCTCTTGGGGAATCTCGGCAGCGCGTCGTCCGTCACGGCTCGCCCCCGCTCGATCGCCGCGAGCAGCTCGTCACCTCGGGTCGCGGCCAGCTCCCGCCCCAGTCCCTTCACCTTGCCGAGCGCCTCGCGCGACCTCGGCGGATTCGCCGAGAGGGCGAGCAGCGTCTCGTTGCCGACCACCCGGAAGAGGGCCCGATCGAGCTCGGCGGCGACCGCCTCGCGCCAGGCGAAGATCTGCTGGAGCACGGCGAGCCCGCGAGGATCCAGAGTCCGGGCGCCCTTCATTCGGAGCGCTGCGGACTCGGCGGGCTCCGGCGGCGCCCACTCCACCGAGGTCAGCAGCTGACACTCCTCCTCGACCCATTCGAGCCGGCCGGCCGCCTCGAGCCCGGATTGGAGCCGGTCCCTGAGCGCGGCCAGATGACGGGTGTCGGTCGCCGCGTAGTCGATCATCGGGGGCGTGAGCGGGCGGGTGGACCAGTCGGCTCGCTGGAAGCGCTTGTCCGTGGCCACCCCGAAGTACTTCTGCAGGAGACTGCCGAGCCCGATGGCCGGCTCGTTGAGGAACTGGGCCGCGATCCGGGTATCGAACAGGCCGCGGACCCGGTAGCCGTATTCGTGGTAGAGCAACCGGAGGTCGTAGTCGCCGTCGTGGAAGACCAGCTGGGTCTCCCGCCTCTCGAGCAGGCGATCGAAGCCCGGGAGACCGCCGACCGCGAGCGGGTCGACCACGAAGGTGCGCGTGGCGGACGAGAGTTGGAGCAGGTAGACCCGGTCGCGGTAACGATGAAAGCTGGCCGCTTCCGTGTCGATCCCGACGACCGGCTCCCGAGCCAGCTCCGCGACGAGTGTCTCGAAGCGGGCCCGGTCCTGGATCAGCTCGACCTGGTCTACCATCGGTGGCCGGGTCGGTCGGGGTCGGCCGGGCGGATCGGCAGCGAGAGCGTGTCACGGGCGGTGGAGAGGACGGCGCGCATCAGGGCCCAAAGGTAGCGACACCCGAGCGCCCCGGCGTAGTATTCGAGCGAGCAGCACCCCATTCAGATCGGGGCCCCTGCGTGGACGACGTCGACGTCGAGCTGACCGTCAATCCGGACGATTGCGACGCGTCTGGCCTGGTGGGCCATGGCGCCTTTCTTCGTCTCTTCGAGCGCGCGCGCTGGGACGCGTTCGCCGCGGGGCCGGGTGTCGACGTCTTCGCCCGCCATGGCGGATGGCCCGTCGTGCGCCGGGGTGTCAACGAATTTCACGCCCCGGTCCGCGCCGGCGAGCGAGTCCGCTTCCAGATCGCGCTCACCCACCTCGGCCGAACCAGCTTCACCCTGCGCCAGACCGCCCGGCGGCAGACGGAGGACGTCGTTGTGGCGACGGTCGAGCACCTGTTCGTCTGCCTCGACTCGCAGGGACAACCCCATCCCGTCCCGGAGGCGGTCGGGCGCTTCTTCAGCGCGGAGCGGGTCGAGGAGCCGATCGACCGGGTCACCGTGAACGGGGTGAGCCTCGCGATCGAGACCCGAGGCTCCGGCCCAGCGATCGTCTTTCTGCACGGTTTTCCGCTCGACCGGACGGTGTGGCGTCATCAGTTCGACACGCTGACCGGGTACCGCAGGATCGCGCTCGACTTGCGAGGGATGGGCCAGTCCGATGCGCCCGACCTCGGCTACTCGATGGCGACCTACGCCGACGACCTCGCCGGCGTGCTCGACGCGCTGGGCGAGGATCGCGTGGTGCTCTGCGGTCTCTCGATGGGTGGGTACATCGCCTTCGAATTCCTGCGGCGATACCGGAGCCGGGTGCGCGGGCTGGTCCTGATGGACACCCGTCCGGAGGCGGACAGCGCCGAAGGACGAAGGGCCCGTGACAGCCTGATCGCGAAGGTTCGCGACCAGGGCGCGATCGCCGCCGCCGAAGCCATGCTGCCACGATTCTTCACGGCCACCGTCCCGCCGGAGATCATCCAGATGGTGCGTGAGATGATCATGCGGACGCCGGTGTCTGGCATCGTCGGCGCGCTGAGCGCGATGCGCGAGCGACCGGACAGCAGTCCGCTCTTGCCGACCTTGTCCCGGGTGCCGGCGCTGGTCGTCGTCGGGCAGGAGGACGTGATCACGCCGCCTAACATCGCGCAAGCGATGGCAGCGGCCTTGCCGGAAGCGCGACTGGTCGAGATCCCAGGTTCGGGACACATCCCATGCGTGGAACAGCCGGTGCCGACCACGCGCGCGATCTTGAAATTCTTACAAAGCCTGAAGCAATCGACGTGAAACGGTTCGGCGGGTTCGGGCGTCTATAGCTTTGGCGGCACCGATCCGATGTTCGTTTGGATCACCGCCATGCCTCATGCAGTCCCTCCATTCCCTGGGCTCCAGGGTCGGCGTCGCCGATCCTGGAGCTGGGTGTTTCTGGGCTGTCGGTGCGGGAGACGGCTTAGCGGTTCGGCGGGCCGGGCGGGGTTTCCGAGTTGAAGATCTCGCGATTCTTCTCGATATAGCTCGTGAGATTGTCCGGCACCTCTTCCTCCGGGAAGATCGCCGAGACCGGGCACTCGGGTTCGCACGCCCCGCAGTCGATGCACTCGTCGGGGTGGATGTAGAGCATATCCTCCCCTTCGTAGATGCAGTCGACCGGGCAGACGTCGACGCATGCCCGATCCTTGACTCCAATGCACGCCTCTGTGATGACGTACGTCATTGCCGGGGCTCCAGGTCCGTCGTTCGAGTCGGGCTCACAGTATCCGGCCGCCCCAGGCCGCGCAAGGGGCCCGGAGCGTCGCCCGGCTCAGAGGTTGGCACGCAGAAACTCGAGGGAACGCTCCCAGGCGAGCTTGGCGGCATCCGGTTGGAAGGCGGTGGGTCGGGTGTCGTTGAAGAAGGCGTGATCGGCGTCGTACTCGTGGACCACGAACGAGCCGCCGGCCGCCGCGACGTCGGCCGCGAGCTGGCGGACCTTGGGAAGCGGGATCGAGCCGTCCCGGGTGCCGAAGTGGCCGAGCACCGGGACCCGCACCCGGGCGGGATCGATCGGGACGTTGGGGTGGATCCCGTAGAAGTCGACGACCGCGCCAATCTGATCGGCGGCCACCACGGCCGCGTAGAGGGCGAGCTGCCCGCCCATGCAGAACCCGATCACGCCCACCCGGTCGCTCGTGACCGAGTCGAGGGACAGGAGATAGGCCGCGGCGCCCCTCAGGTCCCCGGCCGCGCGATCGATGTTGAGGGCCATGAAGAGCTTGGCCGCGTCGTCCGGGCTCTTGGTCGTCTGTCCGTCGTAGAAGTCGGGCGCGAGGGCGGTGAAGCCTGCGCCGGCGAAGCGATCGGTCACCCGCTTGATGTGGTCCACCAGACCCCACCACTCCTGGATCACCAGGAGCCCCGGACCGGTGCCGGCGGCCGCCCTGGCCAGGTAGCCCGAGCCGGTGTGCCCGTTGGCGGGGTACCGCACCATCTCAGCCATCTCACGCTCCTCTGCTAACCATGGACCTCCGCGATCACGTGGGCCGCGCGCGGCTCGGGCTCGCCGTAGCGATCGGACGGCCGATACCAGCGGTGCCACTCCTCGCGGAGACAGAACGGATCGGCGCCGTGGGCCCGGTCGACCGCCAGCACGCCGTCCAGGTGATCGATCTCGTGTTGCAGCAGCTCGGCGCCCTCCCCCTCGAACTCCTCCTCGTGCCAAGCTCCCTTTACATCCTGGTAGCGCACCCGAATCCGATGCACCCGCTGGACCCGCACCATCAGGTTGGGGAATGAAAAGCAATCGTCCCAGACGGAGAAGTCATCCGGCCCGATGTCGACGATCTCCGGGTTGAGCAACGCCCTGGGCTCGCCCAGCTCGAGGTAGACGATCCGGACGGGAGCCCCGATCTGGGGGGCCGCGATTCCGCGCCCGCTCCCAAAACGGGACTTCCAGTCGCGAAGAGTGTCCTTCAGGTCGTCGACGATCATCCGGACCCCGGCGGATTGTGGGGCGCTGATCGGCTCGCACCGGGTCCTGAGGACCGGATCACCGAGCAGGCGGATGCGGTGGATTGTCATAGATCGGCGCTCCTGGTATCGGGCCGGGGTTCGCGAATCTGGGAACGGTGGGCCGGTCCGCGCCCCAAGATTGGTCACACCACTCGATTCCAGCTAGAGGTAGTAGAGACAACTACTCACGATGAGCCGGGCCCGACCTGGTCGGCCCAACCTGGGGCGCCACATTGGCTTTGACAATTCCGACAAATTCACTTAGGATTTCAACCCCTCGGTCGAAAGAACGACCGGGACCCGCTCGCTTGGCAACGCTGGGGCCGTCATGTCCGACTCTGTTGAATCACTCGTCAATCGCGAATACAAGTGGGGATTCGTCACCGACATCGAGACCGATGCGGTGCCGCCCGGCTTGAACGAGGAAGTGATCCGGCTCATCTCGGCGAAGAAGCAGGAGCCGGCCTTCATGCTCGAGTGGCGGCTCCGGGCGTATCGGGCCTGGCTCAAGATGACCGAGCCGCATTGGTCGAACGTCAGCTACCCGCCGATCGACTATCAGAGCATCAGCTACTATGCGGCGCCCAGGACGAAGCAGCCGCTCGGCAGCCTGGACGAGATCGATCCGAAGCTCCGCGAGACCTACGAGAAGCTCGGGATCCCGCTCTCGGAGCAGAAGATCCTGGCTGGCGTGGCCGTCGACGCGATCTTCGACTCCGTCTCGGTCGGGACCTCCTACAAGAAGCAGTTGGGGGAGATGGGCATCATCTTCTGCTCTTTCTCCGAGGCGGTGAAGGACTATCCGGAGCTGGTCCAGCAGTACCTGGGATCGGTCGTTCCCATCACCGACAACTTCTTTGCGGCGCTCAATTCGGCGGTCTTCACCGACGGCTCGTTCGTGTTCGTTCCGAAGGGCGTCCGCTGCCCGATGGACCTCTCGACCTACTTCCGGATCAATGCCCAGAACACCGGGCAGTTCGAGCGGACCCTGATCGTGGCCGAGGAAGGCGCGAGCGTGAGCTATCTCGAGGGGTGCACGGCGCCCAAACGGGACGAGAACCAGCTCCACGCCGCCGTGGTCGAGCTCGTGGCGCTCGAAGACGCCACGATCAAGTACTCCACCGTTCAGAACTGGTACGCGGGTGACGACGAGGGCAAGGGCGGCATCTACAACTTCGTCACCAAGCGCGGCAAGTGCGCCGGGCCTCGCAGCAAGATCTCCTGGACCCAGGTCGAGACCGGGTCGTCCATCACCTGGAAGTATCCGAGCGTGATCCTCCAGGGCGACGATTCGGTGGGCGAGTTCTACTCGGTCGCCGTTACCAACGGGCGGCAGCAGGCCGACACCGGCACCAAGATGATCCACATCGGCCGGAACACGCGTAGCACCATCGTCTCGAAGGGCATTTCTGCGGGCCGGGGCCAGAACAGCTACCGCGGCCAGGTAAAAGTGATGCCCAAGGCGGATCGGGCCCGGAACTACACCCAGTGCGACAGCATGCTGATCGGCAACCGCTGCGGCGCCCACACCTTTCCGTACATCGACGTGCGGAACCCCACGGCGTCGATCGAGCACGAGGCCTCGACCTCGAAGATCGGTGAAGATCAGATCTTCTACCTCAAGCAGCGCGGGCTCAACACCGAGAACGCCATTTCGATGATCGTCAACGGCTTCTGCAAGGAAGTCTTCCGGGAGCTCCCGATGGAGTTCGCCGTGGAGGCGCAGAAGCTCCTCGGCATCAGCCTCGAAGGCAGTGTGGGCTGATCCCGAAAGGGACCCGACACGACGAACCCACCAACGTCTGGGAACCGATCCATGATGCTCCAGATCTCCAATCTCCACGCCTCGGCCGGCGAGAAGCCGATCCTCAAGGGGATCGATCTCACGATCAACGCCGGCGAGGTCCACGCCATCATGGGCCCGAACGGGTCCGGCAAGAGCACGCTGGCGCAGGTCATCGCCGGGCACCCGGCGTACGAGGTCACCGCGGGGTCGATCACGTTCGAGGGGCAGGACCTGCTCGACATGGAGCCCGAGGAACGGGCCCAGGCCGGGGTGTTCCTGGCCTTTCAGTACCCGACCGAGATTCCCGGCGTCACCAACGCCTATTTCCTGCGCTCGGCCTACAACGAGCTCCGCAAGGCGCGCGGCCAGGAGGAGATGGACCCGATGGACTTCCTCGATCTGCTCGAGAAGAAGCTCGAGATGGTCGAGTGGGGTCCGGAGCTGATGCAGCGCCAGGTGAACGCCGGATTCTCGGGCGGTGAGAAGAAGCGGAACGAGATCCTCCAGATGGCGGTGCTCGAGCCCAAGCTGGCGGTGCTCGACGAGACCGACTCCGGCCTGGACATCGACGCGCTCCAGATCGTCGCGCGTGGGGTGAACGCCCTCCGGACCCCGGAGCGGGGCTTCCTGGTGGTGACTCACTACCAGCGGCTCCTCAACCACATCGTGCCCGACTACGTCCACGTGCTGGCGGACGGCCGGATCGTGCGCTCGGGTGGGAAGGAGCTGGCGCTCGAGCTGGAGGCGAAGGGCTACGAGTGGCTCACCGGGGTCCAGGAGGCCACCGCGTGAGCGAGAGCCTGGTTCGGCAGTTCGAGACGTTCGCAGCCAACGGTGGCGGAAAAGGACCGGCCTGGCTTCGTCCGCTCCGGGAGCGGGCGATCGCCCGCTTTCGGGAGGTGGGCTTCCCGACGGCCAAGGACGAGGAGTGGCGCTTCACGCCGGTCGGACCGATCGCGAGCACCGAGTTCGCGGTCGAGTCGCCGGCCGGCACCGCGGTTCGGCTGGCCGACCTGGGCCCGTATCTCTTCGGAGAGACCGGTTGGCGGCGGCTCGTCTTCGTCGACGGCCGCTACGAGCCCGACCTCTCCATCACGGGCGACCAGCAAGGGGTCCGGATCCGGCCCTGGTCGGTGGCCCTGGCCGAGGACCCGGAGCTGCTCGAGCGGAATACCGCCAAGCACGTGGAGGCCGAAGCAACGGCGTTCACCGCGCTCAACACCGCGTTCATGAAGGAAGGCGCGGTGATCGAGGTGGCCCCCGGGGTCGACGCGGGGGAGCCGATCCACCTCGTATTCGTGGCCACCGGGGCCGCGGCCGGGGTCGCGATCCAGCCGCGCAACCTGATCGTCGTCGGAGCGGAGGCCCGGGCGCAGCTGGTGGAGAGCTATCTGACGCTCGCGCCCGAGTCCAGCTACCTCACCAACGCCGTCACCGAGGTCGACGTGGGGGCGAACGCGTGGGTGGAGCACGGCAGGATCCAGCGGGAGAGCGAAGCCGCGTATCACGTGGCGTTCACCCACATCGACCAGGCGCGGGACAGTCACTACCGGTCGTTCTCGCTGGTGATGGGGGGCGCGATCGCCCGCCATAACCTGCATGCGCGGCTCAACGAGCCGAACGCCGAGTCGCTGCTCTACGGCCTGTACGTGGGGCGCGGCAAGCAGCTGCTCGACAACCACACGGCGATCTTCCACGACCAGCCGGACTGCCGGAGCTGGGAGGTGTACAAGGGGGTGCTGGACGACCGGGCCCACGGGGTCTTCAACGGGAAGATCTTCGTGCAGCCCGAGGCCCAGAAGACCGACGCCAAGCAGACCAACCGGGCGCTCCTGCTCTCGGACCAGGCCTCCGTCGACACCAAGCCGCAGCTCGAGATCTTCGCGGACGACGTGAAGTGCACCCACGGGGCAGCGGTCGGGCAGATCGACGAAGCGGCCTTCTTCTATCTCCAGAGCCGTGGGATTCCCCGAGCCGACGCCCGCCGGCTCCTGACCTACGCGTTTGCCGCCGAGGTGCTGCACGAGGTGGCGTCGGCGCCGGTCCGGACGGCGCTCGAGCAGGTCGTGCATGAGCGGCTGGCCGCGGTGCACGGCGAGGAGGCGTAGCGGATGGGGTCGTCGTCGGTGGCAGCGACCGGTTGGGACGTGGCCGCCGTTCGGCGGGACTTCCCGATGCTGGAGCGGGTGGTCCGCGGGCATCCGATCGCCTATCTCGACAACGCGGCGACCGCGCTCAAGCCGAAGGCCGTCGGCGCGGCGATGGGGCGGTACTTCGACGAGTACTGCGCCAACGTCGCCCGCGGGGTGCACACGGCCAGTCAGGAAGCGACGTCCGCCTATGAGGCCGTCCGGGACCGGGTCGCCGGCTGGATCAACGCGGACGGAGCCGACGAGATCGTCTTCAGCGCCGGCACCACGGCGTCTCTGAATCTCCTGGCGCAGAGCCTGGCTCGCCCCCGGCTCGCGGCCGGCGACGAGATCCTGGTGTCGGAGCTGGAGCACCACTCCAACATCGTGCCCTGGCAGATGGTCGCCGAGGCGGCCGGGGCCCGGGTCCGCCGGATTCCGGTGACCGACGCTGGCGAGCTGGATCTCGAGGCGCTCGAGCGGCTGTGCTCCGAGCGAACCAAGGTCGTGGCGGTCGCGCACGCGTCGAACGTGGTGGGCACCATCCTCCCGATCGCGCGGATCGCCGCGATCGCCCACCGGGTCGGAGGCCTGGTGGTGGTCGACGGCGCCCAGGGCGCGCCGCATCTGGTGGTCGACGTGGGTGGCCTGGACTGCGACGCTTACGTGTTCAGCGGCCACAAGACCTTCGGGCCCACGGGCGTCGGGGTCCTCTGGGCCAGGCGGGAGTTGCTGCAGGGAATGCCGCCGTGGCAGGGTGGCGGTGGGATGATCGCGTCGGTCGAGATCGAGCGCTCGACTTACGCGCCGCCGCCGGCCCGCTTCGAGGCGGGCACGCCGGCGATCGCGGAGGTGATCGGCCTGGGCGCGGCCATCGAGTACCTCGATGGCTGGGACCGGGTGGCCGGGCTCGCCTACGAGGACGGGCTCCTCGCCGAGGCGGTGGCCAAGCTCTCGGAGGTGGCCGGGGTCCGCTGCTTCGGTCAGAGCGAGCGGCGGGTCGCGGTATTGGCGTTCACGGTAGAGGGGGTCCACCCGCACGACGTCGGCACGGCCCTCGACGCGGAGGGAGTGGCGGTTCGCGCCGGTCATCACTGCGCCCAGCCGCTGATGAAGCGGTTCGGCGTGCCGGCGATGGTGCGGGCGTCCTTCGCCCCCTACAACACGAGCGCCGACGTCGACGCGCTGGTTCGTGGGGTGAAGCGCGCCCAGTCGGTCTTCGGCGTATGAGTGAGCTCGACGACCTCTACCAGTCGCTGATCCTCGATCACAACCGATCACCGCGGAACTTCCGCGCCCTGGGCGCCCCCTCGGGAACCGCCGAGGGAAAGAACCCGCTCTGCGGCGACGCGTTCACCGTCGGGGTGAAGGTCGAGAACGGGGTGGTGACCGACGTCGGCTTCACGGGTCAGGGCTGCGCCATCTCGAAGGCCTCCGCGTCGATGATGACGACCGTGATTCGCGGCAAGCGGGTCGAAGAGGCGGAGCAGCTGTTCCAGCGGTTCCATCAGGTGGTGACGGGCAGTGCCCCCGCCGACGAGGAAGCGCGGACCGCGGTTCGAAAGCAGCTCGGTTGCCTGAGCGCGTTCAGTGGCGTGTCGGCCTTCCCGATCCGGGTCAAGTGCGCGACGCTCGCCTGGCACACGATGAGGGAGGCGCTCCGCTCCGCTGGGAGCGAGGCGTCCCCCGACCACCAATAGGAACGGCGGCGGACGTCCCGCCGCGGGAGAGCGGTCAATGCCATACGATGAGAGACTGGTGGCCCCGATGCGGGCCGAGCTCACCCGAATCGGGGTGAAGGAGCTCAAGACGGTCGCCGACGTGGACGCGGTGTTGGGCGATCCGGACGGCGTGCAGCTCGTGTTCGTCAACTCGGTCTGCGGATGCGCGGCCGGCGCGGCGCGGCCGGGCCTCGCGATGGCGCTGGGTCATGGCGTGCGGCCAAGCGCGGTGTACAGCGTCTTCGCCGGCCAGGACCTCGACGCGACGGCCCGGGCGCGAAGCTACTTCGCGGATTACCAGCCCAGCTCGCCCTCCGTGGCGCTGCTTCGAGACGGGGAGGTGGTGTACTTCCTCCATCGCCACCAGATCGAAGGCCGCGGGCCGGACGCGATCGCGGGCGATTTGAAGCGCGCCTTCGAAGAACACTGCGGCGCCCCCCGCTGAGCGCCATGGGACACGTCTTTCATCCCGGCCACGAGGAGCTGCACGGCGTCACCGTGCTGGTGAAGGGCAATGCCGGCCAGGTCTGGGTGGGGCGCTATCACGAGCGAACGGCTCGGGGGGTGGTAATGCACGATGTCGCCGCCTTCGACGCCGAGGGCGGGGAATCGGTCGAGGCGTGGCTGCGGAAGCAGCTCAAGTTCGGAGTCAAGATCACCCACCGGACATTGGTGGTCCCGAGCTCGGATGCGGCGTCGATCGATCGATTGGTCGACGTGGATCCAAGCCAGATCTGAGGTAGTTGCGAGGCAAACTCCGGTGCCGTCGTTGCGACCGGCCATCCTGCTCCACGACCGAAACACGGGCCGCACAACCAGGGTGTCACAATGCCATGTAAAGCGTCCTTGTCAGTATGACAAGGACGCTTTACTTTGTTTCTCGGCGAACAT
>JBFXAS010000042.1:0-26959 GCA_050184075.1 Gemmatimonadales bacterium
GCCAACCTGGTGATCCGACCCGGCCTGGAGCGTTTCTATCGGGCGGCCGCCGCCGCCGGGGTCGACTCGGTGCTGGTGGCCGACGCGCCACTCGCCGAGGCGGCGCCGTTCGAGCGGGCGGCGTCCGCTCATGGCGTGGCGCCGGTGCTGGTCGCGCCGCCCAACGCCGACGACGCTCGTCTGGCCGCGATCGCCGCGCGAGGCCGCGGGTACACGTATCTCGCCGCCCGCCGGGGCGTGACCGGCGACGATCGGCGGGAGGCGGAACGACTGGCCGAGCGGGTGGCCCGGCTCCGAGCGTTGGGCGCTCCTCCTCCGATCGTCGGGTTCGGCATCGGTCGGCCCGATCAGGTGCGGGCCGCCCTCGCCGCCGGCGCGGCGGGCGTGATCGCCGGCTCCGCCCTGATCCGCCGGCTTGCCGACGGCCGACCGGGCGCGCTCGAGCGTGCCGTGGAGCTGGCAGCCACCCTGAAGGCCGCCACCCGCCCGATCGCCGCGGCCGGCTGAGCCCGGTTGCCCGCGACCGCGGAGAGAGTCGACATTTGGCTCTCTCCTCACCTCCCACGACGAGCCACCATGCCACCGATTCGATCGATCCAGATCCGCGGCACCAAGCAACCAGCCGGTCATTATTCGCAGGGCATCGTCCACGACGGACTGGTGTACGTCTCCGGCCAGCTACCGATGGACCTCGCCACCGGCACGATCGTGCCCGGCTCGGTCGAAGCCCAGACCGAGCTGGCGCTCGACAACGTGCGCCGGGTGCTGGAGACCGGGGGCAGCGGGCTCGACCGGGTGATCCAGGTGACGGTGTACGTCAGCTCGATGGACTCGTGGCCCGCGGTCAACGCCACCTACGCCCGGATCATGGGCACCCACCGACCAGCCCGCGCCATCGTGCCCTCCCCGGGGCTCCACTACGACGTCGCGCTCGAGATCCAGGCGATCGGCAGCGTCCGACCCAAGCGGCGCCCCGCCCGGGCCACCAAGCGCGCGCCCCGGGCCCGGGCCGTCCGACGGCGGCGGGCCGCATGAGCCGCTCGACCGTCCGTCGGCTCGCCCGGTCGGTCCTGGCCAGCGGCCTGGTCGCGGCCCTGCCGGCCGCGCTCGCCGCGCAGCGCGCCCCGGCCGAGCATCCCGCCGTGCAGACGATGCTCGCCACCCTCGAGACCGAGAACGCCTGGACGCTGGAGCAACAGCGCACCATCTGCGAGATCCCGGCCCCGCCGTTCGGCGAGGCGGCTCGCGGTCAGGAGCTCGAGCGCCGGCTCCGCGGGTTGGGCTATCGCGAGATCACGGTCGACGCCGTCGGCAACGTGATCGCGCTCCGCAAAGGATCCGGCACCGGACCCCGGATCGTCCTCTCGGCCCATCTCGACACGGTGTTCCCCGAGGGCACGGACGTGTCGGTCACGGTCGAGGGCACCCGGCTCTCGGGGCCCGGGATCGGGGACGACTGCCGGGGCCTGGCGGTGCTGTTGGCCGTGGCGCGGGTGCTCTCACGATCGGGCGTGGCGACCCAGGGTGAGCTGCTCCTCGTCGGCACCGTGGGCGAAGAGGGTCCCGGCAACCTCCGCGGCGTGCGCCATCTCTTCGAGGCGCGCTCCGCCGGCCCGATCGACGCCTTCATCTCGATCGACGGCACCGGGCTCGGTCTCACCAGCAGAGCGGTCGGCAGCCACCGCTACAAGGTCACCTTCAGCGGCCCCGGCGGGCACAGCTACGGCGCCTTCGGGATGCCCAACCCGATGCACGCGATGGGCCGGGCGATCGCGGCGATCGCCGACCTCGAGGTGCCCGACAGCCCCAAGACGGTCTTCAACGTCGGAATCGTCGAGGGCGGCGTCTCGGTCAACTCGATCACCTCGACGGCGACGATGCAGGTGGATCTCCGTTCCGAGTCGCCGACCGAGCTGGCCAAGCTGGACGACGCCTTTCGGCGGGCCGTCCAGGAGGCCGTCAAGGCCGAGCGGCGTCGCTGGCCGGCATCGCAGGAAGCGCTCGAGGCGGCCGTGCTGGACATCGGCAAGCGGCCCGCGGCCGCGCCCTCGGACACCGCCACGATCGTCCGCGCCGCGCAGGCCGCGGCCCGCGCGCTCGGCCTGCCCGCGCCGGAGACCAGCGCGTCGAGCACCGACGCCAACATCGCGATGAGTCTCGGGGTGCCCGCCATCACCATCGACGGCGGCGGCGCGGGCGACGGCGCTCACTCCCCAGGGGAGTGGTACGACGATGGGGCCGCGGGCTATCGCGGACCACAGTGGGCGCTCTTGATCGCGCTGGCTCTGGCGGGGCTCGACGGCTGAGCAACGGGGCGGCCGGCCCCGGGGTCGAGTCCCGGGGCCGGGTGCTGCGGTGCTACCGGGGCCAACCGTCCGGGCGGCCGTCCGTCAACAGGATGATCGGGGCCTTGAGGTCGCCGGCGAAGACCGTGGACTCGAGCGGCATGGTTCGATCGAGATCGTCCCTGGTCACACCGATGCAGCAGGTGAGCAGGATGTGTAAAACCGGCTGATCCATCAGGGCCGGCGGGGGCGAGGATCGACGGGGGCCGAACGCCATGCCGTCTCGAATCGTGGCGGGTACCCGACCGCTCACGTAGACCGGAAGCTCCATCAGCGACTGCAAGAGTCTGTACGTCAGCGTTGTGGACTCACCTCCACAGGTGACGACTCCGAACACCGGCGCGTCGAACCGACCGGTTCGGGGAAAGATCGCCACGCCCCAGGTGAATCGAGTGCCGTCCTCGTTGGCCAAGGTGAAGGCTTCCGAGAGAAGATCGTGCACCGCGATGAGGTTTTGCGGAATCGGGTCGACGTTCACAGGCCCGCCTTGCTTTGCCGTGGAAGGAGGTGACCACCCCGCTTTCGGGCATAAGGCGGGCCCGGTTCCGACCAGGTTTGACGGGGGGTGATGCAACCGACCTCGCGACGGGCAGACCTGGACAGTTGACCGATCCGCACGCAAGACGGTGCAGGCCCTCGGCCGACCGTCTCGGTGCTTGACAGCGGGACTTCAGCGCCGGGTCAGGAAGCGCTGCTGGATTAACCGCTGCTCCTTGAGCATCGCCCCGAACGAGACCCCCCGAAGCAGCTTCGCCGCGGCCTGCGGGCCGATCACCCGGAGCACCCTCCCCTCCACCGGCACGACCTCCCCGGAAAGCAACCGGACCGCCCCTTCGAAGCGGTACCCGACCGCGAAGCGATCGCCCGGGCGGAGCAGAAAGCGGACGCCCTCCTCGCAGAGATCGAGGACTTCGAACGACCGGTCGCCGATTCGCAGGGTCGGCCGGGCCGTGAGGGGGTATTCGAGCCGATAGTAGGCCCGTTCAAACCGCTCCGCCATGCTCCATATCATCGACCGAAGCGGCCTCGGCTCAAGTCCTTCTTCCGCGAGGCCGATACCCAAGACTCGCCCAGACCACGAGCGAGCGGATGAGAGTCAGTACGGATAACCTCAAGTCTGACATGGTGTTGGCAGGCGACGTCGTGGACGGATTGGGTCGCCTTCTGCTGCCGGCCGGAACCAAGCTGACCGACAAGCACCTCCGCTACTGCCAGATGTGGGGCATCCTGGAGGCCGACATCCAGGGAGACGAGCCCCCGGTCGACGAGGGCTCGGTGCTCGACCCCGCCGCGCTGTCGGCGGCCGCGACGTTGCTGGACCCGCGGTTTCAGCTCTGCAACCGGGGCGATCCCGTGATCGAGCAGCTCTACGCCTATTGCCTCCAACGGCAAGCCCGACGCCAGAGACCTTAGATGAGCCTCCGTCGCCCGGAAGACCTGATTCGCGGGACCGTCGACATCGGCACGGTCCAGACGATGTACCACCGTCTGGCCGAGGTGATCGACCACCCTCTGTCCTCCGCGGCCGACGTCGGGCGGGTGATCGCCGAGGATCCCGGACTGACCGCCCGGCTGCTGCGCTTGGTGAACAGCCCGATCTACGGCTTTCCGTCGCGGATCGACACCGTCACCCAGGCGATCAGCATTGTGGGGATGGTGCAGCTCCGCGACCTGGCGATCGGGACGGCGTTCCTTCGGCTCTTCCAGCACGTGCCGGCGGATCTCGCCGACATGGATTCCTTCTGGCGGCACAGCGTGGCGTGCGGGCTGGCCGCCCGGCTGATCGCGTCGCGACGGCGCGAGGCCAACATCGAGCGGTTCTTCGTGGCCGGCCTGCTCCACGACATCGGCCGCCCACTCATCTACACCAAGCTGCCCGAGGAAGCCGGCGAGGCCCACCACGCCGCGCGGAAGTCGGGCCGACTCCTCGTCGAGGTCGAGCAGGAGATGCTCGGCTTCCACCACGGCGCGGTCGGCGCGGTGCTGCTCGAGCGCTGGCGGCTGCCGGCCATGTTGGTGGAGACGGTGGCCTGGCACCACGCGCCGCGGCTCGCTCACCGCTATCCGGTCGAGGCCGCCACGGTGCATCTGGCCGACATCCTGGCCAACGCGCTGGCCCTGGGCACCAGCGGCGAGCGCCTGGTCCCACCCTTCGAGCGGGGGGTCTGGGACGTGATCGGGATCTCGGAGACGCAGCTGCCGGGCATCCTCCGGCAGGTGGAGAGCCAGTTCGGTCACGCCATCGAGGCGATCATGGGGCCGCCTGCATGACGCTGCAGGACGCCCTCAGCAACGCGCGCGGCTCCGCCGAGGCCGAGGCCGTCGCCGCCCGGGAGATGAACCGCTGGCTGATCGAGGCGCTCGATCACGTCGCGGCGGTGGGGGTCGGGCGTCCGGGGGCCGAGCCCGAGACGATCGCCGGGATGCTCCAGGAAAACGGCCAGGTCCTCTCGCGGGTCTGCCCGTTCGAGGCCTCGGCGTTCTTCCTGCTCGACACGGCGTCGATGGACTTTCCGCTCGCGTGGAGCAGCGCCGACGGCGACTCGACGGCGCTCTCGGACGAGCTGGACCGCCAGATCGAAGACGGGGTGTTCGCCTGGGCGCTGCAGCGCTATCACCCGATCATCGTGCCCGCTCGCACCGGACCCGGCAGCGTGATGCTCCACGTCCTGGCCACCCGGGCCGGGCCGCTCGGCATGTTCCTGGGCATGATGCCGGCGCGAACGCCCTTCATCCCGGACGGGTGCCAGAAGCTGGTCTCGATCGTCCTGAGCTCGTGCGCCTCCCACATTCGCTCCGACCAGCTCCGGACCGAGCTCGTGAGCATCAACAAGAGCCTGGAGTCCTCGATCGAAGAGCGGACCGCCGAGCTCCGTCTGGCGCGCGACTCCGCCTACCGCGCCGCGCAGGTGAAGAGCGAGTTCCTGGCCAACATGAGCCACGAGATCAGGACCCCGATGAATGCCGTGCTCGGGACGGCGGCGATGCTGCTGGAGAGCGGCCTCGACCCGAGCCAGGCGAGCCTCGCGGACACGATCGTCCGCTCCGGGCGCGACCTGCTCAAGATCATCAACGACATTCTCGACTTCTCCAAGCTCGAGGCGGGCAAGCTCAGAGTCGAGGCGATCCCGTTCGACCTCCACGAGACCGTGCGCAACGTCGTGGCGATGCTGACCCCGAAAGCCGATCTCAAACGAGTCCGGCTCGGACTCCGAATCGCCGACGACACCCCGACGCAGGTGGTCGGCGACCCCGGACGGCTTCGCCAGGTGCTGACCAACCTGACCGACAACGCGATCAAGTTCACCGAGCATGGCTACGTGATGCTGCACGTCGGCAGCGCGGGGGTGAGCGACACCGGCACCCCGATCGTCCGTTGCACGGTGAAGGACTCGGGCACGGGAATCCCGGAAGACAAGCTCGCGGCGATTTTCGACAAGTTCACCCAGGCCGACGCCTCGACCACCCGGAAGTACGGCGGCACCGGGCTCGGCCTCGCGATCAGCCGGCAGCTGGTCGAGCTGATGGGCGGCCGGATCGAGGTCGAGAGCGAGCTCGGCTCCGGAAGCGCCTTCACCGTGATCCTCCCCGTCCCGGTCCCCGCCGACGACGCGAGCACGGCGGGCGCCAACGCCGCCGCGGCCCCGGCCCGGCTCGCGGGTCGGGTGCTCCTGGCCGAGGACTATCCCGCCAACCAGCGGATCGCGCGGTGGATGCTGGAGAAGCTCGGGCTCACGGTCGACATCGCGGCCGACGGCGCGCAGGCCGTGGCGGCGCTCGGCCACCAGGCCTACGACCTGGTGCTGATGGACTGTCAGATGCCGGAGATGGACGGCTATGACGCCACCCGCGCCATTCGGTCGTCGGGCGCAGCATACCAGGGCATTCCGATCGTCGCGATGACGGCCAGCGCCATGGCGACCGACCGGGACCGCTGCCTGGCCTGCGGAATGAACGACTACGTCAGCAAGCCGGTCCAGCAGGAGGTGCTGGCGCGGGTGCTGGCGCGTTGGCTCAGGCCACAGGAGGCAGTCGGCTGACCTCCCTCCGGGCCGGCCGGGGACTGCTCCCGGTCCGCGCGGCCGACGACCGGGCGGATCACCCCGGCGGCGTTGGCGCCTCCCCCTCGCTCGGCCGGAAGACGATTGTCACCACGGTGCCCCGGCCCCGCTCGCTCCGCACCTCGATCGACGCGCCCCATCCCTCCACCAGCCGCTTCACGATGGCCAGACCGAGACCCGATCCGCTGGTCGTGGTCGAGAAGCGCGGCTCGAAGATCCGCGGCAGCCACTCGGCGGGAATCCCCTCGCCGTCGTCCTCGACCGCGAGCTCGGCGCCGCGGATCCGGATCACCGTGTGCTCGGCCCCCGCGTTGCGCGAGTTCTCGAGCAGGTTGATCAGCGCTTCCTTGACCTCGTCGTCGTGGGCCAGCACCGGCACGTCTTCCCGGGCGTCGACCCGCACGCCACCGGTGCCGGTGAGACCGTAGAGGGCGGCCACCTCCCGCGCGAGCGGCGCGAGGGCCACGGCCACCGGCGCCGGCCGACCGTCCGCCGGCGCGGCAAAGCGGCTGAACGCGCGCGCGATGGTGTCGAGCCGATCGATCTCGCCCAGGATCCGGCGCGAGGTCTCCTCGAGGGTGGGACCGATCGGCGCTCGGCCGTCCCGCTGGACCCGCTGGAGATGCTGGATCCCGAGCCGCATCGGCGTGAGCGGATTCTTGATCTCGTGGGCGATCTGGTTGGCCATCTCGCCCCAGGCCAGCACCCGGGCGGCCTGCTCCTGCGCCTCCTGCGTCCGGCGGACGTCGCTGGCCATCTTCTCGAGCGCCGCGAAGACCGGCTCGAACTCGGCCGGTGGCCGGCCGTTCGGGCGCGGCAGCGCCTCGCCCCGGCCGAAGGCGAGGGCCGCGTCACGGAGATCGGCCGCCGGCCGGGAAAGCGCGCGGGCCGAGAGCTGCGCGCCGAAAAGCGCGGCGAAGAGCCCGCCCACTACGGCGAGCAGCATCGCGTACGCGAGATCCAGCTGCTGCGTGGTGATGGTCGCGTCCGCCGAGGACTGCGGCGACGCCAGCATCGCCTCGTCCCCGGTCAGGAGCTGCACCGAGCGGACCCCGAGCCGGGTCGGCAGCGCCGCCGACGGTCCCGCGGCCACCGCCGTCGGCTCGCCGTGGATCGCGATCCGATGGAACACCCGAGGATCGACCAGGGGATCGATCGCGCCGAAGTCCTCGAAGACGCCGGAGCCGTTCGAGGCCCGGAGCCGCCCGTCCTGATAGAGCACCAGATTCGCGTCCACCCGCTCGGCCAGCTCCTCGAGCACCCGGTCGTACGGCACGCCCTGCCGGAGCCCGGGCAGATTGGCCGTGGGCGCCGCGTCCCGGAGGGTCTGCAGGATCATCAGGTCGCGACGCGACTGTCCGTCCCGCGCGATTTCCAGAATGTTGGCCAGCGCGAAGCCCACCGCGGGCACCACGAAGAAGAGCGCCAGGGCCCAGGCGATCCGGGTTCGGAACGCGCGCCGCTCGGGCAGCCAGGCCGGCCGCTCGATCACGCCGTGCCAGAGCCAGCTCGCCACCAGCCCCAGGCCGAAGAGGAGCGCGGCGTCGAGCACCACCAGGAGCGCCCCCCGAACCAATAGTCCGAAGGCGCTCCCCAGCTCGACCACCGCGAACACGTCCCGGGCGCCGTCCCCCATGGCCACCGTGCGCTCGCCCCGGGCGGTCCACCCCTCCCGCCGGAAGAGCGCCACGCCGTCCTGCGGCGGCCGGAGCGAGAAGGTGGGCGCGAGCGACAGCCGGTAGAGCGGCCGCTCCCGGCCGGTCGGCTCGAGCAGGCGCCCGAGCCGCGCCCGGGCGACCAGACTCGAGCGCGGACCGAGCCCGATGCTCAACACCGTGGTCCGATCCAGCCGGACGACGGCGAGGTAGTGGACGGAGGGGATCCGCTGCAGCGGCTCGATCCGCCGCGCCTGCTCCGGCGCGAGCTCGGCCACCTGGCGCGCGACCAGGCTGTCGGGAAGATCCACCTCGTCGAGTCGGAGGGCCGCGAGCGGCGAGCCGTCCGGGCCCCACAGCGCGAGCGCGGCCGGGAAGCCCTGGCGGCTGAGCGGCGCGGCTCGCCAGAGCGCGAACAGCTCCGAGGCCGTGCGGGGCACCGCGCCGAGCTCGGCCTGATCGATGAACTCGTCCAGCAGCGGCACCGCGATCGGGTCGGCCCGGTCGCCTAACGTCGCCAGGTCGGCCCGCGCCGCGGCCACCCGGCTCTCGACCTCGGCGCCCCAGGTCATCAGCGCCGCCGCCGCGCCCGTGGCGACCGCGAGCCCGGCCAGCATCGCGCGGCGGCGGCCGGGCCAGATCACCAGCCCGAGGGCGATCGACCAGAGCACCGGATACCAGTCCGGCCATCCGTGTCGCGCGTTCCAGATCAGCACCCCGACCACCGCGGTCACGACCCCGATCGCGGCCCCGGCGACGGCGGTCCAGACCCGGCCCTTCCCCTTGGGCGCGGGCAACAGGCTCGCCGCAATCACCAGCAGCGCGGCGGCCGCGGCGAAGACCGCCAGCTGCCAGATCAGCCAGAGCGGCGCCGAGACACCCTCGGCCGGCACCTGGATCCCGCGACCGATCCGGCTCACCAGAAACGGAGCGCCCAGCACCAGCACGAACGCGATCGGAGCGCCCCACCAGCCCGAGGTCCGGCGACGGTCGTGCCAAACCAGCCCGAGGGTGAGCACCAGCCCACCCACCAGCGCGAGCGGTCCGGCCGCGCGGGACACCGGGCCCAGCAGCGGCTGGAAGAAGGTCATCGGCGAAAACAGCGTCGGCGCTCCGAGCGCCTCGCCGAGCGGCGCTCGAAGCGTCGCCGCCACCGGCAACGCGGCGAGCACCAGACGGGGCCACCCCGCCGGCGCCACCATCAGAGCCACCACCCAGATCGCCAACCCGAGCCCGACCAACCGGCGAATCAACCTCGCCTCGACCGCGAGGAAGGCCGCGGACTGACTCGGCGGGGTGAGCTGGACGCTGAAGAGCAGCCGCGGGCCCGCCGTGGTCGGCTCGACGTAGTCGAACACGTCCGAGGTGTCCGGCGCGACCCCGGGCGGGAGGATCACCAGCCCCACGCCGTTCGCCTCCTCGAACCGCCGGGCCAGGCTGCGGGCCTGATCCGGGACGCTCGAGTCGGCCGCCAGCAGGGCCGAGGTCACCACGGTGCGACTGTTGGCGAGGTGGCGCCGCGATTCGATGATCGCGTAGTATGGGGTCGCCCGGAAATCGATCGAGTCGCCTTCGATCTCCGGGGGAAGCCGGTGCCGGCCGGCCCAGGAGAAGGGCGTGCCGTCGGCCTCGAGGATCGCGACGCCAACCTCGAGCTGCTCGGGCCCGACCAGTCGGGCCAGCCGGTCGAAGGCTCGCTCCTGGGTCTGATCGCGGTCCGCCGCCTCGCTGGCACGCTCGGCCAGGGACTCGACCAGCACCCGGGCCCCCTGGAGATCGCGCTCCCAGCGCTCCGCCGCCCGGACGATCCGCCGCTCCCGGAGCGTCGGCCAGCTCGTCTGGACCTGACGGAGCGAGTGCTGACCCAGCCCGACGATCACGGCCTGGGCCAGCAGCAGCAGGGCGAGGAGCCGCTCGCCCCAGCGGCCCCGCGCGAGCAGCACCGCGCTCGCGAGGGTCAGCACGATCGTCACGGCCGCCAGCAGGAGGCCCGGCGATCGGAACCACTCGGCCAGGGCCAGCTGCGCGAGCGCGAGTGTCGCGATCCACCAGCGACGGGAGGTCACGTGTCGAATCCGATCCGGCTGGGCGAGCTCCGACCGCACGAGGCCGCGACCATCCTGGCCGGCTGCCCCCGCTTGCTGATCCCCGTGGGCACGCTCACCCACCGGGGCCGCCACCTGCCCCTGGGGTACGACACCCTGGTGCTCGAGCGGCTCACCGACGAGCTCTCCGCGGCCACCGGAATCGCCCGCTCCCCGATCATCCCGGTGGGGGTCCATTCCAGCCGTGAGGAGTCCTGCCCGGGCGCCGCGAGCCTCTCACGCAAGAGCCTCCACCGAGTCATGAACGAACTTATCGAGTCTTGGGAAACGGGAGCAAAGGTGCTCGACGTGACCATCCTGACCGCCCATGCCACCGACGCCCACCTCGAGGCCCTGAGCACCATCCGAACGACCGGCACCGTCCGACTGTTCGATGTGATGGCGGTGGCCGCCGCCAGGCACCGGGAGCTCGAGCGCGACGTCCGCGACCTCGAAGCGGCCCTCCTGCTCCACCTTCACCCGGAGCTGGTGGACCTCCGAAGGATCTCGGGCGCCAACCCGCCCAGCGGCAAGGTCGGGCGCGAGATTTACGAGGCAACGCTGCACGCGCTGGTCGAGGAACTCGGACGGGCCGGGTGAGCCCTGATCCCGGCATCGGGATCGACTCCGCCCGGAAATGGGAAGCCCGTTCCCACCCCCATCGGGGCCTCATTCCCTAAGTGCTTTGAATTCAGCCCCTTGAGCGGCAAGCTGACGGGCCGGCACGAAGTCCGCCAGTGGCGCTCGCAGTTCCTCCCGCCAAGGAAAGTGGCTATGTTCGATAAACTGTATCGTGGCAACGCTTTAGATATTCCTCGTCTCAAGGTGAAACTTCGGCATGGATTCGGGCGTAAGAACGGCCGTTCCACAGTCCCAACCGCGAAAGGACCAGGTGTGATGATTCGCCGGTTCGCGGTCGCGCTGGCTGGGCTTTCGGTGGCCCTGGCGTCGACTGCCTCCGCCCAGCAGCAGCAGCCGCCCGCGCGCCCGACCCCACGGGTGACCGTGACTCTCAGCGAGGCGATCACCCAGGCCCAGCGCAGCAGCCCGGCCTACCGCCAGGCGCAGAACAACGCCGGCGCCGCGCGCTGGGCGGTGCGGAACGCCTACAGCACGATGCTCCTGCCGTCGCTCTCGGTGGGCGGCAGCCTGAGCTACACCGGCGCCGGCAGCGCCACCTTCGGCGGCTCGCTCTTCAACCAGTCGTCTCCCTCGCTCAGCTCCGGCTACGGGCTGAACCTCAACTGGGATCTCTCGGGCGCGACCTTGAGCGCCCCGGGGCAGCAGAAGGCGGACCAGCGCGCGATCGACGAAGACATCAACAACGCGCTGGCGCAGCTGCAGTACGACATCGCGTTCCAGTACCTGACCGGGCTCCAGGCCGTGGCCCAGACCGACGTGGCGCGGCAGCAGCTCGCCCGCAACGAGGACTTCCTCCAGCTGGCGCAGGCCCGCTATCAGGTGGGCCAGGCCACGATCCTCGACGTCAAGCAGGCGCAGGTTCAGCGCGGACAGGCGGAGGTCGCCCTGATCCGCGCGGAGCAGACCGAGAACGAGGCCAAGCTCGAGCTCTTCCGCCGGATGGGCGTCTCGGTGCCGGTGGCCGTCGCGGAGGTCGCGCTGACCGATTCCTTCCCTGTGTCCGAGCCCGCCTGGACCATGGAAGAGCTGATGATGGTGGCGAGCGAGCAGAACCCGCAGCTCCGAGCCCTCCGGGCGCGCGAGACGTCCGCGTCCTGGGCGGTGAAGGGACAGAAGTCGCGCTACCTGCCGACCCTGAGCTTCTCGGCGGCCTGGCGGGGCTTCACGCAGGAGTTCACCAACACCGACGTGCTCTTGGGCTCTTCGCTCGCCTCGGCGCAGCGCGGGTTGCAGAACTGCACCTTCCAGAACTCCCTGATCCAGAGCCTGCCGGGGGGCGGCATCGGCGGCGTCCCGGGCAACGGGGTGATCTCCGACTGCGCCGGCTTCGTCGGCCTCCAGGCCGGCGGCGATGCGCTCACCGACAGCGTGAGCAGTCTGGTCCGCTCGTCCAACAACGTGTTCCCGTTCTCGTTCACCCGGCAGCCGTTCCAGGCGTCGGTGCAGATCTCGCTCCCGATCTTCGATCGGTTCAACCGCGACCTGCAGATCGCCCAGGCCCGTGCCCAGCGCGAGGACCTGACGGAAGGCGTTCGCGCCCGCGAGCTTCAGCTCCGAACGGACGTGCAGTCCCGGCTGCTCGGTCTGGAGACGGCCTATCGCTCGATCGCGGTCCAGAGCGCCAATCGCGAGGCCGCGCGGGACCAGCTCCAGCTGGCCCAGGATCGCTATCGGCTCGGCAGCGGCAGCGCGCTCGAGATCTCCGACGCGCAGAACTCGGTGCAGCGGGCCGAGGGCGACTACGTGAACGCGATCTACGACTATCACAAGGCCATCGCGGCGCTGGAGCTCGCGGTGGGCCGCCCACTTCGCTGATCGAGAGCCACGGACACCATGTCACGACGCACGAAACTCGGAATCGCGGTGGTTGCGGTGCTGGGCCTGACCGCCACCATCATCGGATTGGGCGCCGCCAACCGGTCGGGCCGAGCCGAGGAGGTTCGTCTCGAGACGGTCGAGCGACGTGACCTGGTGTCGGCGGTCACCGCGAGCGGGCGGATCGAGGCCGAATCGCAGGTCGACATCAGCGCCGACATCACCGGCCGGATCGTCGACATCGCGGTGCAGGAGGGTGACCTGGTCACCAAGGGGCAGTACCTGGTCCAGATCGACCCGGCGCAATACCTCTCGGCGGTGACCCGGCTCGAGGGCCTGCTCGCCTCGCAGCAGGCCTCCCTGATCCAGGCCCAGACCAATCGCGACCAGGCCAAGCGCCAGCTCGATCGCTGGGTGGAGATGCGGAGGATCAACGCCGCGCTCGTCTCCCAGGAGCAGGTCGAGCAGGCGCAGCAGCAGTACGACGTCGCGGTCGCCAACTACGCGGCGGCGCAGGCCGGGGTCGATCAGGCCCGGGGCTCGCTCTCCGAAGCGCGCGATCAGCTGGCCAAGACCAAGCTCGTCTCGCCGATCACCGGGCGGGTCGTCCGGCTGCCGGTCGAAGAAGGCGAAGTGGCGGTCCCCGGCACCTTCTCCCGCGAGACCGGCCGGCTGATGACCGTCGCCGATCTCTCGCGGATCCTGGCCAAGGTCAAAGTCGATGAGACCGACGTCGTCCGGGTCCACCTCGGCGACTCGGTCGAGGTTTCCATCGACGCGTTCCCCGACAGCACCTTCCCGGGCCGGGTGACCAAGATCTCCAATGCGGCCACCGTGGCAGCCAGCTCGGCCAGCAGCAGCGACCGGGCCGTCGACTTCGACGTGGAGGTGACGCTCGACGCCCCGCCCGCGGGCATCCGACCGGACCTGTCGGCGACCGCCCGGATCGTGACCGACACCCGGCGGGAGGCGCTCTCGATCCCGATCATCGCGCTCACCGTCCGGCAACACGAAGACCTGCCCAACGAGCTCAAGCCGGAGGCCGGCCGGCCCCAGGACCGCGATCGGGAGGGGGTCTTCGTCGTCCAGAACGGCGTGGCCAGCTTCAAGCCCGTCCGGGTCGGGATCGCGGGCGACGAGCACTTCGAGGTGCTCGAGGGCGTGAGCGTCGGCGACTCGATCGTGGCCGGGCCCTATCAGTCGGTCCGCGACATGAAGGACTCGACCCGGGTCAAGCCGACCAAGGACGACCGGGCCAAGACGCCATGAAGCCCCTCGTCATCCAGTTGATCGAGATCGAGCGCGAGTATCAGATGGGCGCCGAGCGCGTCCACGCGCTCCGGGGTGTGTCGCTCGAGATCCGGCGCAACGAGTACGTGGCGATCATGGGGCCCTCCGGCTCCGGCAAGTCCACACTGATGAACATGCTCGGCTGCCTCGACACGCCGAGTGCCGGCCAGTACTGGCTCGCGGGCCAGGAAGTCTCCCGGATGGCCGACGACGCCCTCGCCCGGGTGCGGAACCGAGAAATCGGCTTCGTCTTCCAGACCTTCAACCTGCTCCCGCGGGCGAGCGCGCTCCAGAACGTCGAGCTGCCGCTGGTCTACGCCGGGGTGAGCGGGAAGCTCCGGCGCGATCGGGCCCGGACCGCGCTCGAGCGGGTCGGGCTCGCCAATCGGATGGATCACCGTCCCAACGAGCTCTCCGGCGGGCAACGGCAGCGGGTCGCGATCGCCCGGGCCCTGGTGAACGAGCCGGCGATCCTCCTGGCCGACGAGCCCACGGGCAACCTCGACAGCAGCACCAGCGCGGACGTGATGCGGGTCTTCGATCAGCTCCACGCCGCCGGGCAGACCATCGTCATCGTCACCCACGAGGCCGACATCGCGGCGCACGCCGCCCGGGTCATCACGCTCCGCGACGGCCAGGTGGCGAGCGACCTGGCCAAGAGCGAGTTCCAGGCGGCCTGAACATGCCTTTCGGTGAAGCCTTCCGCATGGCCCTGACCACGATCTGGTCGCAGAAGCTCAAGAGCTTCTTCAGCCTGGTCGGGGTGCTGATCGGGGTGACCTTCCTGATCGCGGTGGTCTCCATCGTCCAGGGCATGAACGTCTATATGGAAGACCAGTTCGCCAATCGGTTGGTCGGGCTCAACACCTTCCAGCTCCGCCGGATGCCCGGCATCAACATGGGCAACATCACCGAGGAGACCTGGCGCGAGTGGCTCCGCCGCCCGCGGATCGACAACGACGAGGCCCAGTTCGTCCAGGCCCGGCTCTCGACCCCCGCGCTGTACGCCCGCACCTGCGACGAGCGCGCCCCGGTGATCGCCAACGGCAAGACCGCGCGCGACATCGAGATCATCGCCGCGGATCCGTCCTATTTCGAGATCAAGAGCTACGACTTTCAGGGAGGCCGCCCGTTCAGCAGCCAGGAGGCGCGGGCCGGCGCGGCCGTCACGGTGCTGGGCTCCGAAGTCGCCGAGGGGCTCTTTCCCGGCATCGACCCGATCGGCAAGACGGTCACCTTCGGGAGCCTGCCCTACCGGGTGGTCGGGGTTGTGGCCAAGCAGGGCACGCTGTTCGGGATGTCGCTCGACAAGTTTGCCATCGCGCCCTACCAGTCGGCGGCCCAGCGCATCACTTGCCGCTTCGGCTACATGGACGAGCTGCACGTCCAGTCGGCCAGCGTGGACGAGATGACCCAGGCCCTGGCCGGCACCGAAGAGCTGATGCGGATGAAACGCCGGCTCCGACCCACCGAGAACAACAACTTCGCGCTGCAGACCGCGGAGGGCGCGCTCTCGGGCTGGCGCAAGATCTCCGCCGTGCTCTTCGCCGCCCTGCCCGGCCTGGTCGCCATCTCGCTGGTAGTGGGCGGGATCGTGATCATGAACATCATGCTGATGGCGGTGGCCGAGCGAACCCGGGAGATCGGGATCCGGAAAGCGCTCGGCGCCAAGCGGCGTGACATCCTCGCCCAGTTCATCATCGAGTCGGCCACCATCTCGACCGTGGGCGCGGGGATCGGCATCCTGTTGGGCATCGGACTCGCGTTCGTGGTCAAGGCCACCACGCCGCTCCCGGCCGCCGTGGCGCCCTGGTCGGTCGGCGTCGGGGTCTTCCTCGGCGTGGCGGTCGGGATGGTCGCCGGGGTCTATCCGGCCAGTCGGGCCTCGAAGCTGGACCCGATCACCGCCCTGCGCGCGGAGTGAGCATGTCGGCCCGTCGCCAGCAATCGATCCGGAAGATCAGTCTGCTCGACCCCGCGCGGGTGCTCGAAGGCGTCGGGATCGCGCTCGAGTCGATCCGGGTGAGCAAGGCCCGCGCGGCGCTCACCATCCTCGGGGTCGCGATCGGCGTCATGGTGGTGATCGGGATGGCCTCGATGATCACCGGCATCAATCGCTCGGTCACCGCGATGATCGAGCAGGCGGGGCCGCGCGCCTTCATGGTGATGCGGTTCTTCCGCGGAGGGGTGCAGGTCGACGACGGCTCCGACGACGCCAACCCCTGGCGGCGGAACCCCTACCTGACCACCGACGAGGCGCGGATGCTCTCGCGCCTCCCCGGCATCGAGATGGTCGGGTGGCGGGAGGACGCCAACGGACCGGCCTCCGCCGGCTCGATCAAGCTGAGCTCCGTCGAGGTCGTCGGCGCCACCCCCAACCTCCTCCAGGTGGGCGGCGGGACCATCGCTTCCGGCCGCACCTTCACCCAGGTCGAGTTCCTCTCCGGCGCCCCGGTGGCGCTGATCAACGACTATCTGGGCGAGGAGCTCTTCCCCGGGCTCGACCCGGTCGGACGGCGGGTCAAGCTCTTCGGCGTCCCGGTCACCGTGGTGGGCATCTTCCAGCAGGCCGCGAGTCTCTTCTCGGATGCGAAGTTCCCGATCGCGATCCTGCCGCACACGACCTTCTCGAAGGTGGCCGATTTCGACCGCGGATGGCTCACGATCCTGGTGCTCCCAGCCGACAGCGTCTCCACCCTCGTCGCCCAGGACCGGGTGATCGCCGCGATGCGCGCCACGCGGGGCCTCCGCCCGGCGCAGGACAACAACTTCGCCGTCGTGACCCAGGACAAGCTGCTGGAGGTGTTCAACCGGGTGACGGGCGGCTTCTTCCTGGTGATGCTCGCGCTCTCGAGCGTAGGGCTCCTGGTGGGCGGCGTCGGCGTGATCGCGATCATGATGATCTCGGTGACCGAGCGGACCCGGGAGATCGGGGTCCGCAAGGCGCTCGGCGCCACCAAGCGCGAGATCATGTTCCAGTTCCTGGTCGAGGCCGCCACCCTCACCCTGCTGGGCGGCGCCATCGGCATGGCGCTGGGCGGCGGGATCGCGTTCGCCGTCGACCGGCTGACCCCGATCCCGGCCGCCGTGCCAATCTGGTCCGTGGTGGCCGCCCTGGCCGCCTCGGTGGTGACCGGCGTGTTCTTCGGCCTCTATCCCGCCAGCAAGGCGGCCCGCCTCGATCCGGTAGAAGCGCTCCGCTGGGAGTGACCCGGAGCCCGGCGCTCCGTCTATCTTTGGCGGATGCCGCTCCTCGAAGCGATCCGCCTCGCCGTCGACTCGATCCGCTCGGCCAAGCTCCGCTCGTTCTTCACGCTCCTCGGAATCATCGTCTCGGTCGGCTTCCTGGTGGCCGTCGTGGCGATCATCCAGGGCATGAACGCGTACGTCCGGGACAACCTGACCGGGGCGATGATCGGCACCAATGCGTTTCAGGTCCGCCGGGCGCCGATCGCCCTCGTCCTCACCTCCGACGAGGAGATCAAGAAGATCAACCGGCGGCCGCGGATCACCCTCGAGGACGCCGAAGCGGTCCGCCGCGCCCTCCCCGACGCCGAGGCGGTGGCCCTCCAGTCGGGCTGGCCCACCCCGGTCGCCGAGCTGAGCCACCGGGGCCGGCGGCTCAGCGGGGTGCCGGTCTTCGGGGTCTCGCCCGAGTACCAGGCGGTGCAGGACTACCACTTCGCCGCCGGCGAGCCACTCAACCAGCCCGACATCGACGGCCGGCGCTACGCCGCCGTGGTCGGCGCCGACGTGGCGGACGAGCTCTTCGGCGGCGCGGCGCAGGCGATCGGCAAGCAGCTTCGGGTCGGCTCGGTCCCGATTCGTATCAAGGGTGTCGTGGCGCCCAAAGGCCGAACCCTGGGCCAGTCGTTCGACGGCTTCGTGCTGCTGCCGCTCCCGACCTACGAGTCGATCTTCGGGCGCCGGCTCACCACCACGGTTTCGGTCAAGATGGCCACCCCGGAGGCGATCCCCGGGGCGATGCGCCGTGCCGAGGAGGCGATGCGGGTAGCCCATCGGCTCCGACCAGCGGAGGAATCCGATTTTTCGGTCGACAAGGCCGACGCGCTGGTGGCCTTCTGGACCAGCCTGACCCGGGTCCTCTTCGCGGTGGTGCCCGCGGTGGTGGCGATCGGAATCCTGGTCGGCGGCATCGTGATCATGAACATCATGCTGATGTCGGTGGGCGAGCGGACCTACGAGATCGGGCTTCGCAAGTCGCTCGGCGCGCGGGCCCGCGACATCCGGCGCCAGTTTCTGGTCGAGTCGGTCATCCTGGCGACGTTAGGCGGCCTCCTCGGCGTGCTGGGCGGCGCCCTCTTCGCGGGTCTGATCGCCCTGGTGAGCCCGCTCCCCGCCAAGGTCACGGCCTGGTCGGTGGCGGCCTCGCTCACCCTGGGCGCCGGCACCGGCGTGGTCTTCGGGGTCTACCCGGCGGCCCGCGCGGCCAGCCTCGATCCGATCGCCGCCCTCCGCGCCGACGTCTAGCATGATCCGCAACCTCGACGAAGGCGTCGCGATCGCGTTCGAGTCGCTCCGGACCCAGAAGCTCCGGTCGCTGCTCACCGTGCTCGGCGTCGTGATCGGCGTGGCCACCGTGATGACCATGGCCTCGATCGTGGGCGGAATCCGGACCCAGATCTTCGCGGCTCTCAATGCCGCGGTCCCCAATACCATCTACGCGATGCGCTCCCGCCCCGGGCGCCTGGTCGATCCGAACAACCTGCCCGCCGAGATCCGGATCCGGCCGATCGTCTCCGAGGAGGACGCCGAGGCGGTGTCGCGGGCGTCGGGCATCCGGCACGCGGCCCTTTGGGTCCGCTTCTTCTCCCGGATCGAGTTCGAGGAGGCGGCGACCCAGACCACCGAGGTCTTCGGCGCCGACTCGCGCTTCATGGATCTCCAGGGCGGCACCCTGCTCTCGGGGCGCTTCTTCGCCCCCTCCGAGGTCCGCACCGGCGCGCCCGTCATCGTGCTCGCCTCCGACATCGCCCACCACATCTTCGGACGACGCGACCCGGTCGGCGAGTTCGTTCGGCTGGGCAGCCGGGCGGTCCAGGTGATCGGCATCTGGCAGCCGCCCGACAACGTCTTCCGCCCGCAAGGGGTCTCCACCGGCGGGGTGATCCCTTATCGGACCGCCAAGGGCGCCTTCCGCTACGATCGGACCTTCGACCAGTTCGTCATCATCCTCGGCAGCCCCGAGCTACCCGTCGACGTGGTCAAGGACAACGCCGCCGTGGCCCTCCGTCGTCATCGCGGGCTCAAGCCGGGCATGGCGGACGACTTCGACCTGCTCACCCAGGACCAGATCCTCGAAGTGATGAGCCAGCTGACGGGCGCCTTCTTCCTGATCATGGTCGCCCTGTCGGGGGTCGCCCTCCTGGTCGGCGGAATCGGCGTGATGGCGATCATGATGGTGTCGGTCACCAGCCGGACCCGGGAGATCGGCACCCGCAAAGCCCTCGGGGCCACCAGGCGCGAGATCCTCTGGCAGTTCCTGGTGGAGGCGGCGACGCTGACGGTCGTCGGTGGCCTGTTCGGAATTCTGGCGGGGCTGGGTCTGGGCGAGCTGATCAAGGTGGCCCTGGCGATCGAGGCGACCCCGCCGCTGTGGAGCGCCGTGCTGGCGGTGCTGGTGTCGGTCGCGATCGGTCTTGGCTTCGGCCTCTACCCCGCCAATCGGGCGGCGCGGATGGACCCCGTCGAGGCGCTCCGCCACGAGTAGTTGCGACACAGTTCGGCGGGTCCCTGCCGCGTTGCTCCAGTCCGTGTCTTCATCGTAAGCTTATTGTATACAACGACTTGTATACAAATAAAGCGTGTCAATCAGACACGGCTCTGGGCTCGAACAGAGTGTCGTTTGAACACGTGGCCGGTAACTCGTCGGGACCCGCGAAACAGGCAAGCATGCCACTCTCAACGACTTGAGCGAGTCCGCGCAGCCTGGCGCACAACTTGTCCTACTGAAGTTCAGCGCTCGGCGCACCTGCCGCAGCGCCCAGGGAATTATCGGTGGCGACTCGCCACGCCTTCAAGATCTGGCAGGACCCTCACCACCCCCTTCGCGGGAGGACTTGCGTCTATGGGTACCCCCAAGCGCACGATCGGCCGCATTGGCCTCGCGGTGTTCGCCGCCGTCGTGCTCGCCACTCCGGCATGGGCCCAAACGGGCACCATCACCGGGCGGGTCACCGGCACCGGTGTCGGTGGCGGCCCGCTCGAAGCCGCCCGACTCATCGTAGTCGGCACCAACATCACCTCCACCACCAATCGCGACGGCGCGTTCACGCTCCGCGCGGTGCCGGCCGGCCAGCACCAGGTCCGGGTCACCCGGTTGGGCTTCGCATCGAATAGCTCGAGCGTGACCGTCGCGGCGGGACAGACCGCAACGGTCGACTTCGCCCTCGATCCGGCTCCGTTCACGCTCGAGGAAATCACCACCACCGCCACCGGCGACCAGCGCAAGCTCGAGAGCGGGAACACGGTGCACACGATCCAGGTCAACACCCTGGTCGAGACCGCTCCGGTCAAGGATCTCAGCCAGATCCTCCTCGGCCGCGCGCCCGGCGTTCAGGTGCTGCCCTCCACCGGCACCACCGGCGGCAGCCAGCGGATCCGGATCCGGGGCTCCAACTCGGTCTCCCTCTCCAACGAGCCGCTCTTCGTGATCGACGGTGTCCGGATGGAGTCGAGCCCGAGCTCGATCAGCGTGGGCACCGGCGGCCAGTCGCCGTCGCGGCTCAACGATCTCAACCCGGAAGACATCGCCGACATCCAGATCCTCAAGGGGCCCTCGGCCTCGGTGATCTATGGCACCGGCGGCTCCAACGGCGTGGTGCTGATCACCACCAAGCGCGGCGTGGCCGGCCGGACCCAGTGGAACTTCTGGGGTGAAGGCGGCGTCATCCACGACAAGAACGACTACCCCGACAATTACTATGGCGGCGCCGCCGACGGCTCGCGCTGCCGGCTCGACGACCAGGCGCGTGGCCTCTGCACCGTCGCCTCGATCGCTTCCTTCAATCCGCTCCGCGACCCGACGGAGTCGCCGCTCCAGGCCGGTTATCGCCAGCAGTACGGCGGCGCCGTCTCGGGCGGCACCGAGCAGGTCCGCTACTACGTGACCGGCGAGTGGGAAGGCGAGCGCGGCGTGCTCTTCATGCCCGAGGCCGAGCAGACCCGGGTGCTCTCCGAAACCGGACGCTCCGCACTCCGCGCCGAGGAGCTCAACCCGAACACGCTGGGCAAGTGGAGCCTCCGGGCCAATACCGACTTCAACGTTTCCGCCAAGGCGCGGGCCGGCGTCCGGGTCGGCTTCGTCTCCAGCGATCTCTGGCTGCCGCAGAACGACAACAACGTCACCGGCCTCCATTCCAGCGGCATTAACGGGGACGGCCGCGGGCCCGACGGGCCGGCCGGCGCCTGGGGCTTCTTCACGCCGGGTGACGTCTTCGGTCGGTTGACCCGGCAGCAGGTGCGCCGGCTGACCACCTCTGGCGACGCGCAGTTCACCCCGACCACCTGGCTCACCGCCCGCACCACGCTGGGCTGGGACCAGACCGAGCGGCAGGACCAGCAGTTCCAGCGCTTTGGCGAGGGGCCGAACTTCTCGACCTACCGCCTCGGCTACGCCGACGAGAACCGCCGGACCATCGACTCCTACACGGCCGACGCGAGCGCCACCGCGACCTGGGCTCTCACCGACGCGATCCAGGCCAAGACCACGGTCGGCGCCCAGTACTCCGAGTCCAGCTTCCGCGGCACCAACGCCCACGGCGAGCAGCTGCCCCCGGGCTCGGTCACCGTCACCTCCGGCGCGATCAAGAACGCCAGCGAGACCAACGTCTTCAGCAAGACCGCCGGCGCCTTCGTCGAGCAGCAGTTCGCCTTCAACGACCGGCTCTTCGTCAACGGCGCCGTCCGGGTCGACCGGAACTCGAGCGCCGGCTTCGAGTCCCGCACGATCGTCTATCCCAAGGCCTCGGTCAGCTACCTGGTCCCGGGCTTCGAAGGGGGCACGATCAGCTCGCTCCGGCTCCGCGGCTCCTTTGGCCAGGCCGGCCAGCAGCCGGGCGGCACCACCGCGCTCGAGATCTTCGCGCCGCTGGTCACCGCCGTCGGCGCCGGCATCACCGATGCGGGCGTGGTCATCAACAACCTCGGTGATCCGACCCTGAAGCCCGAGCGGTCCACCGAGTTCGAGGCCGGCTTCGACGCGACCCTCTTCGACAGCCGGGTCTCGGTCGAGCTGACCGGCTACCACAAGGAGACCAAGGACGCCCTGATCTTCGTCCCGACTCCGGTCTCCGCCGGCAACCCGAATGGCCAGTTTCGGAATATCGGCAAGACCCGCAACCAGGGGCTCGAGGCGGTGGTCAGCGCGCAGGTCCTCAACACCGAGAACCTGAACTGGGACTTCACCGTCACCGGGTCCCTGCTCCGCAACCGGCTGCTCGACCTGGGCGGTCAGCCGCCGATCAACGCCAACGGCACCACCCAGCAGCACCGTGAGGGTCTTCCGCTCGGCGGCTACTGGGCGCGGCCGTACACCTACAGCGACGCCAATGGCGACGGCATCATCGGCCGGGACGAGGTGGTAACCGGCGATTCGCTCGAGTACGTGGCGCCCTCGCAGGCGACTCGCGAGGCGGCCATCACCATGACCCTCGGTCTCTTCAAGAACCGGGTCTCGATCTCGTCGACGCTCGACTATCGCGGCGGCTTCCGGCTCTACAACCTGCAGGAAGACTTCCGCTGCCGCAGCTCGCAGAACTGCGCAGCCCTCTACGACGAGAATGCCCCGCTCGCTGATCAGGCGCGGATCGAAGCCCTTCGCTTCCAGGGCGCCAACAACACCAACTTCGGGTTCATCGAGAAGGGCGACTACGCCAAGTGGCGCGAGCTCTCGGTCACCTTCAACGCCCCGCAAAGCCTGGCTAACTCGCTCGGCGCGGCTCGGGCGTCGCTCAGCTTCGCGGGTCGAAACCTGGCGCTCTTCACCAGCTACACCGGGCCGGACCCCGAGGTCAACGGGCAGGGCGAGGCCAACTTCGCCGTCCGCGACTTCCTGAGCCTGCCCCCGGTGCGGACCCTGATCCTTCGCCTCAACCTGAGCTACTGAGTCGATGCCGACTCTGGAGATACCCATGATCACCAAGCAGCGCACCACGCGGTGGAGCGCGCTCCTGCTCGCCGGCCTGGCGGTCACGGCCGCCGGCTGCGACTCCCTCACCGATGTGGAGGAGCGTGACACCCTGCCCCCAGAAGCGATCGCCAACGCGGCGGGCGCCAACGCGCTCTACCTCGCCGCCGTCCAGACCTTCGTCTGGGCCCTCAATGGCGACGGCGGCGGCGGCACCGAGGGACAGGTTCTGATTTCCGGCATGCTGGCGGACGAGTTCCGCCACTCGGGGACCTTCAGCACCCGGGTCGACTACGACATGCGGGCCTCGGATCTCAACAACAGCACCCTGGCCCTTGCCTTCCGCAACCTGCACGACGGACGGGTGGAGGCCCATCGCGCCATCAGTGCGATCAGCGCCCTGCCTGACTTCGACGCGGCGACGGACGATCGCATTCCCGAGCTCAACAATGCGATCGGGATCATCTTCCTGACGAGCGCCCAGAACTACTGCAACGGGATTCCGTTCAGCAATTACGACGGCGCCACCCTGATCCCCGGCGAACAGCTGACCAACGTCCAGATGGTCGATTCCTCGGCCGTATACTTCGACCGGGCGCTCGCCGGCGCGGGCGGGAGCGGCAGCCTCAACCATCACGTCGCGCGGCTGATGAAGGCACGCGGCATGATCCTCAAGAGTCGGAGCAACCTGGGCGCGGCGGCGTCGCTGGTGGCCACCGTACCGACCACGATGATGGCCCCGTTCTTCCACGCCGACACCCCCATCAACCTGCGGAACGGCATCTACGTGTTCAACGTGCAGAACGAGCGTTGGACCGTGGCCCACCGCGACGGCGGCAACGGCCTGCCCTTCCTGGGCGACGATGCCATCAACGCCTCGCTCGCCGATCCGCGGGTGCCGTGGAAGCGGGACGGCAGCGACGTGGGCTTCGACAACACTACACCGCAGTACGACTTGCAGATCTACAAGACCAACACGGCGACCTCGACCTACGGGCTTGGCATCGAGGCCCGCCTGATCGAGGCCGAAGCCGATCTCGAAGCCGGCGCGACGCAGGCCTGGCTCGATAAGCTCAACAACCTGCGTGCCACGGTAACGGGGCTCGCCCCGCTTTCGGACCCCGGATCGGACGCGGCTCGGGTGGACCTCATGTTCTCCGAGCGGGCCTTCTGGCTCTTCGCCCGCGGCACCCGGCTGATGGACCTGCGCCGCCTGGTCCGGCAGTACGGCCGGAACTCCGAGGACGTGTTCCCCTCGGGGAGTTACTTCAAGGGTGGCACCTACGGGCCGGACGTCAACCTCCCGGTTCCGACCGTCGAGAACCAGAACCCCCTCTACGCGAGCGGGATCGCCTGCCTCGATCGGAACGCCTGATCGCCGGCAGTCAGTGGCTCGAGGCGGGCGGGGAGCGTGCTCCCCGCCCGCTTCGCCTTTTTGGCCCACCGCCACACCGCGCGGTATACTGACGGGAGCCCCCATCGTCGCCTCGAACCGAACTCGGACAAGCGCCATGATTCGTCACTGCGCAGTCGTCTCGCTGCTCACGCTTGCCTCAGGCCCCCTCGCCGCCCAGGACGCGGCCTGGGACCCAACGGCCCCCCGCGGCCGCACTCGCGCGATCGAGTTCACCACCGACGAGGGCACCTGGATGTCCGTCGACCAGGCGCCCGACGGCACCTGGCTGGTCTTCGACCTGCTCGGCCACGTCTACCGGCTGCCCGCCGCCGGCGGCGAGGCCGTGAGCCTGACCCAACAGAGCGGCATCGCCCTCAACTATCACCCGCGGATCTCGCCGGACGGCCGGCTGATCGCCTTCATCTCCGACCGGGGCGGGCAGGACAACCTCTGGGTCATGAACGCCGACGGGTCCGACCCGCGGCCGGTCTTTCTGGACCGTGACTCGCGCGCGGTCGAGCCCGCCTGGATGCTGGACGGTAAGAGCATTCTGGCCACCAGGCGGATGAAGACCACGTCGGGGTTCTACCGGACTAACGACGAGATCTGGCGATTCCCTCTGGACGGGACTCCCCCCGCGGTGGTCGTCACGCTCCAGGCTTCGGCCTCGTCGGTGCCGGCCCGCGCCGGCGTCTGGGCGGGCCAGGACCGAGTCCAGTGGCCGTCACCGACGCCGGACGGTCGCACGGTCTACTTCCACAGCTCACTCTTCGCGGGCGCCGACCGGCACCTCCGCCGGATCGACCTCGCGACCGGTGCGATCGACGACGTCACCCCGTCGTCGTCGCCCTACCTGGCGTGTTGTGGCCGGCCGGCCTACCCGCTTCGGCTCGGCGAGATCGCGCCCGAGGTTTCGCCGGACGGCCGCTGGCTGGCTTTCGCCCGGAAGATCCCCGGCGCCCGCACCAGCGCTCGGGGCGCCAGCTACGTCGGGCGCACCGCGCTCTGGCTCCGCGACCTCACCACCGGCGCCGAGCGGGCGCTGATGGACCCGATCAGCAACGACGCGATGGAGCTGCACCCCTCGTGGGAGCATCGGGCGCTTCCCGGCTACTCCTGGGCGCACGACGGCCGCTCGCTGGTCCTCTCGCAAGGCGGCAAGCTGAGGCGGGTCTGGGTCGACGACGGGCGGGTCGAGACCATTCCATTTCGGGCCACGGTTCGACGGGTGCTCTCCGAGATGGCCCGGAGCCGGGTGACGATCGACGACGGCGGCTTCGACGCGCGCACGATCCGGAGCGCCACCACCACCCCGGACGGACAGACCCTCGTGTTCGAGGCGGCGGCCCAGCTCTGGCGCATGAGCCTCCCCAACGGCGCGCCGACGCGTCTTCTCGAGGCGCCACCGCCCGGCCACGCTCTCACCCCGGCGCTCTCGCCCGACGGGCGGACGGTCGCCTTCGTGAGCTGGAGCGACTCGGCCGGAGGGCACCTCTACACCGTACCGACCGCCGGCGGCCCTGCCACCCGGCTGAGCTCGCTCTCGGCCCGTTACCTCCGCCCGAGCTGGACGGCCGACGGGCGCTCCCTGCTGGTCAATCAATGGGATCCGGCGCTCAGCTATCTCTCGATCGGCGACGGCTGGCAGGTGGCGCGCTACCCGAAGGACGGGGGCCCGGCGGAGATCGTGCGGCGGGCGGGCCCCCTCTGGGAAGGCGACCCGAGCGATGGCGAGTGGAGCTATCGCCGCCGCGGCAACACCCTGATCGGCCTGCGCACCGGGGGCGCCAACCCATGGGAGGCGGCGGCGCCAGCCGGCGCCCAGGCCGAGGCCCGCCGATCGCCGGACGGGCGCTGGATCGCGCTGGTCCATCGGCAGGACGTCTACCTCGCGAGCGCCGCCGGCGCCGAGCGCGGCGATTCCCTGACGATCGATCTCGCCGGGGCGCGGCGGCTGACCCGGCAAGGCGGGCGCGACCCGCGCTGGCGGGGCGCGGACGAGCTTCGCTTTACGAGCGGGCCGGCCCAGCTGGTCCACCGGCCTTCGACCGGGCGAACCGACACGATGCCGATCCGGCTCCGGCTGCCCCGCGACGGCGCGCGCGGCACCCTCGCGCTCACCGGAGCACGGATCGTCACCATGGACTCCGCCGGGGTGATCGAGCAGGGCACGATCGTGGTCCGCGACCACCGGCTCACCTGCGTAGGGAGCTGTTCGACCGAGGGCGTAGACCGGGTCATCGATGCGAGCGGCGCCACCGTCATCCCCGGGTTGATCGACGTGCATGCCCACCACTTGATGGAAGACGGCGCCGGACCGATCGCCGAGCTCAGACCCTCGTCGGCCCGCTACCTGGCCTGGGGGGTCACCACCGTGCACGACCCCTCCGCCGACCTCGACCAGAGCTTCGCCATCGGAGAGATGATCGAGGCCGGACGGATCACCGGCCCCCGCACCTTCTCCACCGGCGCCGCCCTCACCTGCAGCGACTTCGACGATCTCGCCGAGATCGACTCTTACCG
>JBFXAS010000043.1:0-26742 GCA_050184075.1 Gemmatimonadales bacterium
TGGTGACGTGGAGGTACGCCGGCCCGGCCGAGTGCTGGAAGCCGGCCGGGTCGGGCAGCTCGGCGTAGTTGGACGCCTTGCCGGTGGCGACGGTGTGCGCCGCACCGAAGCGCTTGGCCTCCTTCAGCGCCTTCTCCGACCACGAGCCGGTCACCAGGAAGTCGGCCGTGCCGCCCGGCGGCAGCAGATTCATCGGCACCATCGCGAACTGCTGGCTGGCGCCGCCCTGGATGAAGAGCACCCGATAGTTGTCCGGGATGCCGGCGAGGCGCCGCGCGGCGGCTTCGGCCTCGGTGATGATCCGGTCGAAGACCTTGCCGCGGTGGCTGTGTTCCAGGATCCCGATCCCGCTCCCGCCGACGTCCCAGAGGTCCTGCTGGAGCTGCTTGACCACCGATTCGGGGAGCACGCCGGGGCCGGCGTTGAAGTTGTGCGCGCGCATGTCGGCTCGGAGGTTCAGACGGGGGCGATGTCGCAGCTGATGACGTTGGCGTTGCCGTTACCGATGGCCGCCATGGTGCCCGTGTCCGGCGCACCGGACACGTGGATCCTGGCGATCGCGGTCTCGGCGCCGTGATAGGCGATGTTCTCGACCTCTTCGACGTTGATGTGGGCGTCGAAGAGCACCCGGAAGACGTGGGCGAGCACACCGGGCCGGTTGTGATGGCGGACCGAGAGCACGTGGGTCGCCGAGCTCTTGGCGGCGCGGTTGACGCAGTGGAGCGCGAAGCCGCTGTCCAGGAAGTGCTGAACAATCCGGATCACCTCGTGGGCGATGGCCACCTGGGCCTGGTCGGTCGAGGCCCCCACGTGATGGGTGCCGTAGACGCCGGGCAGCTTGGCCGTGGCCGAGTCGAACGCGCCCTTGGACGCGCCCGGCTCGTTCCGGAACACGTCGAGGCCGCACCGGATGCCTTTGCTGGCGATCGCCTCGCGCAGGGCCTCTTCGTCGACGGTCGAGCCCCGGGAGGTGTTGATCAGGTAGGCGCCGGGCTTCATCGTGGCGAGGAACTCGCGGCCCACCAGATTCTGAGTCTCGGCGGTGGCCGCGACGTTGATCGACACGGCGTCGGCGATCCGGGCCACGTCGAGCGCCGTCTGGCAGTACTCGATGTTGAGCCGCTCGGCGTCTTCGATGGTGAGCTGCCGCGACCAGGCGGCCACCTTCATCCCGAAGGCCTGGGCCCGCCGCGCCACCTCCCGCCCGATCTGGCCGAGACCGATGATGCCCAGCGTCCTCCCGTGCAGGCCGCGGGCCTTGGTGTACTCGGCCTTGTTCCACCGGCCGGCGCGGAGCTCGGCCACCTGGTCCGGGATCCGCCGATCGCACGAGAGCAGCAGCCCCATCACCAGCTCGGCGACCGCGACCGCGTTCTTGCCCGGGCAGTTGGCCACGAAGATGCCGAGCTTGGAGGCCGCCGAAACGTCGATCGTATCGATCCCGGCACCCGCCCGGATCACCAGCGACAGCCGGGACCCCGCCGAGAGCGCCGCCTCGCTCACCTTCTTGCTCCGGACGATCAGGATCTTGGGATCGAGCTCCTCGATCAGGGCCGGCAGCTCGTCCGCCTTGACGTCCGGCCGCTCCAGCACCTCACAGCCCAGATCCTTCAAGCCATCCACGCCGACCTTCTCGAACTTGTCGGCGATCAGTACGCGTGACATGGTCGCTCTGCAGTCGCTTCAGTCAAAGGTATGAACGAAGAGCCCGCTCTTCAGCTTGGGCTCGAACCAGGTGCTCTTCGGTGGCATCACGCCGCCGCCCGCGGCCACGCTCATCACCTGCTCGATCTGGACCGGATAGAGCGAGAACGCCACGGCGGCCTCGCCCGAGCGGACCCGCCGCTCGAGCTCCGTCGTCCCGCGGATCCCGCCCACGAAGTCTACCCGCTTGTCGGTGCGGATGTCCTGGATCCCGAGCAGCGGGCCCAGGATCCGGTCCGAGAGCAGCTCGGCGTCGAGCGACTTGATCGGATCGGCGGCGTTGATGGTCGCCGGATCGAGCTCGAGTCGGAGCCACTGGCCCTCGAGAAAGAGGCAGATCACACCGCTCTTGTCCGGCGTCGGCCGGTCCGTCGGCGTCAGGGTGCCGAGGGCCTCAAGCTCGGCGCGGAACGCCGCGGCGCTCCGACCGCCCAGGTCGGCGACGACCCGGTTGTAGGGCAGGATCTGCAGCTGGCTCGCCGGGAAGAGCACCGCCAGGAACCAGTTGTGCTCTGCGTCCGACCCCGCGGCCGGGTCGGAGGCCGCGAGCTCGCGGGCGGCTCGCCAGGCGCTCGCCGAGCGGTGGTGCCCGTCGGCCACGTAGGCCTCCGGAATCCGCCGGAAGGCGTCGAGATACTCGTCCAGCTGGCGGACTCGCCAGACCCGGTGGCGCACCCCGTCGTCGGAGACGAAGTCGTAGAGCGGCGCGGCCCGCATCTCGGTGGCGTTCAGCCGATCGACGATCGGCTGGCCCGAATAGGTCAGGAAGACCGGCTCGGCGTGGGCGCGGGAGACCACCAGATGCCGGGTCCGGTCCGCCTCTTTGTCCGGCCTGGTCTTCTCGTGCTTCTTGATGACGTCGCGCTCATAGTCGTCGACGTGGACGCAGCCGACCAACCCAACCTGACTCCGGCCCGCGAGCGTGAGCTCGTAGAGGTAGAGCGACGGCTCCCGCTCCTGGATCAGGGTGCCGTCCAGCATGAAGGCCTGGAGGTGGTCGCGGGCCTTCGCGTAGACCCGGGGGTCGTAGGCATCGACCTCGTCCGGCAAGTCGATGTCGGAGCGGCCGACGTGTAAGAAGCTGAAGGGGTTACCCTCGGCGAGAAGGCGCGCCTCTTCCCTGCCGACCACGTCGTAGGGAGGCGCCGCGACCCGGTCGGCGATCTTGGGATCGGGACGCCAGGCGCGGAATGCTCTGAGTTGGATGGCTCGCTCCTCGAACGGCGGCGAAAGGCCCGCGGCAAAACGAAACGCGCATGCTAGCGGCCGGGGCCTCCGCTCGTCAAGAGCCCGGCACGCCCCGAGTGAAGCTGACGTTCCGCACCCGCCCGCCGCTGATCAGGAATCCGGTCACCTTGCGCCCCTGTCGCACCATTCGGATGGTCCCCGGGCCCGCCATGAACACGTCCTGGTACGCCGGTCTCATCGGCGCTGGCGGGTTCTTCGGACGCTTGAGCACGAGCCCCGAGTCGGCGGTCTCGATCCGGTACCAGGACTGGACCTCCGAGCTCCAGTACTGCCCGACGATCGCGTCGAGCTCGGCTTTCGTGGGTTTCCAGGGAGGCGCCCGGACCAGGGAGTCGATCACGCTCCCTCCGCTCGACAGACGGACCGCCTCCGCCGGTTGGCCTATGGGGCCAAGGAACTCGACCACGATGCCGAAGGCCGTGAAGCGAGTCGGCCCGAGCGGCTCCAGCGCCGCGTTGCCGAAGTTGACGATCACCAGCTTGCCGTCCTTCACCTCGACCACCGTCACCTGATCGGCCACGGGGTCGCGGTAGATCCCGGCTGCGCGCGCGAGGTCGGCCTCGGTCGCCGTGCCGGTGGCCTTCTCCGCGACCGGCTCCGGCGCGAGCTGGTCGCCCAGGACGATCGAGGCGATCGCGCGCGAGAACCGGCTGGGGACCGCGTCGGCGAAGTTGCAGAGCACCGCGACGTCCAGGTTGTGGTCCGGGAACCGGAGAAGGTCCGCCCGGTAGCCGGCGTCCGCCCCGCCGTGCCCGGTGGTCCGGGCGCCGCGGTAGGTCCCGACCGAGATGCCGAACCCGTAGTTCGAGGGCTTGCCGTTGTTCAGGATGGACGAGGTCTCGGCCTCGGTCAGCAGGGCGCGGCTTCCCACGGTGCCGGTGACGAAGTTGTGCTCCCACTTGAGCAGATCGGCCGCGGTGGTGAAGAGGCTGGTCGCGCCGTGGGTGTCGAACTGCGGGATGCTGATCTTCCACTCGCCGCCCGGGCCGCGCTGATAGGCGGAGGTCCGATCGACCACGACGTGGGCATGGTCGTCGTGGACGTGGGTGTCCTTCATCCCGAGCGGCGCGAAGATCCGCTCTTCGGAGAACTGCTTGAGACTCTTGCCGCTGACCCGCTCCACCACCATCGCGAGGAGAGCGTAGCCGGCGTTGCTGTAGAGGTATTCGTCGTTGGGGCGGAAGTTGAGCGCCTTCTGTCGGGAGACGATGTCGAGCACGTCCTGCTGGGTGAAGAGGTCGACCGGATAGCGCCAGCCCGCGAGGCCGAGCAGCTCCCAGTGGTCGCGGATGCCGCTGGTGTGGTAGATCAGGTGCCGGAGCGTCACCGGGGTTCCGTAGTCGGGCACCTCGGGAATGTGCTTCTGGACGGGATCGTCGAGCGAGAGCGTGCCGTCCTCCGCGAGGAGCGCCACCGCGAAGGCGGCAAACTGCTTTGAGACCGAGGCCACGTGGAAGATCGATCCCGGCGTGATCGCGAGCCGGTGCTGCAGGTCCGACATCCCGTAGCCCTTCAGGAACACGGGCTTGCCGCTTCGCCCGATCCCGACCGAGCAGCCGGGGCGGCCGGTGCCGTCGATCGACGCGAACACGCTGTCGACCTGGCGCCGTTGGCCGTCGCTCAGATCTTGCGCGCGGGCGACGGTCCACGGCAGCGCGAGGATGACGAGCAGGAGGGTCACGAACGGCGACATCGGCCGACCTTTCGAAGAGAATGCGGTGATCAATGGGCGAGCTCGTCCCGCGCCACCTCACCGCCCTTGATCACCAGCCTGACCTCGCGGAGGGCGCTGACGTCCGCGAGCGGGTCTCCTGCCACCGCCACCAGATCGGCGAGCAGGCCCGGCGCGACTCGGCCCCGGTCGGTGAGACGGAACACGGCGGCGTTGCCGCTGGTCGCCGTCGTCAGCACGGCCTCGGGACTCATGCCGTATTCTACCATCATCTCCAGCTCCCGCACGTTGTCGCCGTGCGGGAACACCCCCACGTCGCCGCCGGCGCAGATGGTGACCCCCGCGGCGAGCGCGGCCCGGAAGCTCGCGCGCTTGGCCGTGATCCGCTCGGGCTCGGGGTCGACGCCGCGGCGCCAGCCGCCGTACTGGAGGATCGCGTCGCCCGCGGCGAGGGTCGGGCAGAGGGCCACGCCCCGCTCCTTCATCAGCCCGAACACCTCCGGTGTGCCGCCGTCGCCGTGGTCGATGGTCGCCACCCCGGCCAGCACCGCGCGGCGCATCCCCTCGGGCGTCGAGGCGTGCGCCACGACCGGCCGGCCGCTGCTCTTCGCGGTCTCGACGATCGCGCTGAGCTCCTCGAGCGAGAAGGTCGCCGCCGCGCCGCCGTCGGCTCCCCAGCGATAGTCGGCGTACACCTTGATCCAGTCGGCGCCCCGCCCGATCTGCGCCCGGGTCACCCGAATCACCCCTTCCAATCCGTCCGCCTCTTCGGCGCCCTGCGGCACACGCCACCGTGGATCGAAGCCCTTGGGCGCGTAGCTCCCGGTGGCGACGATCGCCCGGTCGGTCACGATCATCCGGGGACCGGGAATGATGCCCTCATCGATCGCCTGCTTGAGACCGACGTCGGCGTCATCGGCTCCCTCGGTGCCGAGATCGCGCACCGTGGTGAAGCCCGCCATCAGCGTGGCCCGGGCGTGGACCGTGGCCCGGGCAACACGGAGCGCAAGCGCCTCCCTGAGCACCTGGTCGACCCAGGGCGTCTCGTCGTAGGGATGGAGCAGCAGGTGGGAGTGCCCCTCGATCAGCCCAGGCACCAGGGTGAGCCCGGTCAAGTCGATCACCCGGGCGCCTCGGGGCGCGGCGACCGACGGCCCCACCTCGGCGATCCGCTCGCCACGCACCAGCACCGACCATCCCGGGTGCATCGTCTGCCCGTCGAAGACCCGGGCGTTCCGGAGCAGGATCGTGGGGGCGGTCGCGGGCTGGGCCCGGGCGGCGGTCGCCCCGAGCAGACCGAGCGCGAGGGCACAGGCGCCCGCGCGGCAGCATCGCGTCATGCAGGACCTCTCCGGCGCGGCGCGCCTAACGTGAGCGAATGAGCGAGTCCAGCTCGGCCTGGCGCGCCGTGGCCGAGTCGGCGACCTCGAGCGCGCGATTGATGCCGGTGGCGCCGGGCAGGCCGCTCCGGCCGATCGCCTCCTGGCGCTCGCGCGTGGTGAGGGTATCTCCCGCCACCTCATCGTCGGACGACCCGCCGCCGCAGCCCCCGAGCCAGATCCCGGCCAGGGCGAGCAGGCTCCACCAGACCAAGCGTCCACCTCGGTGTGCCCCTCCAGCGTCGGCAGCGGGCGCGAGGCTCGGTGCCGCAACCGGCCACACGACGCCCCCGGCTCCCACTCCAGCGGCTCCCGCAACTCCCGCAACCCCCGCAGCTCCAGCGGCACCGGCGGCAACTGCGGCAACTGCGGCTCCAGCGGCAACTGCGGCGCCAGCGACTCCAGCGGCTCCAGCGCTCCGCATGGTCAGTTCCCTCCCTCGTTGCCGACGAAGGCGACCTGGCGCCCGTTCGGACTCACCGCAATCCGACTGATGCCGCGCACTCCGGCCACCGCGCCGAGCGAGACCCACTCGGCGTCCCGGCCGGGACGGAAGTGATAGAAGGCTGCTCCGGAGGCGGTGAGCGCGGAGCCGTCCGGCAGCCAGGCATAGTAGTCCGCGCCGGGCGGCATCGCGATCAGATGGTCGACTGCCCGGCTTTCCGGATCGACCAGGGTCAGGTACCAGCGGTCGGCGGCGATCTGGTGGGTGACGCTCAGCAGGTCCTTGCCCGGCACCTTCTGAAGCGCCCGCCCGATGGACGAGAGCAGGATGGTCGCCTCGCCGGTGTGGAGATCCGCGAGCTGCAGGGTGGCGGGCGAGCCGAGCACGAAGACTCCGACCCGGCCGCGGTCGAGCCAGGCCTGGTAACCGACCGGCTCGACGCGCTCGAGCAAGAGCCGCGGCTCGCCACCCGCCACCGGAAAGGCCCAGAGCCGTTGGCTCGAGTCGGCCTCGACCCGAATCACGGCCACCTCGCGTCCGTCGGGCATCGGCGTCGGCGAGTACTCGCTCTCGGGATCGGTGGTGATGAAGGGCGACGACCGCCCGCTGGCGAGATCGATCCGGCGGACGTCGGCGTGGCCATCGGCGCCGATCACCGTGTAGTAGAGGCCCCGACCGTCAGGGGTGAAGGACGGCTGATTGTCGTAGCCGGCGCGGTTGGTCAGGTTGACCGCGGTCCCGATCACCGGCCGGCCACCGCGAGCGGTGAGCGGCGCCAGATAGACCTCGGTGCCGGGCGGGGCTTGGGCGGCGAGGGCCGCCGGCCCCGAGACCAGGGCAATGGCCAGCGCGAGCGACTGCCGCATCGGTGCTCCTCGAGCGCGTGTCGTGGACCGAGGGAAGGTAAGCCGGCGCCGTCCTCCCTGGCGAGCGCGCTGGCCATCGGTCGTGGCGGGCGGTAACCTTAGCACCCACTCAACCTCGACAGTCATGAGCGATTCCCTGCGGGCCCTCGCCCGGCGGCGCTGGCGCGTCGCGCTCGGGTACACGGCGGCGATCGTGGTGGTCTATTTCGGCTTCGTCCTCCTGGTCGCGTTCGACAAGCCCCTGATGGGCTCGCTGATCCGACCGGGCCTCAGTCTGGGCATCCTGCTGGGCGCGGTCGTGATCGTGCTGGCGTGGCTGCTCACTTGGGGCTACGTCCGCTGGGCCAACCGACACTACGACGCGGAGCTCGCCCGGGTGCGCGAGGGACTTCGCTCATGAGCCCCGCTCAGACCGCGTCGAGCGCCATCGGGCAGTCGAATCCGGTCGCGATCGGGTTCTTCTTCGCCTTCATCACGATCACCCTGGGCATCACCTACTGGGCCGCGCGGCGCACCAAGACCACCGAGCAGTTCTACGCCGCCGGGCGGTCGATCACCGCTGGGCAGAACGGCTGGGCCCTCGCCGGCGACTACATGAGCGCGGCCTCGTTCCTCGGGATCGCGGGCCTGGTCTCGACCACCGGCTTCGACGGCCTGATCTACTCCACCGGCTGGCTGGTCGGCTGGCCGGTGGTGCTCTTTCTCGTGGCCGAGCCGCTCCGCAACCTGGGCCGCTACACCTTCGCCGACGTGGTGGCGCTGCATCGCCGGCAGAAGCCGCTCCGGATCGCCGCGGCGATCGGCACGCTGTCGACGGTCATCTTCTACCTGATCGCCCAGATGGTCGGCGCCGGCAGCCTGATCCGACTGATGTTCGGGCTCTCCTACGAGCTGGCCATCGTGATCGTGGGCGCGGTGATGATCCTCTACGTCCTCGTGGGGGGAATGATCGCCACCACCTGGGTCCAGATCGTCAAGGCGGTGCTCCTCCTGGGCGGCGCCTTCCTGCTCGCGATCCTGGTCCTGGCCCGCTTCAGCTTCGATCCGACCGCGCTCTTCGCCGCGGCGGCCGACCGGATGGGCGCGGGTGTCCTGGCCCCGGGGCGGCTGGTCTCGAGCCCGATGGAGGCCGTGTCGCTCGGCCTCGCGTTGATGTTCGGCACCGCGGGCCTCCCCCACATCCTGATGCGCTTCTTCACGGTGCCCGACGCGGAGGCCGCCCGGAAGTCGGTCTTCTACGCGACGGGCCTGATCGGCGCCTTCTATCTCCTGACCTTCGTGCTCGGCTTCGGGGCGATGGTCCTGGTCGGCGCCGAGGCGATTCGCGCGGTGGACGCGGGCGGCAACATGGCCGCGCCGCTCTTGGCCGAGGTCCTGGGCGGCACGCCGTTCCTCGGTTTCATCGCGGCGGTGGCCTTCGCGACCATCCTCGCCGTGGTCGCTGGACTCACCCTCTCCGGCGCGGCCGCGCTTTCGCACGACCTCTGGGTCAACGTGTTCCGGGGCGGCGAAGCCAGCGCGCACGAGCAGCTCCGGGTGGCGCGCATGGCCACCGTGCTGCTCGGGATCGTCGCGGTGGCCCTCGGGATCCTCTTCAAGGGCCAGAACGTCGCCTTCATGGTCTCGCTGGCGTTCGCGATCGCGGCGAGCGCCAACTTCCCCGCGCTCGTGCTGGCCATGTTCTGGCGGCGGGCCACGACGTCGGGCCTGCTGGCCAGCATCATCGTGGGGGCGGTGCTGGCCCTGGCGCTGATCTACCTCTCGCCGACGATCCAGGTCGACGTCCTGGGCCGCGACGGCGCCTGGTTCCCGCTCAAGAACCCGGCCCTGATCTCGATCCCGCTCTCCTTCCTCGCCGGCGTGGTCGTGTCGCTCCTGACCGGGCGACGAGCCAGCACCGAAATCGACCGCTTCGCGGAGCGGGAGCGGCAGATGCTCATCGGCACTTAGCTTCCAGGCATGCGATGGCCGCATGCGCTCCTCCTGCTGGCGCTGCCGTTCGGTCGGGCCGCTGGCCAGTCCGGCTGCGCGCCCGAGCCCGGAGCGCCGAGTCTCGACCACGCGATCCTGGTTGCGCGCGATCTCGACTCCGCCTGGGCGCGCTTCGCACCGCTCGGCTTCCGGGCCAAGGCGGGGCGTCTCCATCCTGACGGGCTCCTGAACCGACACATCAAGCTCCGCGACCACCGCGGGATCGAGCTGATGACCCTCGCCGGGGAGCCGGGCAGCGCGATGGCGCGGGAGTATCGGACGCGGCTCGATCAGGGAGAAGGTGGCGCGTACCTGGCGCTCTCGGTGTCGTCGGCCGAGCGGGTGGCTCGGCTGGCCAGGCAGGACGGTCGATCCGTTCGGGTCACGCGGCTGGGCGGCTGGACCTTCGTGAGCTTCCCCGAATCGCCGGAGCTCGGGGCGGTCTTCTTCTTCTCGAGCGCAGGGCCACCGCCCGCCGACCCGGACTCGGTGCTCGCGCACGAAAACGGGGCTGTCGGGTTGGCAAGCGGCTGGGTCGAAGGCGGACCCGCGCTCGAGCGGTTGCTCGCCGCGCTGGGCGCCGCTCGTTGCGGCACCGCGGACCTGCCGGATGGGCGAAGCGGCACCCGCTGGGCGCTCCAGAGAAGCGCAGTGATGGTGATCCCACCCGCGGACGGCGCCCGCACCCCGCGGGTCGTCGGCGTCGAGCTCGAGACGCGGAGCCAGGGTTCGGCCCCGGTCGTCCACCAGCCGATCCCCGGGTTCTGGATCCAGCTCAGTGCGCCCCGACCACCCTGATCGCCGCTTCCAGTACCTCGTCGCGTCCGGCTCGGACCCCGGCGACTGTCGGCCGCACGACGAGTTGCGGGGTTACGCCGCGAAAGAGGAACTCCCTCCCATCGCCGTAGCTGTCGTGCTTGGTGCGTACCCGGCCGAATCCCCCGCCCGGCAGCACGAAGCTCAAGGGTTGGCCGGTGTTCCCGCCGGACGGCTCGCCGACGATGGTGCCCCGCTCCATCTCGTCGAACGCCACCGCGAAGTCCTCGGCCGCGGAGAAGGTGGCCGGCCCGATCAGGAGAGCCACCGGACCGTCGAAGCGGAGCGTCGGGTCGGGTGGCGTGTCGCTGGCCCGGAGATGGGTCGGCTGGGGCTCGAAGCCGCGGGCGCGGTCGAGCGCCGAGTAATTCCGGATCCGTTGCCCGGGAGCCGGAATCGGGCGACGCGCCAGAACGGCAAGGGGAGCAAGGGTGGTGTTGCCGCCCCCGTTCTCACGAATGTCGATGATGAGCGCTCGCGCGCCGCGAAGCCGTTCGAGCGCGGCCCGCGCCCAGTGGCGCACGCTGTCGATCCCGAAGGTGCCAATCCGGAGATAGCCGACGTTGCCCGGCAGCAGCGAGTCGACCACCGGCGCCGGGCCGGGCTCGACGTCGTCGTAGCCGGTCCGGGCCAGCTCGATCGTGCGGCGGGAGCCGTCGGCACGGACCACGCCAAGTCCGACCGCCTGGTCGGCCGGTCCGAGCAAGAGCTGGTAGCTGTAGGTCCGGAGGGCGAGGTCCTGTTCCGTGGCCGACGATTGGAACGGCGCGACCTCACGGGCGGCGTACCGGCGCACGGGCTCGCCGTCGATCGTGACGATCTCGTCACCGACGCGGAGACCGAGCGCCCGCACCGTCGGGCTCCGGATCGAAGTCACCAGGACCTTGCCCTCGACCAACCCGGTGCGAATCGGCGGGCGAGCGAAGCGACGCTGGAGCGGACGCGGGAAGTAGACGTTGGTGTGACCGTCGCCGAGCTCGGCCACGAAGCGCTGCAGCGTCCGGAAGTACTCGTAGCTGTCCATCGGCTCCAGCACCCGCTCCAGGTAGTGCTGGTACCGGGCGTCCCAGTCGTGCTCGGGCCGCTCGGCGAAATCGGGATAGGCGTAGCGCACCTCGGCCCAGACCAGCGAGAGGCCTGCCACCCGCTCCGATCGGGGCAGCGTGTCGCGATACTCCGAGACGAACGCCGAGTCGCCGTAGAGCCGCTGCTGCTGCCGGAGCGCGGCATCGATCGCGCGGACCCGCGGATGGCTCGCCCAGCGCGAGAGCACCGAGTCCGTGCGGAGCCACTCCCGATAGACCGATGAGCCACCCGTCCACCGCACCCGTTCCAGCGCCTCGAGCGCGGCGAGCGAGTCGCCCTCGAGGGTCGCGACCACGGCCATGTCCCACCAGACGTTGGGCGTCCGCGCCCGCAGGTAGGGCCAGCCCTGAGCCAGGTCCGCCACCTCGGGACGCTCGAGGAAGCGGAGCGCCCGCTCGAGCGTGGCCATCGCCCCGGGCCGACCGGCCGCGAGCAGACTGTCCGCTTCGGCCCGGAGGCGTTGGACCGTGTCGTACGCGGCCCGGGCGGTGAGCTGCGCCTCGAGCGGCGGGGTGACGGCGATCGCGAGCAGGATCCACAGCTTGCGCACCTCGACTCCTCGATTCGGGAATGCCCATGGGACACCGTGGGGCCGCCCAAGGGTTGCAGCCAGAGCGGCCGGGCGGCCCAGCGGCCAGCCGCCAAGCAGCGAAGCGGCCAAAGCGAGACGGGCCCGGCCAGCTCGGCCGGGCCCGTCGCAGCGGCGGACACGGAACGAGGTTACCCGAGCCTGAGCGGGAGCCGGCGGAGTCGGGTGCCCGTGAGCGCAAAGAACGCGTTCGCGACGGCGGGCGCGATCGGAGGGAGCCCGGGCTCGCCGGCGCTTCCGGGCTCGTCGTGGCTCGGCACGAGGTGCACCTCGACCCGCGGCGCGGCCGAGATCCTGAGCAGCGGATAGTCGTGGAAGTTGCTCTGCCGGGCCCCGCCGTTGTCGAGCGTGATCTCTTCACCGAGGGCGGCGCCGAGGCCGGCGGCGACCGATCCCTCCATCTGGGCCTCGACGATCCCGGGATGGACCACCTGCCCGCAGTCCGCCGCGCACACCACCCGGCGCACCCGGATCGTCGAGCCCTCGACGGCGACCTCCGCCACCTGGGCGACGATGCTGTCCTTGTCCTGGACCAGCGCGACGCCCCGACCGACGCCACTCGGCGGCGGGCTGCTCCACCCCGCCTTCTCGGCCGCGAGATCGAGCACCCGGAGCGCGCGCGGATCGTGCGCCAGCAACTCGCGGCGCACCGCCACCGGATCGCGACCCGCGGCGTGCGCGAGTTCGTCGACGAAGCTCTCCAGGAAAAAGGCGTTGTGCGACGGCCCGACCGAGCGCCAGTAGCCGATCGGGACCTTGGTGACCACCGGATGGCTCTCGACCCGGAGCGCGGGCATCCGGTAGAGCGGGTTCGCGATGCCGTCCACCCCGTTCCGGTCCACCTCCGCGCTCCGGCCGCCAATCGGCGTCGAGGCGACCCGCGCCGTGAGCGCCACGATCCGCCCCCGCGAATCGACCGCGCCCTCGAACCGGCACCGGGCCCGGGGCCGGTAGTTGTCGTGCCGCATGTCTTCTTCCCGGGTCCAGACCAGCTGCACCGGCGCGCCGACCGCCTTCGAGGTTTCGACCGCGTCCTCCACGTACTCGATCGCACCCCGTCGGCCCCAGCCACAGCCGAGGTAGGTCAGCCGGACAGCGACCCGGTCGGCCGGGAGCCCGGTGATCCTCGCGGCTGCGGCCTGAGCGCCCTGTGGGTTCTGGGTCGGAACCCAGATCTCGCAGCGATCGGGCTGGACGTGGGCCGTGCAGTTCATCGGCTCCATCGTGGCGTGGGCCAGGAAGGGCGCGTCGTACTCGGCCGTGACCCTGCGACCGCCCGGGAGCGCCCCGGCGACGTCGCCCTCCTCGGCGGCGACGGCGCCCTCGGCGGCCAGACGGCGATCGAGCATCTCGGTGAGCTCGGCGCTCGAGAGCGCGAAACCCTGCCGATCCCACTCCACCCGGAGCGCCTTGGCGCCCTCGAACGCGGCCCAGGTGCCCGTGGCGACCACGGCGATCCCGCTCGAGATCGCGACCACCCGCCGCACACCCGGCACCGCCAACGCGGCGCCATCGTCCACCCGGCGGGCCGTCCCGCCGAAGGTCGGACATCGCACCACCGTGGCGTAGAGCAGGCCGGGCACCCGGACGTCCATCCCGAAGCCGGCCGCGCCGGTCACCTTGAGGGCGAGATCGCGCTGCGGCACCCGGGTGCCGATCAGTCGGAACTGCTCGGGCCGCTTGAGGGTGGGTGTGCCCGGCACCGGCAGCGCCGAGGCCGCCGCGGCGAGCTCGCCGAAGCTGGCGCTTCGACCCGAGGCCCGATGATGGACCCGCCCCTGCCGGGCCTCGCACGCGGAAGCGGGCACCCCGAAGCGGGCCGCCGCCGCGGCGACCAGCATTTCCCGAGCCGCGGCGCCGGCCTGCCGGAGCGGGCTCCAGCCACCCCGCCTAACGCTGGTGCTGCCGACCGTCATCTGCCGGCCGTACTTGCTGGGATGGGCCTCCGCCCGGACCACCGTGACGCTGGCCCAATCGGCCTCCAGCTCGTCGGCCACCACCATCGGCAGCGCCGTGGTGACGCCCTGCCCCATGTCGGCCCGGGCCATCCAGATCGTGACCCGCCCGTCGGGCGCGATCCTGAGCCAGGGGCTGGGCTCGAAGTCGGTGGCAGGGAACGGCTCGGTGCCGGCGCCGGGTCGATGGGCGCCCCCCAGCACCAGCCCGCTGCCGGCAATCACGGTGAGGCGGACGAAATCGCGCCGGTCGAGGGTGCGGCTCTCAGCCATCGGACACCTCCGTGGCGGCGCGGTGAATCGCCCGGCGGATCCGGTCGTAGGTCCCGCAGCGACAGAGGTTGCCCGCCATCGCCGCGTCGATCTGCTCGTCGCTCGGGCGCGGGAACCTGGCCAGCAGCGCCGCGGCGCTCATCACCTGCCCCGACTGGCAGTAGCCACACTGGGGCACCTCCTCGGCGATCCAGGCGCGCTGCACCGGGTGGGTCCCCTCGGGCGAGAGCCCTTCGATCGTGGTGATCTCGCGGCCCGCCACCGCCACCGTCGGGGTGACGCAGGAGCGGATCGGCTGCCCCTCGAGATGGACGGTGCAGGCGCCGCACTGGGCGATCCCGCAGCCATAGCGCGTGCCGGTGAGGCCGAGGCTGTCGCGCAGGGCCCAGAGGAGCGGCATCTCGGGCTGGACGTCGATGGCGTGGCTTCGGCCGTTGACCCGAAGGGTGATTGGCGCCATGGAGCCTCCGTGGAGCGGACGACGGTCCTCTAACATTGGAATGGGCCCGCCCTGCCGCAACACTCCTTGCCGGACCAGGCCGCGATCGGCATCTTCGCCCCCGACCCCCGAACCGCCAGAGGCCGAATCGATGCCCCGTCTGCCTGGACCGCTCCTGCTGCTTCCCCTCCTCGCCAGCTGCTCGCCGGCTCCGGCCGCCGCGCCCGACGCCGGCACCGACGCCTGGACCTGGCCCACCGCGAGCCCCTCCGAGGTCGGGCTCGACTCGGCCAGGCTGGCCGCGTTCGACGCCGAGATCGCCTCGGGCACCTACGGCTACGTCGACTACATGCTGGTGATCCGGAACGGACGGATCGCCTACGAGCAGACCTGGCAGCACGACTACGACGCGATCTACGGCGCCGAGGCCAAGCAGCCTTCGCCGCTCAACTCGCACCATCCGACCAGCCCTTACAACTACTTCAGCGCCTGGTGGCATCCCTTCTACCGCCGGGGCGAGCTGCACTCGCTCCAGTCGGTCACCAAGACGGTGACCTCGGTGGTGATCGGCACTGCCGTGACCCGGGGTGAGTTTCCGAGCATCGACACGCCGGTGCTCCAGTTCTTCGACGCGAGCACGGTGAGGAACGTCGACGACCGCAAGCGGCGGATGACGATTCGTCACCTGCTCACCATGACCGCCGGGATCGACTGGAACGAGAACCTGCCGTACATCGACCCCGCCAATACGGCCGTCCAGCTGGAGGCCAGCTCGGACTGGGTCGAGTTCACCATCAACCGGCCGATGAGCGAGGAGCCCGGCACCCGCTTCAACTACTCGAGCGGCGTGTCCGCGGTACTGGCGCAGGTCTTCTACGCGGCGACCGGCACCGACATCGAGGAGTACGCCGCCCGCCACCTCTTCGGGCCGCTCGGCATCGACGACTGGTACTGGAAGCGATCCGCGACGGGCCTGATCGACACGGAAGGCGGCCTCTACCTCCAGGCCCGCGACCTCGCGCGGATCTGGCAGATGTTCCTGGACGGCGGCACCTGGCAGGGTGAGCGCGTCGTGAGCCAGGAATGGGTCACCGAGTCGGTCGCGCCGGCAATCGCCGTGGGCAACCGCGGAGCCGGCATCAAGTACGGTCTCAAGTGGTGGCTCGCGCCCTATGCCGCCGACAGCACCAAGCTCGCGTGGGCGGGATCGGGATTCGGCGGGCAGATGCCGATCGCCATTCCGGAACACGATCTGGTGGTGGTCTTCAACGGCTGGAACATCCTGCCGGGCAAGCCGGCCCTGGGACGTCAGGTCGTGCTGGAGAAGGTGCTGGGCGCGATCACTCAGTAGGGCGCCCGGCGGCCGGTCGCTCGAAGAGGCTGGTGCCGACCATCCGGAACACCATGGTGCCGGTCTGATTGGCAAGCTCCCAGCGCCAGCGGACCACCCCGTTCCGGCCCGAGCTCGAGACCCGCGACTCGAGCACGGTCACCCGCAGGCTCAGGCGGTCGCCGGGCCGGACGGGCGCCAGCCACTCGACGCCCTCGACCCCGGGCGAGCCGATCGACTCCGAGCCGGCCAGGATGTTCCGCGCGACCAGCTCCATCGCGATGGCGCAGGTCATCCAGCCGCTCGCGATCAAGCCGCCCCAGCGGCTGGTCCGGGCCCACTCGGGATCGGTGTGGAACGGCTGGGGATCGTAGCGCGAGGCGAACTCGAGGATCTCCCGCTCGGTCACTTCCCGCGGGCCCGCGGTGATCACCCGCCCGGCGACCAGCTCCTCGAATCGCATCGGCGGCTCAGGCCAGCTTCACGTACTCGAAATCCCCAGGCTTGTTGTCGATTCCGACCCGGGGCGGCGCGATCCAGCTGGCGAACTGGCCGGGCTCGCGGACGCTCACCTTCATCAGCGCTTCGATGAAGGCCTGATCGTCGCCGTCCGGGAGCATCTCGTCCCGCCGGGCGGCCCACGCCTCCTCGGAAAGCGGGGTGCCGCCGAGGTCGTATCGCGCCCCCTTGAACTCGCCGATCTGACGGTGGAAGGCGACGTGCGGCAGGACGAGCTCGAACTCGATGCCCGCTGCACGAATGGTCCGGTTCCAGCGATCGATCCCCTTTTGGCAGTCCCGCACGTAGTCGTCGCGGAGCCGCATGTTGAGCGCGGACAGCGCGGGCACGTCCATCGCTTTGACGCCACCCTCCGCCGGCCGGAGCACCGGGTAGGTGTCGCCCTCGAGCCGGTGATCGTCCTCGAGCTTGTCCTCGCGGTAGCGACCCTTGAGGCCGGCCTGGAAGGCGTTCGCGGCGTTGGTGGACACCTCCGACCCGAACAGATCGAGGGTGAGCGAGAAGTGCAGGTTGGCCTTCTTCTGGATGGTCGGGAGGTCGATCACCCCGAGCGCCCGGATCCTCTCGATCTCGGCGGGATCCTCGATCCCGGCCTGGCGCATCGCGTCGCAGGTGCGCTGCACGATCCGGCCCACGCCGGTCTCGCCGACGAACATGTGGTGGGCTTCCTCGGTCAGCATGAAACGGCAGGTTCGGGAGAGCGGATCGAACCCCGACTGCGCCAGCGCCTCGAGCTGCATCTTGCCGTCGCGATCGGTGAAGAAGGTGAAGAGGAAGAACGAGAGCCAGTCGGGTGTCTCCTCGTTGAAGGCGCCCAACATCCGCGGGGTGTCCGGATCGCCCGAGCGCCGCTTGAGCAGCTCCTCGGCCTCCTCGCGACCGTCCTTCCCGAAGTACTTCTGGAGCAGGTACACCATCGCCCACAGGTGCCTGCCCTCCTCGACGTTCACCTGGAACAGGTTCCGCATGTCGTAGAGCGACGGCGCCGTCTTACCCAGGAACCGCTGCTGCTCGACCGAGGCGGGCTCGGTGTCGCCCTGGATCACGATCAGCCGCCTGAGCATCGCACGATGCTCGCCGGGCACCTCCTGCCAGGCCGGCTCGCCCTTGCTGGCGCCGAACGGAACCGTCCGGCCCTCGACCTCCGGGGCGAGCAGGATGCCCCACTTGTACTCGGGCATCTTCACGTAGTCGAACTTGGCCCAGCCGTTCGAGCCGACGCCGACCGCGGTGCGGAGGTAGACCAGCGCCTCCTGGAAGCCCTCCGGTCCCATCCCCTTCCACCAGTCGATGTATCCCGGATGCCACTTCTCGAGGGCCTTCTTGACCCGTTCGTCGGCGTTGAGCCCGACGTTGTTGGGAATCAGCCCGTCGTAGTCGACGTTGGTGAAGTCGGTCATCTCGCTACACTCGTTTCCGATCGAAGTTCGGGGCCACACCAGTGCCGTACCGGCGCAGCGCACCCTCGTCGCCCGCCGCGTTCGGACGCTGGAAGACCCAGTTCTGCCACGCGGTCAGCCGCCCGAAGATCTTGGTCTCCATCGTCTCCGGGCCCGGGAAGCGGAGATTCGCTTCCATCCCGGTCAGCGCGTCGGGCGAGAAGCTCGCCCGCTCCTCCAGCATGATCCGGATCTCGTCGGCCCAGTCGATCTCGTCGAAGACGAAGGTGACCAGTCCGAGCGCCGAGGCCGCCTCGGCGTCGAGGGACCGGCCCGTCGCCCTGCGGGCGCTCGCCAGGGCGTCGTCATCGCCGAGAAACCGGGTGGCGAGCCGGGAGAGCCCGTTGCTCATCGGGTAGGCGCCGAAGTTGAGCTCGTCCAGGCGGAGCGTGGGCGGCTGGCGCGAGTCGCCGTCGAACCCGCCCTCGAGCATCACGGAGCGGTCGGCGGCGAGCGCCAGCTCGAGGAGCGAGCCGGCGAAGCAGCTTCCGGGCTCGATCAGCGCGACCAGCGTGCGCGAGGTGAGGTCGACGCGCTTGAAGACCCGCTTGAGCAGGAGCCGGACCTCACGGAGAAACCAGTGATCCGGCGCCGAGGCAAGCAGGGCGTCGTAAGCGGTCACCAGGTCCGCGTCGCCCGAGGAACGGATCACGATCTGCCCCACCTCCGGCTCGTTGAAGCGGAGATGGAGAATCGCGTCGTCCAGCTCGCGAGCAAGCAGCAGCGGCCAGAAGCCGGCCCCCTGCTCGACCGCCGCGTCCCCGGTCGACGGCGGCGTTTGGCTCGGCCCCCGAGCCGTCAGCTCGGCCACCCGCCGCGTCCGGTCGATCGCCACCGACACGGTGCGATACTCGATCTCGTCGCCGCTCCTCCGCCGGTCGAGCGGCGCCAGGACGACGCCCTTGGCGTCGGCCGGACGATCGGAGCGGGCGGCCAGCTCGAGGGCCCGCTCGCGCACCGCCTGCTCCCACGCCGAGCGCGGCACCGTCTCGTCCACCAGCCGCCACTCGACGGCTCGCTTGCCCCGGATCCCCTCCTCCAGCGTGGCGAAGACGTCGGCCCGGTCGCGGCGGACCTTCCGCTTGTCGGTCACCCGGGTGAGCCCGCCGGTGCCGGGAAGCACCGCGAGGAGCGGAGTCTCGGGAAACGCCACCGAGGCGCTCCGGTCGTCCACCAGCATGATGTAGTCGGCCGCGAGCGCGAGCTCGTAGCCGCCACCCGCGGCGTTGCCGCCCACCGCGGCCAGGTACCGCTGCCCGCTGTGCTCGGAGGCGTCCTCGATGGCGTTCCGGGTCTCGTTGGTGAACTTGCAGAAGTTGACCTTGAGGTGATGGCTCGCCTGGGAGAGCATCCTGATGTTGGCGCCGGCACAGAAGACCCGCTCGAGCGCCGAGCCCAGCACGACGGCTTTCACGCCGGGATGCTCGAAGCGGAGGCGCTGCAGCGCGTCGTGGAGCTCGATGTCCACGCCAAGGTCGTAGGAGTTGAGCTTGAGATCGTAGCCCGGGAAGAGCCCGCCACTCTCCTCGACCTTCATGGTCAGGAAGGCGAGCGGCTCCTCGACCTCGATCTTCCAGTGGCGATAGCGATCGGGACGGGTCTCGAACTCGATTGGCGCGCCGGTCAGGGTCGCGGGCTCGGCACTCATCTCACCCTCCCACCGGCGCGGCGCGCTCGCCGGCCTCGTCCAGCAGCGTGTGCACGAAGCCCGCGATGGCAGCCAGCGTGTCCGCCCCCCGAGCCCTCGCGGGGTCGGGTCCGCCTCCGGCCACGGCGCTCACGTCCACCGGGCAGTAGGCCTCGTCCAGGACGGCCGCAGCCTGCTCCGCCGCACCCGGGGCGGCCTCTCCGTGAACGATCTGGATCGGCACCCGCACGTAGCCGATCGCCTCGCGGGCGTCCCAGCCGCTCGCGAACAGCCGCGGCCGCAGGAGCACCACGCCCCGCACCCGATGGTCGGCGACCCGGCCGAGATGACCCGCGACGCTCGCGGCGTGGAGATCGTCACCGACCAGGAGCCCCCGCTCGAAGCCGATCCGCTCGAGCGCCGCGGCGACGACCCGAGGGTCCGGAGCGACGGCGGCGATCGCGGCCACCACGACCCCGCAGCGCGTGGCGGAGGAGAGCCGGTCGGCCATCGCGGTCCAGGACGGCGCGTCTTCGGCCCGAAGTGCGATCACGATGGTGGGCGCCTCGCTCGGCGACGGCCCGATCCGGTCGAGCGAGAGCCCCGAAGCAGCCGGCGATCCGGCTTGACGGCCCGCGCTCATCGTCCCGCCTTCGACCGACCCACGCCGTGCAGCACCAGCGAGAGCATCTCCTCGGCGAGCGCCTCGACGGGGCCGTCCTTGGCCGGTCGGTACCAGGTGAGCGACCAGTTGAGCATCCCGAAGACGAACAGCGTCGTGTGCCGGCTCTGGCCTCCCGGCGTGACGCCCATCACCTCCGCCACGACCCCGGCGACCAGCTCGTAGTAGCGACGGCGGACACCGAGCACCTTCCGATAGAGGTCGCCCCTGAGCGACTCGAGCTCGTAGGTGCACACCTTCATCTCGTTCGGGTGCCGCTCGAAGAACTGGAGGTGCCCGACCAAGAGCCGCCGCAGTCGATCCGGAGCGGCCGCCACCTCCGCCGCGCGCCGGGTCTGCTCGGCCAGGAGGTCGCGAAAGGTCCGATGCTGGATCTGAAAGAGGAGGTCGTCCTTGCCGGAGAAGTGGTAGTACATCCCCCCGAGGCTCACCGCGAGCCGCCGCCCGACGTCGCGAATCGCGGTGGCCTCGAAGCCCTTCTCCGCGATCAGCGCGGCCGCGCCCTCGAGGATCGCCGCGGCCTTGAGCCGGGTGGCCTTGCGGGGACGCGCGGCCGCGGGAGGAGCAACCATGACATTCCTTCCGGACTGGCGCGGAGGGTGATTTCGAACGATCGTTCGAAATAAGGCTATCACGTCCCGGCCCCGACCGTCAAGCGCCGAGCCGCGCTGGACAGCCTGGGACGCCGGGAGATGTTCTCTCTGCCCACCTCATGACCGGAGCCGCCCGTGACGACCCCGCCTTCGAAGCCCGTTCGGCCCGTCGTGCGCGATCCCGATCTCCTCTTCGCGCCCCCGCGCGTGATCGTGGAGCGCGACCCCGACGGCTCGATGACGCTCCGCTCGCCGGAGCCGCTCGGCGATCCCGGCCGGGTGGTCGGTGACTGGCTCGAGCGCTGGGCCGTGGAGGCGCCCGACCGCCCGTTCCTCCTGGAGCGCGGCGCCGACCGCAGGTGGGTCGGGCCCACCTACGCGGAGGCGTACGAGGCCGTCTGGCGGATCGCCGGCGGTTTGCTCGCGCGGGGACTCGGGCCACAACGACCGGTCGCGATCCTCTCCGACAACAGCGTCGAGCACGCGCTGCTCACGCTCGCCGCCATGCACGTCGGGATCCCGGTCGCGCCGGTCTCGCCGGCGTACTCGGTGATGTCGACCGATCATCACAAGCTCCGGCGCATCGTCATGCTCACGGATCCGGGCCTGATCTACGTCGCGGATCACGTCCGCTACGGGCCCGCACTCTCCGCGATCCCCACGGCGCATGCCGCGGAGGTCGTGTCCGGAACCGCGCGCGAGCACCGGAACGGCATCACCCCTTTCGCGGCGGTGATTGAGGGCGGCAACCGGGCGGAGGTGTTCGAGCGCTTTCGCTCGATCGGCCCCGACACCATCGCCAAGCTGCTGTTCACCTCGGGCTCCACCGGGGAGCCCAAGGCGGTGATCAACACCCAGCGGATGCTCTGCGCCAACCAGCAGCAGCGCGCTCAGGTGTGGCCGTTCGTCGAGCGGCAGCCGCCGGTGGTGCTGGACTGGCTGCCCTGGTCGCACACTTTCGGCGCCAATCACAACTTCAACCTGGTGCTCCGCCACGGTGGCACGCTCTACATCGACGGCGGCCGGCCGGCGCCCCCGCTCTTCCCGGAGACCATCGCCAACCTGCGGGAGGTCTCGCCGACGATCTACTTCAACGTCCCCCGCGGGTACGACATGCTGGTGGCCGCGCTCCGCGAGGACGAGGCGCTCAGGCGCTCGTTCTTCGCCCGGCTCCAGGTCGTGTTCTACGCAGCGGCCGCGCTGCCGCCGCATCTGTGGGACGCGCTCCGCGAGCTCGCCCGGGAGACGGTCGGCGAGCCGGTGGTGGTGACCTCGGCCTGGGGCTCGACGGAGACCGCGCCGCTCGCCGCCGACTGCCACTTCCAGGCCGAGCGCTCGGGCGTGATCGGGCTCCCGGTGCCGGGCACCGAGCTGCGGCTCGTACCCAATGGAGACAAGCTCGAGGTCCGGGTGCGCGGAGCCAACGTGACGCCCGGATACTGGAGGCGGGACGATCTCACGGCCACCCACTTCGACGAGCGCGGCTTCTATCGGATCGGCGACGCGGTGCGCTTCGTCGACCCGAGCCGGCCCGAGCGCGGCCTGCTCTTCGACGGCCGGGTGGCCGAGGACTTCAAGCTGGACACCGGCACCTGGGTGAACGTCGGGATGCTTCGGGTCCAGGCGATCGCCGCGCTGGCCCCGGTGGCCCAGGACCTGGCTGTGGCCGGGCACGACCGCTCCGAGGTCGGGTTCCTGGTCTTCCCCAACCTGGCCGCGTGCCGAGCGCTCTCCGGCATGGACGAGGGGAAACCGGCGGACGCCGTGCTCGCCCACCCGGCGGTGCGCCAGGCCGTCGCCTCGGGGCTCGCGAAGCTCAAGCGGGAGGCGACGGGGTCGTCGATGCACGGTGGGCGGGTCATCCTGCTGGCCGATCCGCCGTCGATCGATCGGGGCGAGATCACCGACAAGGGATATCTCAACCAGCGCGCGGTGCTGCAGGCGCGATCGCCGCTGGTGGCGGCGCTCTACGACGACTCGGACGACCGGGTGATCCGGCCGGCCCCCTGACTCCGCCAGCGCGGCGCGTCAGTCCCGGAGCTTGAAGCGCTGGATCTTGCCGGTGGCCGTCTTGGGCAGCTCGGGAAGGGCGTCGATCCAGCGGGGGTACTTCCACGGCCCGGCCACCGACTTCACGTGGGCACGCAGCTGGTCGAAGAGCTGCTCGTCCGCGATAACGCCGCGGGCCAGCACGACGAAGGCTCGCGGCTTGACCAGGCCGTCTTCGTCCTGCTTGCCGACCACCGCGGCCTCGAGCACCGCCGGGTGGGCCACCAGCGCCGACTCGACCTCGAAGGGCGCCACCCAGATCCCGCTCACCTTGAACATGTCGTCGGTTCGGCCGCAGTAGTAGAAGAACCCCTCGGAGTCCTGCCGGTACTTGTCACCGGTGTGGGTCCACTCACCGGCAAAGGTCCGCCGGCTGCGGTCCCGTTGATTCCAGTAGCCGTCGGCCGCGGTGGGACCGCGCACCAGCAGCTCGCCGATCTCGCCGGCCGCCACCGGCTCGCCGCGCTCGTCGACGATCTTCGCCTCGTATCCCGGCACCGGAAGACCGGAGGACCCGCCCCGGACCGTCCCCGGCCGGTTGGAGATGAAGATGTGGAGCAACTCGGTGGAGCCGATCCCGTCGAGGATCTCCACGCCGACCTGTGACCGCCAGCGCCGGCCGATGTCTTCCGGCAGCGCCTCGCCGGCCGAGACGCAGGCCCGGAGCCGGGTCGAGCCGGCGCCCCGTCGGAGCGAGGGATCGGCGAGCAGCCCGGCGTAGAGGGTCGGGACCCCGAAGAAGAGCGTCGGCTGGTGCTGCGCGATGGTCCCGAGCACGCTCTCGGGTGTGGGGCGCTCCGGCAGGAGGATCGCGGTCGCGCCGACCGAGAGCGGGAACGAGAGCCCGTTCCCCAGTCCGTACGCGAAGAAGAGCTTCGCGGCCGAGAAGACCACGTCGCTCTCGCGGACACCGAGCACGCGCCGGCCATACCACTCGGCGGTGTTGGCGGGGCTCCCGTGCACGTGGCGCGCGGCTTTCGGCGTGCCGGTGGACCCCGAGGTGTAGAGCCAGAATGCGACCTCGTCGGCGTGGGTGGTGACCGGATGCGGCTCCGCGTCCGCCTGGGCCAGCAGCGCCTCGAGCTCGAGCCCGTCCGCCGCGCTCCTGCCGGCGATGATCACCTCGAGCCCGCGCCGGGCCCGGACCCGCTCCACCACCGGCGCCGCCCGCTCCCAGAGCTCGGCCGAGACAACCACGGCCGCCGCCCGGCTGTCCTCGATCATGTAGTGCCACTGCTCCGCCGAGAGCAGCGTGTTGACGGGCACGGCCACGACGCCGGCCTTGATGGCGCCGAGAAAGGCCACCGGAAAGTCCACCGTGTCGAGCAGGATCATCACCACGCGCTGCTCGGGCCGGATGCCGAGCGCCAGGAGGGCGCGGCCGAAGCGGTTGGTGCGCTCCTCCAGCCCGGCATAGGTGAGGGCGCGGGTCGGGTCGACGAAGGCGACCTTGTCGGCCCGGCCGGCCGGCGCATGCCGATCGACCAGGTCGACGGCCGCGTTGTAGACCCCGCCCGGCGCGCTCCACGACTCAGTCATCCGGATCGATCTCCGCCAGCCAGCGCGAGAGGATCGTCGCGGTCTCGGCCGGCCGTGCTTGGGGAAAGAGGTGACCGGCGCGCGGCATGGCCACCAGGGTCACGCTCGGCGCCACCCGGCGGAAATGCGCCGCTGACTCCGCGCTGAAGGTGTCGGACGCTTCGCCGTAGACGAGCAGCGTGGCGAGCTCGGGGTCGAGCGCCGCCACCTCGGTCCAGGCGTCGGGATAGAAGCACTCGTAATCGTACGCTTCCCATTCCGGCGTCCAACGGAGCTCGAATCCGGCCTCCGCCGGACGGAGAATGCTCTCGACGTAGCGGCCGAGCGCGTCGTCCGACCAGTCCGCGAAGAGCGGCTTCCCGCGCCAGAGCTCGAAGGCTTCCTCGTGGGTCGCGAAGGCGCGGCGGCGCTCCCGGGTCCGCCCGGCGAGCGGATGGGGTGGATTCCATCCAGCCGCCCTGGCCAGCCGAATCTGGTCCATCTGCGCTGGTGGGAAGATCGTCGGGTCCAGCATCACCAAGGCGCGGACCGACCTTCGGTGGCGCACGGCTGCGACGAGCGAGGCAACGGCTCCGAAGGAATGACCCACCAGGACGGCCTCGTGGATCCCATGCTCGGCCAAGCCGGCGACGATGTCGGAGCCATTGTCGGCCCAGCTGCCGGGTTGGGCGGGCGGATCGCCCGCACCGGGCCAGAGGGCGCGAGGCGGAATCGCGACGGACCGATACCGCGAGGCCAGCCGATCCAGGATCGGCCGATAGGTCTCGAGCGGAAAGCCGTTCGCGGGTGACCAATGGAGCACAGGGCCGCGTCCGCCCAGCTCCAGCATCGGATAGCTCATCGGGCAGCAAGTTGGCCGCGACCGGCTGATCCCGGCAAGCGACGGGGTTTGCCGCACGCGCCCGGATCGGGCCATCTTAGGTGGCCATGTCCGAACGCCGCTATTCAGATGAGGAGGTCGCCCGAATCTTCGAGCAGGCGACTCACGTCGATCAGACCGCCAACGCCGGGTCGACCGGCAGGAGCGTCGCGCCGACCGATCAGGGCATGACCCTCGCCCAGCTCATGGAAATCGGCCGGGAGGTCGGAATCGCGGCGGTGGACATCACCCGGGCCGCCCGGGCGCTCGACCTCACCGCGCCGCAGCCCACCCGCCGAATGCTCGGCTTTCCGATCGGGGTCGGCCGCACGGTCGATCTCGGCCGGCGGATGACGGAGCAGGAGTGGGAGCGCCTCGTGGTCGAGCTCCGCGACACCTTCGACGCCCGCGGCAGCGTGCTGAGCGACGGCTCGTTCCGGCAGTGGACCAACGGCAACCTCCAGGTGCTGCTCGAGCCGACCCACACGGGCCACCGCTTGCGGATGCGGACCACCAACGGCCAGGCCCGGAGTCTGCTCGGAGGCGGGCTCGCGGCGTTGGGTGTCGCCTTCGTGGTCTTGCTCGGCCTCACGCTGACCGGGCAGGCGGCCGACGCGGGAAAGCTGATGGGGGTTTTCTTCATGGGCGCGATCGGGGCGGGCCTGTTCGCGGCCGGAGCCCTTCGACTGCCAGGGTGGGCCAAGCTCCGCCAGCGGCAGATGGACGCCCTGGCGGCCAAGCAGACCGCGGCCCTCGCAGCCGCCGCCACCGACGAGCCCGACCCTCCAGCCGACTGAGCCGAGCCGCTCAGGCCGTCAGCCAGTCGAACGCCTGCTCGGCCATCTCCTGCGTGAGCTGGTGTCCCGCGTCGTACTCGATCAGCGTGACGTCGTAGCCGAGGCTCTGGAGGCTCGCCCGGATGGCGCGGCTGGCGTTCTGGATCGGCAGGATGATGTCGTTGACGCCGTGGGTGAGGAGCACCGGCGGCTTCCCGGTGCGCTCGTCGGCCACGAAGTACCCGGGTGAGAGGCCGACGACCTTGCGGAAGAGATCGCCGTTGATCAGGCCGAGCGAGAGCGCGTAGGTTCCGCCGTCCGAAAAGCCCGCCACCCAGATGCGGCTCGGATCGACGGTGGCCCGATCGAAGGCCCACCCGAGGGCCTCGTCGACGAAGTCGACGTCGGCCCCGAACTCGCCGCGACCGATCACGTCCCAGGTGGTCGCCCGCGAATCGGGAGCCAGCACCAGCAGGCCGTGCTCGTCGGCGAGCGGCCGAATCGCGTTGACGAACGGCCCCGCCGACCCGCCCGCCCCGTGGAAGAGCAGCAGCAGCCCGATACCCTCTCCGGGCAGAAAGCCCGGCGGGGCGTAGACGGTCCCGTCCCGCTCGCCGCCAAGTCCGAGGCGGTGGACGCCGAGCTCGAGCGAGCCGGACGGCAGGCCGGGCCGCGCCGAGAGCCTGGCCTTGCCGGAATCCGGAGAGAAGCCCGAGGAGCAGGCGACTCCCGCGATCACCGTCGCGGAGTAGCTTAGGAACGCTCGGCGATCGATCGATCGCCGCCGTGGGGTGGAGCCGGGGTGAGGGGACATCAACCGCTCGCGGAGTCGGATGTCTTCCACAACGAGCCGCGTCGCGGCAAAGTTGCGCCACCCATCGCCTTT
>JBFXAS010000044.1:0-26596 GCA_050184075.1 Gemmatimonadales bacterium
GCCCTGCGAGGCGACGTCCCGGATCGAGGTGATGCCGCTTTCCAGAGAGTAGCGGAGCCGCTCCATTCCCCGGAGCGCGCCGTCCGCCGTATTCCAGGCCCTGGTCTCGGACATCCCGGGCTCGGAATAGTCCAAGTGGGTGTGGAGATCGATCAACCCCGGCATCACCGTCTTGCCGGTGACCTCGATCACCCGAGCGTCCCGAGGCCAGCCGCTGGTGGCGCTCGCCGGGAGGATCGCGGCGATCCGGTTCCGCTCGATCACCACCGTGGCCGCCCGGGCGGCCGCGCCGGTGCCGTCGAACACCCGCCCGCCCCGAAGCACGATCGAGCCTTCGACCTGATTGAGGCCGGCGGGCATCGGAATCCGGCGTGGATCGTCGGTCACCACCGTGCTCGAATCGAGAAACCGAACCCGCTCGCGGCGGGGGACCTGAGCGAGGAGGGTGTTGGCCGTCAGGGCGGCCGTGGCGACGAGTGCGACGGAGCGGATCATGAATCGGCTATGGTGGGAGACGGCCGGAAGGTACCGATCCCGTCCACGAGGTCGCAACCGCGACGAAGCCGAGACCGCGTCCACCCGGCATCGATCGGGTGGTGCGACCTCGGCTCCGCCGAACCGGTCCCACTCGGGTGGGGGACCGGAGCACGGACATTCAGTTGGGCGCGTGCACCCCGGCGCCGCCGTAGTTGCGGTTCGATCCGATGCCCGGCCCCGACATGTCGAAGCCGGTGTTGTTGATCTTGGCCACGAACTGGCGGATCGAGCCCGGGAACGGCTCCGTCCGGCCGCCCCGGCCGAAGGGATCCGTGTACCAGACGGTCGGACCGTCCTCATTGGCCAAGTCGAGCGAGTTGATGTCGAGCACCCGCCGCACGCCGTCGAAGGGCGAGCGCGGATCGTCGAAGCCCATGCCCGCAGTCACCGGGTTGCAGGTGGTGGTGCGGGCGCGATCGCCGTTGGCCTCGACGGCGGTGCACATGTCGACCGGGCGGCCCGTCACGTTCGGGGCGGCGGGATCGTAGAACCGGCTCGGCTGGAAGACCTGGAAGTAGGGATCCATGTGCGCGATGGTCCGGCCTTCGGCGGTCTTGAGGGTGAGCGACTGCTGCCAGCTCTCGTGGAGCGCCTTGCGGATGTCCGAGTTGTTGCCGTCGGAGACCAGCATGTGGCGCTCGACGCAGACGATGTCCGGAATCACCCGCTGGCCGCCGCCGTTCGGCGAATTGGCCGGGCTCGGGGTGCCCGCCTGGATCCGGGCGCCGTCGCAAGTCCGGGTGAACTCGCCCGCCCGGCCGATCGCCGCCATGATCGTCATGTGGACTTCGGTGCCGTCGTTGCACTTGGCGTGGTAGACCACCTCGTGCAGGTTGTTGGTGAAGGCGTCCTTCGAGTGGGTGCCCTGGTGGAGCTTGTACATGATGTCGCATTTCACCGAGAGCACCCCGCCCCCGCCGTTGATCCGCATCTCGACGTCGTTCTCCCACTCGTACTTGTGGCCGAAGTGGTCCTCGTGCCGACGCCCGGTCGGATCGAAGGTGTCGAGCTGCTCGTTCGCGTACCCGAGCGGGATGTCGCCCACCAGACCGAAGAGGTCGGACCCGTGGGGGTCACGGCCGTGCTCGTGGCCGAAGGAGCAACCCGTCTCCGGATCCACCGGCGGATGCCAGGTCGGATAGAGCTTGCCGTCGGGGCCCTTGGTCGAGTAGCGCTGATGGATCTCGAGCGGACAGGTGTCGTTGGGTCCGGGCGACCAGGCGTTGAAGGCGACGCTCTTGGGCGCGTTCGGATCGAGCGGCCCGGTGAGCGAGCCGTCGCCACAGGAGGCGAGCAGCACCGCGACGGCGGCCAGGAGCAGCAGGAAGGCGGCGGCCGCGCGAAGGTCGCGCTTGGTAGTGGCTTTCATGGTGCGATTCCTCGATGGAGGCGTGAGCTCGATCAGTGCCAGGTCATCCCGAGCCCGAGCTGCAGGAAGAGCAGATTGGCTCGAGTGGGAAGCCGGTCGCGGTCGAAATGGGTGCCGTCGTCGCGCTCCGTCGAGAGCGCGCCCCGCGCCGATCCGATGAGGTTGAAGTACGGAACGATGGACATCGTCGGGTTGACTCGGACCTCGTAGCCGATCCCGACCTGTCCCGTGAAGCCGCCGGCGGTGAGCGCGTCGGTGACGCCGTCTTCGTCGTCGGTGGTCCAGCTGCGGTAGCGCGAGACCCCGAAGCCGCCCTTGAAGTAGTAGGCGTGCCGCGGATGCGGATACCAGTAGGCGTTGCCGGTCAGCGCCATCACCCGCTGCGAGCCCTGATCGCCGCTCGCGCCCCGCATCCAGCCGTTGAGCTCGGCGCCCAACAGCAGCTTGCTGTTGACGGTCGTGCCGATGCGGAGATACCCCGAGGTGCCCCGCGACTGCTGCTCGCCGTCGCAGACCGAGCAGTGGAGGCTCGCCGCGCCAGCGCCGAGCCCGGCGCTGAGCCACATCCCGTGCCGCATCGTGGTGGCCGCCACGGCGGACTCGCTCGCCGGCTGCTCCGGCACCACAGGCGCCGCCCGCTGCTCCGCCTGTGCCCATGCGCCGGTCGCCAGCAGACCGGAACAGCAGATCGCGCCGGCAAGTCGCCCGGCCAATCGTCTCGTCATCATCGATGCTCTCCCCCCGTGACCTCTGCAACCCGATGCAGCGGTCGATTGACGAACTTCCGCGAGCCCGAAGAGAAGGCAGGTTGTATGCCCGCGAGGGGGCAGCCGGGTCACGATGAGCGAGGCTGCACGGTCAGCAGCACTTGGAGGCCCGGCATGGCGACGGATCCCGGTTTCACACCGCGGCGCCGGCCGGTCCGTGCAGCCTGGCGAGGGAGGAGAGCGTTTCTCGCGCTGGCGAAACGCCAGGCGGAGAATCAGTGCGGAGGGGGTGGTGGTGCAGCCGGTTGCATGGTCGGCGCGACTGGCTCGCGCCGACTCGGGTCGGGACTAGTGAGCCGGCCCGGTCGACCGGGGGGTGAGGCGCAGCTCCACGTAGGTGGTGTCGATCGGCGGGTTGCGCCGCTCCAGCTTGACGACGATCCCGGTCGAGTCCTTGCCGTTCAAGCCCGTCCCCGGAGGCGGGGTGATCGAGATCACGAGGAGCGCGTCCTGCGGCTCCTCATCGACCACGAACCCCACCGCGAAGCGGCCCTGCTCGTTGGCCGCGAACGACGCCGTGCCGAGCAGGCGGCTCTGATTGTTGACCGGCGCCGACAGCAGGTTGACCGACACCCCGGGGCCGACCACCGGCGTGCCGTCCTGGTCGAGCACCTGGCCCTGCACCGCGCCGGCGACGCCGTCGGCCACCTGGACGGTCGTGTCTCCAATGCACCCGGCGGCAACGATGGCGACCAGCAGGGAAGCGATGTAACGCATCATGGCTCTCCGTACGGGGCTCCGCCCCAATGGGTGTCGGCCCGGCTTCACGATTCGAGGTAGTCCAGGTCCTTGCCGAAGGTCTCCGACAGGCCCGCCAGGCTGAGCACCGCCAGCCCCAGGACGATGACACCCACGACGATCCCGCCCCCGACCAGCCCGAGGCGATGGCCGAAGTGCTCGAACGCCAGGGTCATGGGAACGACGGCCCCTCGCACGAAGTTCGGCGCGGTCGTGGCGGCCGTGGCCCGCAGATTGGTGCCGAATTGCTCGGCCGCGGTGGTGATGAACACCGCCCAGTAGCCCGAGCCGAAGCCGAGGGCCGCGCAGAGCGCGTAAAACCCGGCCAGCGAATCGACCACCCTGGCGTAATAGGCCACGCAGGCCAGCAGCGTGAAGCCGAGGAAGATCGCGATCGCCTTGCGGCGACTCTTGAGCCATTGGCTCAGGAGCCCGCTCGAGAGATCCCCCAAAACCAGCCCGGCGTAGGTCCAGAGCACGGCGCGCCCGGCGCTGGGCGCAAAGGAGAGGCCCATCTCCCGGGCGAACTCCGGGGAGAAGGTGACCAGGATCCCAACCACGTACCAGATCGGCACCGCGACCAGCACCACCGCCAGATAGCGGACCCCGCGTTTGAAAGGCAGGAAAAGGGCGAAGAAGTTGCCCCGCCTGGCCGAGCCCGCCCGGGCCGTCTGGAACATCGGCGACTCCCGCACGCTCACCCGGAGCACCAGGAGCAAGAGCCCGAGCACCCCGCCGACCACGTAGGCCATCCGCCAGTCGAACCGCTCGGCCACCAGGGCCCCGGCCACCGCGCCGAAGATTCCCACGCTCGCGATGATGGTGGTGCCGAGCCCTCTGGTCTCCCGCCGCATCAGCTCGCTCACCAGGGTGACGCCCGCGCCGAGCTCGCCAGCCAGCCCGAGCCCCGCGATGAAGCGGAGCCAGGCGTAGGCCGGCACCGAGGTCACGGCCGCATTGGCGAGGTTGGCCAGCGAATAGAGCAGGATCGAGCCGAACAGGACCGAGAGCCGACCCCGGATGTCCCCCAACACGCCCCAGATGATCCCGCCGAGCAGCATCCCGGCCATCTGCCAGCTGAGGAGGCTCACCCCGACCCGCACGTGCTCGCTGGCCGGGACGCCGAGGGCCTCGAGGCTCCGGACCCGGACGATGCTGAACAGGATCAGGTCGTAGATGTCGACGAAGTAGCCGAGCGCGGCGACCAGCACGGCCAGATAGACGACGCGGCGGTCGGCCAGGGGCGGGCTGCCGGCTGGCGCGTCGGTCACGGGCGAGCGATGGCCTCGAGCATGGGAAGGGCCTTGGCAAGGGCGGCGAACTCGGGATCGGAGAGCGCCTCGAGGTCGGCGGCGAGCCGCCGGACCCGACGGCCCCGCCCCGCCTCCAGCAGGGCCTTGCCGCGCGGTGTCGCCCTGATCCGCTGGACCCGCCGGTCGTCCGGGTCGCGGGTGACCTCCACCAGCCCGAGCCGCCGCAAGCCGGACACCATCCGCGACATGGTCGGTGCGGACACCTGCTCCGCCCGGGCCAGATCACCCAGCGTAACCGGCCCGCCGAAGGCGATCACCGACATCGCCGAGAGCCGGGGCGCGGTGAGACCGCTCGCCTGATCCTCGACCCGGAGCCGACGGAGCAGGTGGATCGCCGCCGAGTGCAGTCGGGTGGCGACCTGGGCGACCGGAGGCGCCCGGCGGGCTTGACGGGTCCGGGGAGGCATCGTATTTAGTTAGCTATGCTAAATAATATCGGGTTTCGACGGCAGGCACAACGCTAACCCGGGCCTCGGGCCCCGTAAAGCGGAGGAGCGATGAGCGGCAACGACCTCAACGGCGCGTCGATCGGCCAGATCGCGATCGCGGTCCAGGACGTGGACCGGGCGGTGGCGTTCTATCGGGACAGCCTGGGCCTTCCCCTGCTCTTCCAGGCCCCACCCGGCCTGGCCTTCTTCCAGACGGGTGGAACGCGGCTGATGCTCTCGCGCCCCGAAAGCGCCGAGTTCGACCACCCGGCGTCGATCCTGTATTTCAAGGTCGACGACGTCGAGGCCTCCCACCGTCAGCTGAGCGGCCGCGGCGTCGAGTTCGTCGACCAGCCCCACGTGGTCCATCGGACCGACCAGATGGAGCTCTGGATGACCTTCTTCAAGGACGGCGAGGGCAACACCTTCGCCCTGATGGCCGAGCGCAGCCGGTAAGAGCGCCGACCGGACGATTGCTGAGAGCCGGCAGCCGCGATAAACTCTCGGCGCTTGCACAATCCACCGGCTCACGACCGACGGGGGGAACGCAGTGACCGCTGACGAGACGATCTGGGAAGCGCGGGTCAACCTCACGGCCGCGCTTCGGTTCGCCGAGCGGCTCGGCCTGAACGAAGGGATCGACAACCACTTCAGCTACGCGGTCGACCCGAGCGGCGACCGCTTCCTGGTCAATCCGCTGGGCTTCCACTGGCGGGAGCTCCGGGCGAGCGACCTGGTCCTGGCCGATCAGCACCGCGCCATCATCGAGGGCAGCCACCCGGTCGAGGACACGGCCTTCTTCATCCACTCGCGGCTCCACCTCCACCATCCACGGGCCCGGGCCGTGCTCCACACCCACATGCCCTACGCCACCGCCCTCACGGTGATCGAGGGCGGCCGGCTGGAGATGGTCTCCCAGAACGCGCTCCAGTTCTACGGACGGATCGCCTACCTCGACGAGTACGGCGGCCTGGCGCTCGACAACGACGAGGGCGACCGGATGGCCGCCGCGATGGGCGAGAAGACCGTGCTCTTCCTGGGCCACCACGGGGTGATCGTGACCGGCCCGACCGTGCACCACGCCTTCAACGACCTCTACTTCCTGGAGCGTGCCTGTATGGTGCAGGTTCTGGCCCAGTCGACCGGCAAGCCGCTCCGCCACATCGACGAGGCGGTGGCCAAGGCGATGTCGGAGGCCATGGCGACCAACCCGGACGCGATCGATCAGCCGCGGAAGCACCTCGAGGCACTCAAGCGGATCCTCGATCGCGAGGCGCCGGAGTACCGGTCATGATGCCCCCCGAACCCCAGGCCCGCGCCCGTCGGCTGATGCGGGACGCCGTGATGTGGGACATGGTTTTCGTCTACGAGCCGACGGCCCGGAACGACGTGCGGATGTTCCCGCGCTGGCTCGACGCGGGCTTCAGCTTCGTCTCGGTCCACCCGGCCGGCGACCGTCACAACATCGGCGAAGCGATGCAGCGTCTCGCGGCGTGCAGGCGGCACATCCTGAGCGACGATCGCTACCTCCTGGTGGACACGGTCGACGACGTGCGCCGGGCCAAGGCCCTGGGCAAGCTGGCCGTGGGGATCCATCTCGAGGGCTTCCGCTGCCTGGAGCGGAATCTCGACCTGATCGAGGTCTACTACCGGCTCGGGGTGCGGTTCTGCCATCCGGTCTTCAATCTGGTCAACTCGATCGGCGGCGGCGGCGCCGACCGGATCGACATCGGGCTCACCAAGTTCGGGGTCAAGGTCGTGCAGGAGATGAACCGGGTCGGGATGCTGGTGGACGGCGCCCACGCGGGCTATCGGACCACGCTCGACATGATGGAAGTGTCCGGGGTGCCGATGATCTTCTCCCACCTCGGCTGCCACAGCGTCCATCCCCACTTCCGCAACGTGCGGGACGATCAGATCAAGGGCTGCGCGGAGCGCGGCGGGGTGATCGGGATCACCAGCGCCGGGTTCTATCTGGGCGGTGTGGAGAGCGAGACCTACTTCAGGCATGTCGATCACGTGGCCCAGATGGTCGGCGCCCGGCACGTGGGGATCGGGCTCGACTATCTCGACGAGGGGGGCCTCGCCTTTCTCGACGCGTTCATCGACGCCCGCCCGGACGAGTGGCCCGACCGGGACAAGGGCGTCTGGGATCCGCTCGCCTGCGTCCATCCGGAGCAGATGGCCGAGGTGGCCGAGCTGATGCTCCAGCGGGGCTATACGGACGAGGACGTGCGCGGCTTCCTCGGAGAAAACTGGCTCCGGATCTGCGGCGAGGTCTGGAAGCCGTCCAGCTAGAGAGGCAGTCCTCCAGGCTGCCGAAGGCCGTGTCGTACCCGGTCTGCGTGGGACCGTCGTGGGCGGTCGGTCTAGTCGCAGCCGACGCGAGTCCGCTCGTAGCGGAAGCTGGCCGTGACGTCGACCGTCCGGCTCTGGCCCGACGCGGCGCCGGCCGTGAAATCGAGCCGGAGCCGGAGCGGCTCCCGCTCGAGCACGGTGAGCGTCCCGCTGACCGAGGTCGCCTCGAAGTCTCCATCCCGCCAGGCGAGCAGACCGCCCGAGCCGCTCGTCAAAGTGCCCCAGCCTCCGCCCTGGAAGGCGGAGAGGGGAACGCGCTGCCCCGCTCCGATCGACCCCGGAATCCCGACCGCCACGAACCCCGCGCCGAGCCCGGTCGCCGTGAAGACGACCACGGAGCCTGCGACCGCCTCGCCGTCGATGAAGAAGCCGCGCAGGATCGGAAAGTCGGAGACGTTGCCCGGCGCCACTTGCCCGGCGGCGGCGCTCGCGTCCGGACCGGTGCCGCGGTCGACGGTTCCGTCGACGGAGACGATCACCAGCTCGCTGTAGCAGGGTCCGAACGGGGCGCCACACCCGGCCAGGGCGAGGAGGCCGATCCCCGAAACGAGTGCGCGCGTCATGTGGTCCTCCCGGAGCCGTCATCAACGCCCGCAAAGATGGCGCGGGCCGTCCCCTGAGAGTGACCCTGGGGCTACATCTTGTAGCCGCCCCCGCAGGTCAGCACCTCGCCCGAGACGTAGTCAGATTCCGGACAGCAGAAGAGGTAAACGGCGCCCGCGGCTTCCTCGGGCGTGCCCGCGCGGCCAAGCGGGATCAGCTGCTCCATCACCTCGAAGATCTGGGGATTCACCCCGACCTTGATGCTGCGGCCCTCGACGTCGATCGAGGCCGTGCCGTCGGCGGGAGCCTGGGTGAGCCGGGTGGCGATCAGGCCGAACGCGACCGCGTTCACGTTGACCCGATAGCGACCCCATTCCTTGGCGAGCGCCCGGGTGAGCCCCACCACGCCCGCCTTGGCCGAGGAGTAGTTGGCCTGACCGGCGTTGCCCGAGAGACCCGAGACCGAGGAGATGTTGACCACCTTGCGGTGGACGGGCGTGCCGGCTTCGGCTTCGCGCTTGGCGGCGCTCCGGATGAAGTCGCTGGCCGCGCGGAGGATCCGAAACGGCGCCCTGAGGTGCACGTCGAGGATCGCGTCCCACTGCTCGTCGGTCATCTTCTGGATCACGTTGTCCCAGGTGTAGCCGGCGTTGTTGACGATAATGTCGATCCCGCCGAAGCGATCCAGCGCCGTGGCGACGAAGCGCTCGGGAAAGTCGTCCACCGTCACGCTGCCCGGGCAGGCGACCGCCTCGCCGCCGGCCTGCCGAATGGCCGCGGTGGTCTCCTCCGCGGGTCCGGCGTCGAGGTCGTTCACCACCACCCGGGCCCCCTCGCTGGCGAGCTTCTGGGCGATCGCGCGGCCGATTCCGCGGCCCGATCCGGTCACCAACGCCACCTTCCCCGTGAGCTTTGCCATCTCGGTTGGCTCCGGCCGTCAGGCGGCCTGATAGAGGGTGACGACGCAGGCCCCGCCGAGCCCGAGGTTGTGCTGCAGGCCAAGCCGCGCGCCTTCGACTTGCCGGTCGCCGGCGGCGCCGCGGAGCTGCCAGACCAGCTCGGTGCATTGGGCCAAGCCGGTCGCGCCGAGGGGGTGGCCCTTCGAGAGCAGCCCACCGGAGGGGTTGACCACGACCTGGCCGCCGTAGGTATTGTCGCCCTCGACGATGAAGCGCTCCGCCGTGCCCTCAGGGGTGAGCCGAAGCGACTCGTAGGAGATCAGCTCGTTGGCCGTGAAGCAGTCGTGGAGCTCCACGACGTCGAGATCCTCGGGACCGACGCCGGCCTCTTCGTAGACCCGATCGGCCGCCGCGCGCGCCATCTCGTAGCCGACGACCTTCATCAGGTCGCGGTCGTCGAACGTGCCGCCCAGATCGGTGGTCATTGCCTGGGCCGCGATCCGCACCGCCGTTGACAGCCCGTGCGCCCGGGCGAAGTCCTCGGAGCAGACCACCGCGGCCGCGGCGCCGCAGGTCGGCGGGCAGCATTGCAGCCGGGTGAGCGGGTCGGCGATGGGTGGCGACGCCAGGACTTCCTCCAGCGTGAGCGGCTCGCGGAAGATCGCGAACGGATTGTTGGCCGCGTGACGCCGCGCCTTGACCGAGATCCGGGCGAAGGTCTTGGGGTCGATGCCGTAACGGCGGAGGTACTCCTTGCCGGCGCCGGCGAAGAACTGCGCGGTGAGCGGCACCTGCTCGTCGATCGGCTCGACCTGGTCGAGGGCGCGCACGAAGTCGCCGAGCGGCGACGGCCGGTCGGCATAGACCGATCCCAGCGCACCGGGCTTCATCTGCTCGAAGCCGAGGGCGAGGGCGCAATCGACGACGCCCGCCGCGACGGCCTGGCGGGCCAGGAACAGGGCGGTCGATCCGGTGGAGCAGTTGTTGTTGACGTTGACGATCGGGACCCCGGTCAGGCCCAGCGGGTAGAGGGCCTTCTGCCCGGCGGTGCTGTCGCCGTAAACGTAGCCCACGTAGCACTGGCCGACGCGGTCATAGAGGACGCCGGCGTCGTCGAGGGCGGCGCGGGCGGCGGCGGCGCCCATCGCGTCGTATGGATCGCTCTTCCCCGGCTTGGCGAAGGGAATCATCCCCACGCCGGCCACATAGACGTTGCGCTGCATGACTGGGGCTCTCCGGATGCGATGGTGATCGAAACGCTCCCGAACCTATCCGCATGGCTCGCCTCGCGCGAGCGGCTATCTTCGACGGGTCTCCCTCACCACGAGAGTCGCATGCGCTTCGCCGCTCCCACGTTGGCCACCCTCGGGCTGGCCTCGCTGCTCGCCTGCGCCGCGCCTCCGGCCGCGCCGGGCTTCTCCCTCGAGGGCGCCACGCTGGTGGACCTGACCCACTCGTTCACGCCCGACGCGCTCTACTGGCCCACCTCGCCGAGCGGTTTCGCTCTGGAGCAGCTGGCCTACGGCGACACGCCCGGTGGCTGGTTCTACTCGTCCTACGCCTTCTCGGCGCCCGAGCATGGTGGGACCCATCTGGACGCGCCGATCCATTTCGCCGCGGGGAAGCGCACCACGGATCAGATCCCGCTCGAGCAGCTGATCGCGCCGGCGGTGGTGATCGACCTCCGCGCCAAGGCGGCCGCCGACCGGGACGCGCTGCTCGAGCCGGCGGACGTCGAGGCGTTCGAGCGGGAGCACGGCACGATCCCGCGGGGGGCGCTCGTGCTGCTGCTCACCGGATGGGACAAGTTCTGGGGCGACCGGATGGCCTACTTCGGCGACGCCACGCCGGGCGACGCCTCGCACCTCCACTTCCCGGGCTTCGGCGCCGACGCCGCCCGGATCCTGGTCGAGCAGCGCGGCGTGGGCGGGTTGGGCGTCGACACGCCGTCGATCGACCATGGCCCGTCGCCGGACTTCATGGTGCATCGAATTCTGATGGAACGGGAGGGGATCGGGCTGGAGAACCTGACCGGGCTCGACCGACTTCCGGCCACGGGCGCGACGATCTTCGCGCTGCCGATGAAGATCGAGGGCGGATCCGGCGGACCGCTCCGCGCGGTGGCGGTGGTGCCCCCGGCCCGATGACGCCACGGAGGGCCCGCCGGCCGAGCGACTTTGCGGGCCCGCGACCCGGCTGTGACGCAACGCTGACCTGAGCCGGGCGCGATCGACGCGTCCGCCCCCGACCTTGGGCTCGACCCTAACGGTGAGCCCGCGTGCGTATCGCCCTGTTCACGGAAGTCTACTGGCCGATGGTGAGCGGCGTCTCGCTCACGCTGACCAAGACGGTCGAGGCGCTGCTCGCCGCGGGGCACCAGGTGTGGGTCTACGCCCCCCGGTATCCGCTTCCCGACGGGGCCCACCCCCGCGACGAGGTGCATGGCGTGTCGGGGAAGCCGCTCTTCCTCTCGCCCGAGGTGCGCTGGGGGCGGCCCTCGTTTCCGGGCATCGCCGGCGAGCTCGAGGTGTTCGCGCCGGACGTGATCCACCTGGCGACCGAGTGGGCGATGGGCTCGGTCGGACGGCGGGTCGCGCGGACCCTCGGCGTGCCGGTCGTCGCCTCCGCCCACACCGACTACGAGCGCTACGCCGATCGCTACCGGCTGGGCTGGGCGACGGCGCCCGGCTGGAGCTATCTCCGCTGGTTCTACCGCGCGGCCCACGTGGTGCTCGCGCCCACCGAGCGGTATCGGCGCCGTCTGGTGGCGCGCCGGGTCGGGCCGACCGGGATCTGGGGACGCGGCGTCGACCCGATCGCCTTTCACCCGGGCCGCCGCTCGGAGGGCTATCGTCGCCAGCTCGGTCTCGGACCCGACGACCTGCTGGTCGCGGCCGTCGGGCGGCTGGCCCCGGAGAAGGGACTCGAGGAGCTGCTCGACGCCTGGGCGCGGATCGCTCCGAGGCACCCGACGGCCCATCTCGCCCTGACCGGGAGCGGCACACTCGAGCCCCGGATCCGCCGCCGCGGGCTGCCTCGACTCCACCTGACCGGTGTGAGGCGCGATCGGGCGCTCGCGGAGGCCTACGCCTCGGCCGACTGCTTCGTGATGCCCTCGGCCACGGAGACCTTCGGCAACGTCACGCTCGAGGCGATGGCGAGCGGGCTGCCGGTACTCGCCGCCCGAGCGGGCGGCGTCCTCGAGTTCGGGGTACATGGCGCCAACGCCTGGCTGGTCGAGCCGCGCGACGCTGGCGCCCTGGCCGACGGGCTCGATCGCCTCCTCGCCGACCCCGCGCTTCGTCGCCATCTCGGCCGGGCGGGTCGCGCCACGGCGCTCGACCGGCCGTTCGGACCCACCGTGGAGCGACTCCTCGGCCACTACCGCTCGGCCATCGCGGCTCATCCCTCGGCGGGGCGCGCCGCGCGGCCGCGCGCCCCGCGCGAGGCCCTGGCCCCACGCCGCGCCTCCGCGCCCGCCTAACGTCAGTCGCGGGCCGGCTCGGCCGCAGGCTCGGAGCACCGGGTGGCGGGTGGAGGCGGTCTCCTTCCTCTGACCGGGGAACCACCGGCAGCCCGGCCCACCCGGGCTTGCCCCGCCGGCCCGGCCAGGACATGCTCCGGACCCTCGTCGCATCGGACTCGCGCACTGCCGGCTCGCCGCTTCGTTTCGCTTCCCGCTTCCGCCCGACGGTGGCTCCCCGTCCTCCTCGCCTTCGCCGGCGCGGGCGGGCAGCGTGCCGCTGCGCAGGAGTCCCTCCGGCTGAGCGGCTACGTCCGCAACGAGTCGAGCCGCGAAGTGATCCGCCTGGCCGTGATCACGGTCGACAGCCTGGGCATCCGGGTGGAGTCGAATCAGGACGGCTTCTACGCCCTGGTGCTTCCGGCGGGCGCCCACGAGATCCGGGTCAGAGCGGTCGGCTACGCCCCGCTGACGACGCCGATCCGGCTCGGCGAGGCCACTTCGCTCGACCTGCTGCTCAGCCCCAAGCCGCTCGAGCTCGAGGAGGTCACCGTCGCCGGCAGGGCCGAGAACACCCCGGACATCGATCCCGCGAGCCCGGAGATGAGCGTCACCCGGCTCGATCTCGAGACCATCAAGGTGACACCCGTGGTGCTGGGCGAGGCCGATCCGATCCGGAGCCTGACGCTCCTGCCGGGAGTCTCCGCCGTGAGCGACTTCTCCACCGGGATCAGCGTCCGGGGCGGCGGCACCGACCAGAACCTGATCCTCCTCGACGAGTCGACCATCTACAACCCGGCCCACGTGTTCGGGTTCTTCTCCGTCTTCAACGCGGAGGCCATCGACCACGTCGAGCTCTACAAGGGCGCGATACCGGCGCGCTACGGGGGCCGGCTCTCGTCCGTCCTGGACATCCGGCAGCGGGAAGGCAACGCCACCGAGTTCGAGGGGAGCGGCACGATCGGTCTGCTCGCGAGTCGGGCCACCTTCGAGGGGCCACTGCCGGGCAAGGTCGGCTCGTTCCTGGTGGCCGGGCGCCGAACCTACGCCGACCTCTTCCTCAAGCTGTCGAGCGACCCCGACCTCAACCGGAGCGTCGCCTACTTCTACGACCTGAACGCCAAGACCAACGTCCGGCTGGGCCAGACCGGCGCGCTGATGCTCTCCGGCTATTTCGGGCGGGACCGCTTCAAGATCGCCGACCGGTTCTCGGCGAGCTGGGGCAACGAGGCCGCGACGCTCCGCTGGAATCAGGGCATCGGCAACCGGCTCTTCTCGAAGGTAACGCTGACCTACAGCACCTACGACTACGGGATCGGCTTCCTCGGCAGCGGCCCCGCCATCGACTGGTCGTCGCGGATCCGCAATCTCGACCTCAACGTCGACCAGACCTTCTACCTCGACAACCGCAACACGATCGAAGCCGGCCTCCAGGCCACCGACCTCGACCTCCGTCCCGCCAGCATCCGTCCGATCGGCGACTCGCCGGTGGTGCCGACCGACCTCCAGCCGAGGTTCGGCCTGGCGACCGCGGCCCACCTGAGCCACGAGGTCGACCTCGGACCGGTCTCGGTGCGCTACGGGGTTCGCCTCTCCGGCTTCCGCCGGCGCGGCGCCGCGACGGTCGCGAGATACGCCAACGACGCCCCCATCGTCTACAACGCCATCCTCGGCCGCTACGAGCGCGGCGTGGTGGTCGACAGCGTCCGCTACGGTCCGGGCGAAACGATGGTGTCCTACCAGGCGCTCGAGCCACGAGTCTCCGCGCGGCTCTCGCTCGGCGAGAGCGCCAGCCTCAAGGCGAGCTTCTCCCGGACCCGGCAGTACCTGCAGCTGGTCTCCAACACCAACTCGCCGACCCCCGTGGACATCTGGGAGCCGGTCGGGACCTATCTGACACCGCAGCGCGCCGATCAGATCGCGGTGGGCTACGCGGGAACGTTCGGCCGGGATCGCTACGAGCTCACCGTCGAGGCCTACTACAAGCGACTCCGGGACGTCGCGGACTTCATCGACGGCGCCGATCTCGCGCTCAACGACCGGCTCGAGACCGAGACCGTACAGGGCACCGGCCGGGGCGTCGGGCTCGAGCTCTATCTCCGCAAGCGGACCGGCCGATTGAGCGGATGGGTCAGCTACACCCTGAGCCGGGCGGAGCAGCGCTTCACGGGTCTCGACGACGCCGACCCGGGAATCAACGGCGGGGCGTACTATCCCGCGCCCTACGACCGGACGCACGACCTCTCGGTGGTGGCGGTGTACCGTAAGAGCCCGGCGTGGACCATCGGCTCGACCTTCGTGCTGGCGAGCGGCCTCCCGACCACCTACCCCGAGTCACGCTACGACTATGGCGGGCTGTTGATCGTCGAGTACGGCGACCGCAACACCTCGCGGCTCCCCCTCTACCACCGGCTCGACGTGACCGCGACCCGGACCTGGGGCGGCAAGCAGCTGCAGTTCGGGCTCTACAACCTCTACAACCGCTTCAACGCTCAATCGATCGCCTTCCGATCCGTCGAGGGTCGACCGACCGCGGCCGAGGCCGTCCAGACCTCGATCTTCGGGATCGTGCCGAGCGTGAGCTTCTCGTTCCGATTCTGATGACGACCCGCGCCCGCGCCTTCGCTCTGGCCGCCGCCCTCGCTTTGCTCGGGAGCGGGTGCGAGCGGGTGGTGGACCTCGACCTCGAGCCCGGTCCGGTCCGGTTGGTGATCGAAGGCGGGGTGCGGCGCCCGGTCAGCGGGACCGATTCGACCCAGACGATTCGGCTCACCACGACCGACCAGCTCACCAGCGACCGCCCGCCCCCGCCGGTGCGCGGCGCGCTGGTCGAGGTCTCGGACGAGCAGGGCCACACCTGGCGCTTCGCCGAGGACGAGCCGGGGATCTACCGGGCGAGGTTCTGGCCGGTGGTCGGGGAGCGCTATCGCCTCCGGATCGAGGTGGACGGGGAGCGCTACGAGGGCAGCGACGTGGTCTCGGCCGTGCCGCCGATCGACTCCTTGTACTTCGAGTTCGAGGAATCCAACATCGCGGTCGGCGACGAGGGCTTCCGTGCCGCGATCGACTACCGCGACCCCGCGGGCGTCGAAAACTACTACCTCTGGGAGCAGCTGATCGACGGCGAGTCCTCGCTGACCCCGGATCCCGGCAACCGCTTTCGGGTGATCGGCGACGATAACTTCATCGACGGCGCCCGGATCACCGCCTACCAGCCCTACGACGAAGCCATCGTCGAGCCGGGCCAGACCGTCGTGGTCCGGCAGGTCGCGCTCTCGGAGCGATCGTACCGCTGGCTCTTCGCCCTCTTCGAGCAGTCGGGCGACGGACAAGGCTCGATCTTCTCGGTCCCCCCGGCGAGCGTCCGCGGCAACGTGGCCAACCTGACCAACCCGGAGCACTACCCACTCGGCTATTTCCTCGCCGCCGAAGTGGCGGAAGCCCGCGCGACCCTCGCACCCTAGCCGGGCCGGCGCACGTACTCCTGATAGCCGGCCTCGACGGCGCCGATGTTCCGAGCGCCCCGGCGCCGGAGCCAGACCCCGAGCAGCAGCGCCAGGACGCCGAGCCCGACGAGCGGACGAGCCAGGGTCGCGAGCAACGCTCCGCCGATCAGGATCAACGCGCTTCCGGTCCGATGCGGGAGGCGGACGTCCCGAATCAGCCGCGTCTTGGCGGCATAGAGCACGTCCGGATCGCGGGATCCGGTCGCCGCGAGCGCGGTGAGCACCCGTTGCCGGTCCACGCTCACCAACGGATTGGGACTCAACCCGACCCCCGTTTCCCGAATGACGACGTCCGGTGAGGCCGCCGGAGCCGATTGCCGAGACCCGGGTCGCGGGGTACCCTACTGGCGTCGGCTCGTCCAGCTCCGCAGGCCTCTGGCTCACGACCCCCGACCCGCACTCCGCAATGCGGAACCACGAAGGGTCAGCCGTCATCGCCGCGGCCACCCGTCTCCGAGCCCCGGACCGCCATGGCCGATGACCGCGCCGCCCTCGATCGCCTCTTCAGCCTGGCCTACGAAGAGCTGCGGCGCCTGGCCTCCGTGGTGCGGCGGAACGATCCCAGCATCACCTTGAGCCCAACGGCCCTGGTCCACGAGGCCTGGATCAAGCTGGCCGACAGCCCGGCGGTCGGACATACCTCGCCCCTCCACTTCAAGCGGATCGCCGCGCGCGCCATGCGCCAGGTGCTGGTCGACGCCGCCCGCCACCGCAAGGCGGAAAAGCGCGGCGGGGGGCAAGCGCTGGTGACCTTCGACGAAGCGCTGGACGCCCGGCTCGAGTCGGCCGAGCAGGTGCTCGCCCTGCACGACGCGCTCGAGGCCCTGGCCCAGGTGAGCCCGAGACAGGCCGAGATGGTCGAGGGTCGCTTCTTCGGCGGGCTCGAGGTGCGGGAGATCGCCGAGATGCAGGCGGTCTCGGAAGCCACGGTGCTTCGCGACTGGCGCGCGGCCAAGGCGTGGCTCTCGACCGAGATGGGGAGCCGCTGAGCGATGGACCGCGCCACCTGGGAGCGGATCCAGGACCTCTTCCACCGCGCCCGGGAGATCCCACCGGCGGAGCGCGGAAGCTTCCTCGCGAGCGAGTGCGCCGACCCGGCCATCGCACGTCGGGTCCGCGAGATGCTGGCCGCCGACGAAGCCGACGCGACGCCGATCCTCGACGCCCCGCTCGGCGCCGTAGCCGAGCGGCTGCTCGACGGCCAGGCGCCCCCCGGGGCCCCCAACCAGCGATTCGGTCCCTACACCGTGCGCCGGCTGCTCGGCGAGGGCGGGATGGGCACGGTGTTCCTGGCCGTCCGCGACGACCTCGAAAGCGAGGCCGCGCTCAAGATCCTCCGCGACGCGTCGCTCTCACCATCGCGGCGGGAGCGCTTCCAGGCCGAGCAGCGGGCCCTGGCGCAGCTCCACCATCCGTCGATTGCCCAGCTGTACGACGCGGGCACGCTGCCCGACGGCACGCCCTGGTTCGTGATGGAGTACGTCGAGGGCGTGCCCCTCACGGAGTACTGCCGTCGCCGCGAGACCAGCCTCCGGGGCCGGCTGCTGCTCTTCCGTGCGGTGACCGACGCTGTCCGCCACGCCCACCGCCACGCGATCGTCCACCGGGACCTGAAGCCGTCCAACGTGCTGGTGAAGGATGACGGCAGCGTCCGCCTCCTCGACTTCGGGATCGCCAAGCAGCTGGAGGGCGACGAGCCGGCCGACCAGACCCGGACCGGTCTTCGGCTGATGACGCCCGCCTATGCCGCGCCGGAGCAGCTCCGCGGCGAACAGGTCGGCACCTTCACGGACGTCTACGCGCTGGGCGTGATCCTCTACGAGCTGCTCACCGGCCGGGTGCCGCATGATCTCTCCCGGCTGAACCCGGCGGCGATGATCCCGGCCGTGGGCGAGCCGCCGGCGCGGCCCTCCCAGCGCGCGCTCCGTGGCCTCGCGGGGCTCGGCCGCGGCGAGTGGGCCGACCTCGACGTGCTCTGTCTCACGGCGATGCATCCCGACCCCGCCAGACGCTACCAGACGGTCGACGCGCTGATCGCGGACATCGATCACTTCCTCGACGGCGCACCGCTCGACGCCCGGCCGGACACGGTGTCGTATCGCCTGGCCAAGTTCGTGCGTCGCCATCGGAGCGGCGTCGTGGCCGGCACGCTCGCGATCCTGACCTTCCTGGCGACGGTCATCTTTTACACGGTCCGGCTCCGCGCGGCGAGAGACGGCGCTCTCGCCGAGTCGGCCCGGACCCAGCGGGTCCAGCAGTTCATGGAGAACCTGCTCCAGGGCGGCGAGGACGATGCGGGCCCCGCGGACAGCCTCCGGGTCACGACCCTGATCGACCGCGGGTTGCTCGAGGTGCGCTCCCTGGACGCCGAGCCCGAGGCCCAAGCCGACCTGCTGGAGACGCTGGGGGGCCTCTACACCCGATTCGGCAAGCTCGATCGCGCCGACTCCCTGCTCCGAGCCGCGCTCGAGCGGCGCGAGCGGCTCTATCCCCCGGGCAGCGCGCCGATCGCGAGGAGCCTCGCGGCGCTCGGACAGCTCCGAACCGAGCAGGCATCCTACGACTCCGCCGAGGCGCTGCTCGACTCCGCGCTCGCGCTCTATCACGAACGGCTCCCCGCCGACCATCCCGACGCGCTCGCGGCGGCCACCTCACTCGCGCGGGTGTTCGAGGAGACCGGCCGCTACGACCGGGCGATCGCGCTCCTGAGCGAGACGGCCCGGGCGCAAGGCGTCGGCCGCGACACCACGCCCGAGCTGCTCGCCACCCTGTACGGCCTGGCCAACAACCACTTCTACGCCGGGCACTACGACACGTCCGACTCGCTCAATCGGACCTTGCTCGTCGCCTATCGCCGGCGCTTCGGCGAGGCGCACCCGAACGTGGCCGACGCGCTGACCAATCTCGGCGCGATCCAGCATGAGAAGGGCAACTACGCCGAGGCCGAGCGGTATCACCGCCAGGCGCTCGAGATCGTGCGCCGCTGGTACGGCGAGGACCACCCGCGCACCGCCACCGGGCTGACGCAGGTCGGCCGGGCGCTCCTCTACGAAGACCGGTACGACGAAGCGCTGACGCTCCAGCGGCAGGCCCTGGCCATCCTCGAGCGGGTCTACGGACCCAACCACCCCCGAGTTGCCTCGGCGCTCAACGACATCGGCGGCGTGGCCTACATGCGGGATCAGTACGACGTGGCCGAGCCGGCCTATCAGCGGGTGATCGAGATCTATCGGTCCGTATATGGCGAGCGTCACTATCAGCTCGGCACCGCGATCTCGAATCTCGGCGGGGTCTACCTGGATCGGCGCCAGTACGCCGAGGCCGAGCGGCTCTTCCGACAGGCGCTGGCGATCTTCGTCGAGGCGCTCCAGCCCGACAACGTCAACATCGGCATCGCTCAGATCAAGCTCGGCCGCACCCTGCTGCGCGCCCGACGCTTCGGGGAGGCCGCGGAAGCAAGCCGCGCCGGGTACGACATCCTGATCAAGCAGAGCAACCCGGCCGCGAGCTTCGTCCGAGCCTCCCGGCGCGACCTGGCGGCGGCCTACGACTCCCTGGGACAGACCGAGCTGGCCGACCGCTTCAAGCGGGAGCTGGCCGACACCACGTGAGCGCTCACTCGTCCCGGAGCACCACCGCGGGATCCAGCCTCGCCGCCCGACGGGCGGGAATCAAACTGGCGGCCACGCCCACCAGGGCGAGCAGCGCGGCCACCGCCAGAAAGGTCCGCGCGTCGGTCGGCGCGATGCCGTAGAGCAGGCCGCGGAGCAGCCGGGTCGCGGCGACGCCGCCGGCGACCCCGACCACCAGGCCGACCACCACCGGGCCGAGGGCGCCGCCGATCACCAGGCGATAGAGCTCGAGCGTCGTCGCGCCGACGGCCCGTCGGATCCCGAACTCACGAGTGCGCTGCGCCACGGTCTGGGCCGCCACGCCCGCGATGCCGAGCGCGGCGAGCGCGATCGCCATCAGCGCGAACGCCGTGAAGAGCAACATCGGGAAGCGGAGCGATCCGACCGAGCGCTCCACCACGGTCGTGAGCGGGACCGCCTCCTTGATGGGCTGTTCCGGTCCGATCTTGCTCAGGGCCGCCCGGACCGGCTGGGCGAGCGGCATCGGGTCGCCGTCCGCGCGCACGATCACGTTCATCCACGGCCAGGCTGCCTGCGTGTAGGGCCGGAAGAGATAGGGCGAGATCGGGCGGTTGAGGCCCAGGTGGCGAACGTCGGCGGAAACCCCGACAACGGTCATCCACGGAGCGCTGGAGTCGAACCGGCCAATCTTGATCCGCCGGCCGACGGCGTCGCCGCTCGGGAAGTACCGCCGGACCGCTTCCTGATTGAGGATCACCACGTCCGGGGTGTCGGCCCGGTCGGACGAGGAGAACTCGCGCCCCTCGACGAGCCGAATCCCAAGCGCAGCGAGATGGCCGGCGCAGGCAACCCCGTAGTTTGCGCTCGGCGCTGCGCCGGGCGCCGGCTCGGGCTCGCCCTCGACCACGAAGCCGCGGGTGGCGTTGGCCCCACCCAGCGGCACCATCGAAACCGCGCTCACGGCGGTGACGCCGGCGATGCCAGCCACCTGCGTAGCCACCTCGTCACAGAACGTCGTCCGCACCGCCGGCCCGTAGAAGTCCGGCTGCGGCAGCTGCACCTGCAGGGACATCGCGCGCTCCGGGACGAAGCCTGGCTCGACGTCGAGCATCCGCCGCATGCTGCCGATCAAGAGACCCGCCGCCGCGAGCACCACCAGGGCCAGCGCCACCTCGGCCGAGACCAGACTCTTCCGAAGCCGATGCCCGCCGCGCGCGGTCGCGCCCCGGGCCTCGCTGTCCTTGAGCACCTGGCCGGCACTCGCCGGCAGCACCTGGAGGGTGGGCACCAGCCCCGACAGGAGCGCCGTGGTCATCCCGATCAGCGCCGTGAAGGCCACCACCCAGCCGTCGAGCGAGATCGTGCCGAGATCGCGAAACGGAACGTTGCGGATCGCTGGGGGAAGGACCTGGAGCAGAATCGGGATCGTCGCCCACGCCAGCGCCAGGCCGAGGGCGGAGCCGAGCAGGGCGAGGAGCGCGCTCTCGGTGAGCAGCTGGGCCTGCACGGCCCGGCGGCTGCCCCCGAGCGCCAGCCGGACCGCGAGCTCGCGGTGGCGGGTCGCGCCACGGGCGATCAGCAGGTTGGCCACGTTCGCGCAGGCGATCAGCAGCACCAGGCCCACCGCCAGAAAGAGGAGCCCGAAGGTTCCGCGGAGCTCCTGCGTCCAGAAGTCCGCCATCGGGATCACGGTCGCGGTCTCGCCGCGGTTGGCCACCGGATATTCCTCACGGAGCCGGTCGCCGATCGCGCGCATCTCCGCCAGGGCGTCCGTCAGGCCGACGCCACCGGCGAGCCGGCCCATTGCGAAGAAGGAATGACTGCCGCGGCTCTGGTCTTCCGGCGCCTCTCCCATCGCCACCCAGACGTCCTCGGCGGTGGTCGGAAAGGCGAAGCCGCGCGGCATCACGCCGACCACGGTATGCGGCTCCTGGTTGATCCGGACCGTCCCGCCGACGAGCCCGCTGTCCGCCCCGTACCGACGACGCCAGAGCCGATCGCTGAGCACCACCACCTTCGCCGCGCCGGGCACGTCGTCCGACGGCAGCAGCCCGCGCCCAAGTGCCGGCGCGACGCCGAGGGCCTCGAAGAGGCCGCTCGTGGTCCTGAGCCCACCCACGGCCTCCGGCTCGGTCGTGCCCGAAAGATTGAAAGGGAGGTACTCGTAGAGCGCCATGCCCTCGAAGGAGGTGGCCAGTCGCGTCCAGTCCCGGTAGTTCGGACCGGCCACGATGTAGAAGTCTTCGGACCCGTCCGCCGGCGCCTCCATCACCATCACCAGCCGGTCGGGCTCGGGATACGGGAGCGGGCGGAAGAGCACGGCGTTCACCAGGCTGAACACCACCGCGTTGCCGCCGATCCCGAGCGCGAGCGTAGAGAGCGCGAGCGCCGTGAAGCCCGGCGTCCGCCGGAAGCTCCGCGCCGCGTAGCGAAGGTCGCGAAGCAGCCGATCGAGCCAGGCGCCCGCGCGCGACTCGCGGACCCGCTCCGCCGTGTCGCCGAGCGGGCCCGCCTCGAGACGTGCGGCCCGGCGCGCCGCCCCGGGGGCCATACCCGAGGCGATCTTCTCGTCGGTCAGATGGTCGAGATAGGAGCGGAGCTCATCGCCAAGCTCGCGCTCGGCGGCGTTTCCCCGGCGGAGCCGGCGGAGCCAGGCACGGAGTCGTGCGAGCATGGGCCCGGCCTCAGCTCTCCGCCGCGAGCGACCGGTTGATCGCCACGGAGATCCGGCTCCACTCCTCGGTCTCCACCTTCAGGCGCCCCTGCCCCACCCGGGTGAGCCGATAGTACTTGGCCCGACGGCGGTTCTCCGACTCGCCCCACTCCGAAGCGAGCCAGCCCCGCTCCTCCATCCGATGGAGCGCCGGAAAGAGCGAGCCCGGCTTGACCTGGAAGGTGCCACCCGTGAGCTGCTCGACCCGACGCGCCACTCCGAGCCCGTGGTTGGGCTCGAGCGACAGGGCCTTGAGGATCAGGAGATCGAGGGTGCCCTGCAGGAGATCGGACGATCGGGCCAAGGCCACCTCTCGTAAAGACATTCGATACGAAGCTCGCCCTCTTCATATCGAATGTCAATAGGAGCGGCCCCCTCGGGTCTAGAATCGAAGCTTGAAGCCCAGCGAGATCACCGGGTAGAACCTGGCCAGCGACTCGTCCGCGATGTCCTGGCGGATCTCCGCCTCTTCGGCGGCCACGTCGGCTTCGAGCGCCGCGAGCGCCGCGCCGGTGAGCGGGGAATCGACCGAGAGCGACACGTCTGGCCGCCCCGTGACCACCACGCCCAGGTCGAAGGTTACTGCGAAGCGGCCCCGGCCCGCGAAGCCGAGCCCGAACATCGGTGCGATGCTCCGGGAGTAGTCGGCCGTGCCGAGCAGGGCACCGACCTCGCTCGGCTGATAGGTCGAGTTGCCGATCTCGACCGGACCGGTCAGCAGCCCGTCGGCCTCCGCCTCGGTGTTCCAGAGCACCAGACCACCGCTGAGTCGGAAGGCGTTGCCGAAGGGGTGGACGTCGGCCAGCGCCGTCAGGTTCCGCCACTTCGGCCGGAACTCGTAGGAGACGTCCTCGACCTCGTCGTCGAAGGTGGCGCTCAGGTAGTGGAATCCCGACCGGAGCCCGAACCAGCGGGAGAGGTGCAGCGACAGCTCGGGGGCGATGCCGAGGGTCGAGATGGACACCCCGACGGCGACGGGCCCTCGGTCGTCCCTGCCCGCCTGGGCGCGAGCCGGCGCTACCACCACCGCCCCGAGCAGGGTGAGCGAAATCAGCGTCTTGAGCAACACGGCAACCTCCTTGGCGAGGAAGGCACGATAGTCGATTTGGCCTGAACCCGCCGTGAAGCCAGACGGAGAGGCCCGACAGCCGGCATCGGGCGGCGAGCCTCCGAGGTGCTCCGGCCCACCGGCCGACACCGCCAGGAACCCGACCGCCGGCCGCTCGTCGCCGTCATGCTCCGGATGGCCGGCCCCGGACGGAGAGGGAGCGCTCGGCGAAGGCCCGCCGGGCGGGATCCGCATGGAACGAATGCTGGCTCGGGTGGCCATCATGGGGATGCGGCCCCACTCTACGTAGTGGCCCGGGGGGGCCGGGGTGCGGAACCTCGGTGAAGCCGCGCATCGTAGGGCACGAGGCAGGCCCCAGCCACTCTCTCACCTCAGAAGCGAGATGTCGAGCTCACTCATGAACCCACGTCGGCCCTCCCTGAAGCCGCACCCCGTCATCCTCGCCGCGCTGCTGCTTCCGGCGGCCAGCGCGCTCCCGGCGCAAGACCGCGCCCGAACGAACGAGCTCACCCTCGCGGCCGAGGCGGCCGCCGGTGGCGCGCGCTACCTCCGCACCCTCGGCGCCGGCGTCGACCTCGGGGTCGAGTTGACGCTCGGCCCGGCCTACTCGGTCCACCTGGGCGGTCCGAAGCACGACCTCCGCGAATGGGGCGAGGCCTACCCGGTGCTCCGGCTGCGGCCGACCGAGTCGCTCGCGCTGCTCCTCAGCCCGATCGGCATCGGCGCCATCATCGGCAACGACTTCGGAACGGTCTACCCGAGCGGCCAGGCCGGCGTCGAGCTCGCACTGGGCCGGCTCCGGCTCGCCTCGCTGGTTCGCACGGTTCGGATGGCAGGGGGCAACGGCACCGGGGAGTATCGGACCACCTGGGTGCCGCTCCGCGCGGGTCTCGCGCTCTCCTGGTGAGTTTCCGGCTGCAGGCGCGAGTCACGACGCGGCACCAGGCACGGGCCGCGATTTCGACTCGCGCTCCGCGCTCGATCGGCGTCAGGGCACCGGTCGCGCGGTCGGCCGCGGCATCATCTCCTCGCGGTTGGCGAGGCTGTAGATCGTGAACGCCACCACGGCGGCCGCCTGTTTCAGGTCGTCGATCACCAGATTCTCGTAGGTGTCGAGATTCGAGTGGTGGGTGCGGGTGCCGTACTCGATCGGATCCTGGATGAAGTTGAAGCCCGGCACGCCCGCCGCGACGAAGGCCAGGTGATCCGTTCCGCCGGTGTTGCCGTGCTTGACCCCGACGACGCCCAGGTCCTGGAACGGCGCCAGGATCTGCTGGAAGATCGGCATGGCCGCCTGGTTGCTCTGATCCCAGATGCCGCGGAGCTTGCCGGTCCCGTTGTCCACGTTGAGATAGGCCGAGATCCGCGGCAGCTCGGCTTCGTGCATCCGGATCCAGGTGCGCGACCCGATCAGGCCCTGCTCCTCGCCCGTCCAGAGCGCGATCCGCACCGTCCGGCGGAGCGGCAGGTCGAGCGTCTTGAGCAGCCGGATCGCCTCCATCATCACCACCGAGCCGGCCGCGTTGTCGGTGGCGCCCGTGCCCGAGTGCCAGCTGTCGAAGTGGGCGCCGAGCATCACGACCTCGTCGGCCTTGTCGGTGCCCGGGATCTCCGCGGTGACGTTGGTCGGCACCCGGTCGTCGTCGAAGAAGCGAGTCTGGAGGTTGAGCTCGATCGAGACCGGCAACCCGCGCTCGGCGATCCGGAACAGGGTGCCGTACTGCTCCTGCGCCACCACCAGCTCGGGGATCGGATTGTAGACGCTGTCCCGCGCGGTGCTTCCATCAGAGTGGCCGCCGTTCAGGAACATTCCATAGCCCCAGCGTGACGGCAGCAGGACGGCGGCCACGCCCTCGCTCCGGAAGAGCGCCGAGATCGCGGGGTTGAGCGCGCGGAGCCGGCGGAACATCGCGATCCGATCCCCCTGGCTCGGCCCGCCCGAGCGATCCGCGGCCTGGTACGGCTGGCCGGGCACCATCGACACCATCGCCGGGCGCGGAATCGAGTCCTCGATCAGCGCGTCGAGGGCGAGGCGGCGCTCCTGCTGATCGAACTCGGGACCCAGCTCCGGGGCCTCGCCGCGGAGCACGCAGGCGCCCTTGAGCTTGCCGCGGTATTTGGCGAGGTCGGCCTGCTCCTGGGCCTCGAAGATCACCACCGGACAGGTGACGGTGGCCGGACGGCCCCGGGCGTCGAGCGTGCTGCCGCTCCACGCCTGCGGGTACGCGGCCAGCGGCTTGCTCCAGGGCTCCAGGATTCGGCCGCTGTAAGAGACCACGTCCCAGCCCCGGCCGAACTCGTTGTCCCAGGCCTCCTGCTTGACGTTGGCGAGCCCCCACGAGGTGAAGGTCTCGGCGGCCCAGGCGTTGGCCTTCCGACTGCCGGGCGAGTTGGTGAGCCGGGCGCCGATCACGTCGGTCAGGTAGAGGGCAAGCTCGTCGAGCTGGCCGCGGTTCATCGCCTCATCGCGGATCCGCTGGGCGACCGTGAAGTCGACCCTCTCGGCGACGACCTGGGCGACGCCGGGTACCGGCAGGACGAGGAGGAAGCCGAGCGCGAGCACCGAACGGAAACGAGTCATGGTCTCATCCTGTCTCGTGGACCTGTGCGGCTAAGGCCGCCGCTTGCCCGGGAACGAACCCCCACCCTGCTTGAGGGTGAGCCCCGTGGCCCGGTCGCCCTCGACGGTGAAGACGATCCTGATCGCGTCGCTCAACGGCATCCCGAAAGCATGATTGCCGTACGGCAGGAGCTCGAACGGAGCGCCGCCGCCGACCCCGAGCTTGCCGAAGAGCAGGCCCTCGTCCTCGGTCACGCTGAAGCGACGGGCGCCGCCGGGCATCTCGATGTCGTACTCCCCGACGTAGCGCGCCCGCTCGGCCGCGCTCAGGGCGACCCGCTTCGGCGGCTGGACCAGCGGCAGACCCAGTGTCGCCCGGGCCACCTGCCGCATCAGGGCGCCGGGGTTACCGGCGCCGGAGTTGGTGAGCACGGTGACCGAGGTCCGGGAATCCGGAAACCAGGCGTTCTCGGAGAGGAAGCCGCTGATCCCGCCGTTGTGGGTGATCATGGTCATCCCGCCCAGAGTGTCGCGCGCCAGGGCGAAGCCATACCGGAGCGGGCCACTCGCCGCCGCGCCCTCCGGGGTGGTCATCGCGGCGTACGACTTGGCACTCACGACCTTGCCGCCGTGGAGCAGGTTGTTCCAGCGGGCCAGGTCGCCAACGGTCGCGCACAGCGCGCCGGCGGCGTAAGGCTGAGACATGGCGAGGAACGCGGCGTTCCGGAAGCCGCGGCCGT
>JBFXAS010000045.1:0-26202 GCA_050184075.1 Gemmatimonadales bacterium
GGATCGGCTCGGCCCGGGCGGAGCGCACCTGCGATCGAAGCGGCGCGATCTCGAGCGGCACGGTGGGGTCGAGCGACCAGATCGCCCGCTGGATCGACGCGGCATAGGCCACCGGGTCGTTCGCGGTGCGGACGACCAGCGCCAGCGTCGGCCACCAGGGCTGCTGCTGATAGGAGAGGTAGAACGCCGGCGCCGCGGGTGTCTCGGGCGAGATCACCCGCAGGTCCGCCACGACGCCAACGACGGTGTATTGGCGATCGCCGCCGAAGAGCAGGAGGGGACGGCCGACGACGTCGGCCGAGCCCCAGGTCGCGCGGGCGAGCGCCTCGTTGACGACCACGACCGGCGGCCCGTCACGATCCGACTCATCGAGGGCCCTGCCCCGGGAGACGCTCATGCCGAGCGCGGCAAAGGTGCCCGGAAACACCAGGTTCAGGTGCGCGAATCGCCGCTCGGAGCCCGCCGGCTCGTCGGGCCGCGCGAAGACGGTCGCCGGGGGCTGGGTGGTCTCCAATGGAAGCGTGCTCATCATGCCGACGCTCCGGACGCCAGGAAGGCCGCGCACCAGCTCCTCTGCCTGACCGTAGAAGGTAAGCCGGGCTGCGTCCGTCGGATGACGCTCCGCCGAAGGTCGCATCCGGACGGTCAACACCGACTCGGGATCGAAGCCGAGCGGCGCTCGGCCCGCGCGCCAGCCGCTCTGGAGCACCAGCGCGGTCACGACGGCAAGCACCGTCGCCATCGCGATCTCGCCGGCGACCAGCGCGAGCTGCAGGCGTGCCGAGCCCGGCCGCCCCGCGTCGCAGCGCGAGGCTCGCACCAGACCGGCGGCGCCATCGTGCGCGAGCCGGAGGGCCGGCATCGCGCCTGCGATCGCCCCAGCCACGAGCGAGAGCGCGACCGCGAAGCCGACCACGACGGGATCGAGCCCGATCGATGCGATCCGTGGAGTCTCGGCCGGGAGCATCGCGCGGAAAGTGCCGAGGGTGAGCCCGGCGATGGCGAGCCCGGCCAGGCCGCCGAGCAGGCCGAGCGCGGCGCTTTCCGTCACCAGCTGCCGCACCAGACGACGCCGGCTCGCGCCGAGCGCCGAGCGAATCGTGAGCTCGGTGCGCCGGCCGGCCGCCCGCACCACCAGCAGCGTGGCCACATTCGCCATGGCGGCGAGCAGCACCAGGAGCACCGCCGCCTGGAGGGCCCAGAGCGTCGGCCCGATGCTCCCGACCACCGAGTCGAGCAGCGGAGCGACGCGCGCCTCTCGAACCCACGAGTCAGGATAGGCGTCGTTCGACTCGGCGCGCACCGCCCGCGCGATCCGGGTGAGGTCCGCCTGCGCAGCGTCGGCGGTCAGGCCGGACTTGCGGCGGCCGATGAGGGTGACCTGCGCGGTGTTGGCGTAGTCGCCGACGTCGTCACGGTCGATCGCCATCGGCAGCCAGTAGCCGACCGCCGGCCGGATCGGGTCGTGTCGGCTGCTCATCACGCCGATCACCGTGCGCGGACCGCCCAGCACGATGGTCCGGCCGAGCACGGCCGGGTCGGCGCCGAAGCGACGTCGCCAGAGACCATCGCTGAGGATCACCACCCGATCGTTGCCGGGCACCGACTCGTCCGGCCGAAAGTCGCGGCCGATCGCCGGGCGGACGCCGAGCACCCCGAGATGCCCCGGCGAGACCTCGAGACCGAGCAGCGACTCGGGGGCGTCGCGTCCTTCGCCGAGCAGCGTCTGCCGGGTCTCCTGCGCGGCGGCGATCCCGCTGAAGGCGCTCCCCACCCTGACGGCGATCTCGAAGGTGCTCTTGCTGACGACCGTTCCATCCCAGAGCCGAGAGAGATCCTGCGGGCGTTCGTAACGAAGCGGGGCGAGCACCACGCCGCGCAGCACCGAGAAGACCGCGGTGTTGGCGCCCACCCCGAGCGCCAGCGCGAGGACGGCGAGGAGGACCGACCGTGGGGAGCTGCGCCACGACGCGAAGGCGGTCCGGAGATCCCGCCCCAGCAGGCCGATCCCGAGACCCGAGCCAACTCCGTAGCGGGTGGCGATCCTGGCGGCGTGGGCCAGATACCAGAGGTTCCGGGCGAGCCCCGGGCGCCGGGCGGACCACTCCTCCTCCAGATCGCCCGCGATGCTCCAGCCAGCCGGGGTGTCCGGCAGGGTCCAGCGCAGCAGTCGTCGGGCAAAGGCGGGTGGCCGGGTCACTCGAGCGCCCCGTCGACGCTGGCCCAGAGCTCGGTGAGCGCGCTGCGCGACGCGCGGAGCCGGGCGACTCCGGCGGCGGTGACGGCGAAGCGACGCCTGGGCAGGCCGGCCCTGGCGGCCTCGCCGGGCTCGAGCCTCCAGCGGACGTACCCTTTGCCCTCGAGCCGATCGAGGGTCCTGTAGAGCGCCCCGCGGGCCACCTCGCGGCCGGCGATCGCGGTCATTTCCTCCCGGACCTCGATCGCGCTCGGCTCGTTGCCCCGTTTCAGGATGGCAAGCAGGACAAACTGCTCGAACTCGCCGAGGAACACGGGCGTCGGCATCGTGTCTCCTTTGTCGTCAGTGACGACAATAGAGTCTCGACAGGACCGGCGCAAGCATCAGGTCCGCTCTGTTCGGCAGAGTACAGCCAAGCCTCCCCCGATCCGCGAGGACCGGAGGAGGTCGGTGGTGACGGCGGTCGGGCTCGTTCTGGTGCCGCTCGAGGCCTCGCAGCCCGAGCTCGACGCCCGGCCGACGAGGTCAGGCGGTGGCGGCCAGGCGCTCGCCGCGGCGGATCACCAGCTCGTCGCCCGAGCGATCGACTTCGATCGCGTCGCCCTCGGTGTACTCGCCTTCGAGCAGGGCGGAGGCGATCGGGTTCTGGAGCATCCGCTGAATGACCCGCTTGAGGGGTCGGGCACCGAAGATCGGGTCGTAGCCCCGCTCCGCGAGCACCGCGCGCGCGCCATCGGACAAGGTGAGGGTCATCCCTCGCGCCTCCACCAGCCTGGCGAGGTGCGCCACCTGGAGATCGACGATCCGAGCGAGGTCGGCCCGCGAGAGCGGGTGGAAGACCACCACGTCGTCGACCCGGTTGAGAAACTCGGGCCGGAAGTGGCGACCGAGCTCGCTCCGGACCCGCTGCTCCACGGCCTTCCAGGCGCTCTCGTCTGCGATCGGCCCGGCGTCGACGATCATGTGGCTCCCGATGTTCGAGGTCATGATCACGACGGTGTTGCGGAAGTCGACCACCCTGCCCTGGCTGTCGGTCAGCCGGCCGTCATCGAGCAGCTGAAGCAACGCGTTGAAGACGTCGGGGTGGGCCTTCTCGATCTCGTCGAAGAGCACCACGCTGTAGGGCCGTCGCCGCACCGCCTCGGTGAGCTGGCCGCCCTCCTCGTAGCCGACGTAGCCCGGGGGGGCGCCGATCATCCGGGCCACGGAGTGCTTCTCCATGTACTCGGACATATCGAGCCGGACCATCGCCCGCTCGTCGTCGAAGAGGAACTCCGCGAGCGCCCGCGCCGTCTCGGTCTTGCCGACGCCGGTCGGGCCGAGGAAAATGAACGAGCCGGTGGGCCGGTTCGGATCCTGCAGCCCGGCGCGGCTCCGGCGCACCGCGTTGGCGACGGCCGCATCGGCTTCGAGCTGGCCGACCACCCGCTTGCCCAGCTCCTCTTCGAGCCGGGTGAGCCGCTCGCGCTCGGTCTCGAGCATCTTGGAGACGGGGATCCCGGTCCACCGCGCGACGATCTCGGCGATGTCCTCGTCGTCGACCTCTTCCTTGAGGTACTTGGCCGTCTTCTGGATCTCCTGGAGCCGAGCCTCGTCCTTCCGAATCGCCTCCTCGAGCTCCGGAATCGTCCCGTAGCGGAGCTCGGCCGCTTTCTGGAGCTCGCCCCGACGGCTGACCTGCTCGACCTCCATTCGGAGCCGCTCGACCTCGGCCTTCTTCTCCTGAAGCATGTGGATCGCGGCCTTCTCGGCCTGCCACTGCGCCTTCATGCCCGCCGACTGCTCCTTGAGCTCGGCGATCTCCTTCTCGACGCCCTCGCGCCGCTCGATGCCGGCCTTGTCCTTTTCCTTCAGCAGCGCCTGCCGCTGGATCTCGAGCTGGAGGATCTTGCGCTCGACCTCGTCGATCTCCTGCGGCAGGCTGTCGATCTCGATCCGGAGCCGGCTCGCGGCCTCGTCGATCAGGTCGATGGCCTTGTCCGGCAGGAAGCGGTCGCCGATGTAGCGGTCGCTCAAGGTCGCCGCGGCCACCAGGGCGGAGTCGGTAATCCGCACGCCGTGGTGGACCTCGTACTTTTCCTTGAGCCCGCGGAGGATGGCGACGGTGTCTTCGACGCTGGGCGCCCCGACCAGCACCGGCTGGAAGCGGCGCTCGAGCGCGGCATCCTTCTCGACGTGCTTGCGATACTCGTCGAGCGTGGTGGCGCCCACCACGTGGAGCTCGCCGCGGGCCAGCGCGGGCTTGAGCATGTTGCTCGCGTCGACCGCGCCCTCGGCGGCGCCGGCGCCCACCAGGGTGTGGAGCTCGTCGATGAAGACCACGTAATGGCCTTCGGCGTCGGTGAGCTCTTTGACCACCGCCTTGAGCCGCTCCTCGAATTCGCCCCGGTACTTCGCGCCGGCGAGCAGCTGGCCGATGTCGAGCGCGACGATCTCCTTGTCCCGGAGACCCTCGGGCACGTCGCCGGCCACGATCCGCTGGGCCAGCCCCTCGACGATGGCCGTCTTGCCCACGCCGGGCTCGCCGATCAGCACCGGGTTGTTCTTGGTCCGCCGGGAGAGCACCTGCATCACCCGGCGGACTTCCTCGTCGCGGCCGATGACCGGGTCGAGCTTACCCTTCTTGGCCTGCTCGGTGAGGTTCCTGGTGTAGCGCTCGAGCGCCTGGTACTTCTCCTCGGGCGCCTGGTCGGTGACCCGGTGCGAGCCTCGCACGGACTCGAGCGCGGTCCGGAGATCGTCGGCGTCGACACCGGCGCCGGTCACGATGCCACGGGCGGCCGTGCCCTTCTCCTCGACCAGCGCCAGCAGCAGGTGCTCGGTGGAGACGTAGGCGTCTCCGAGCGTCTTGGCGTCGGCTTCGGCGCGGTCGAACACCTGACTCAGCTCGCGGCTCAACGTCGGCTCGGCGCCCGCGCCCGACTGGCTCGGGAGCTTGGCGAGCTCGCGCTCGACCGCTTCGGTGAGCGTCGGCGGATTGAGGCCGGTCTTCTGAAGGAGTGGCTTGACGACGCCCTCTTCCTGGGCCAGGAGGGCCGCAAAGAGGTGGGCATCGTTGACGACGGGATTCCCGCGCGTCCGGGCAATCTGGATGGCGTCGCGGAACGCCTCCTGCCCCTTGATAGTCAGTCGGTCTGGTCGAATCATGTTTCCTCCGGTGCCCAATAAAGGCAACGACCGTACCCGCCTAACTCTGCCGGACTGGCAGCAGGCGCTGCCAGATCGGGAACGGCAGATGATCTGCGCTTCACACTGCTGCCAGGCCGCGGCGCTAGGCGCGGCGCTCGACCAGCACTCGACTGTCTCCCTCCCGGCGGGTGATGCCTTCCCGATCGGCCCATTCGAGCAGGGGGATCGTGAACTTCCTGGAGGTGCCGAGGCGGTCGCGAATAGCGGCTGGGGTGATCGGGCCCGCGCGACCGATCTCCACCAAGGCGTCGACGAACCCGCCGACGGCCCCGGCGGCGCAGAAGCGGACTCGCGCGATCGCCACGAGGCGCCCGTCCTCGACCGCCCGACGGGCAAGCGGGAGGGCGCACCGCACACCGAGCCGCTCGGCGAGCTCGCCGAGCTCAGGCGGCTCGAGCCCGGCCTCGACCAGGGCCGCGACCAGGTCGGATACCGCCCGCTCGCCGCCCTCCAGCTGGGCCGCGAACCCAGGCAGCGCCACGACGTCGCCACGAAGCTCCAGACGGCCCTCGTCGGCCAGCGCGAAGAGGGTGGCCTCCACGACGGCGGGCGAGCCACCGGCGGCGCGGCGCGCGGTCTGGAGTGAAAGGCCCGGCTCGTGGCGCTGGGCTTCGTGATGCGTCCGCACGGCGGCGAGGAGCCGCTCGGCGATGCGATCGACGATGGCGCGGGAGAGCAGCCGTCCGCCACGCGCGACCAGCGCGCCGCGCTCCACGGCCGCGACACGAGCGTCGTCGGGGAGCGGGCCGAGCAGCAAGTCGAGGTCGGCCTCGGGGATACCGTCGCGGCGGCGCGTGGCGAGGGCCACGAGCCGCTCAGCGCGATCGGGCGAGGTGAGCAGGTCGTGCCAGCGGGCGCGGTGCGGAGGCGCGGGATCGGCGATCCAGCCGCCACCGATGGTGGCGACCGGGGAGTAGCTCCGCACCACGAACCGGTCCTCCCCGCGAGCGATGGCCGGCTCTTCCAGGGCGAGTCGCACCGGTCCTCGCGAGCCCGGCGCAATCGTGCCTCGGGGATAGACTCGCGCGATCAGCTCGGCGGTGCCGAGATGGACTCGGACCCGGTCTCGCGGAACGAGCGGTCGCGGGGCCGATGGGAGGAGCTCGATCTCGCCGTCGAGCACGTCGGTCACCTGCCAGGGAGCATCCGCGCCGACGACGGTCGTCCCCCTCCCCGCGTCCTCCCGATCGGCGCCTACCAGACCCAACGCGGCGCGGGTGCCCGGGAGCGCCCGCGGCTCGCTGCTGCCGTAGCATTCCACCGACCGGATCCGGGCCGTCCGGTCTCCCGGCAGGAGACGGACGGTGTCGCCGACCGCGACCGATCCCGTCCAGACCGTGCCGGTGACGACGGTGCCAACACCCGCGAGCGAGAAGACCCGATCCACCGGCAACCGGAGCCGGTCGTCGGCCGCGCGCTGGCTCCGCCGCTCGGCCTCCGCGCGAATCCGCTCGCGGAGGAGCGCGATGCCCACGCCGCTGTGCGCGGAGACCACGACCGGATCGCCGAACCCGACCGGCGACCGGGCGGTCCGCTCGCGCACCTCGGCGGCGACCAGCTCCGCCCAATCGGGCTCGACCAGATCCGCCTTGGTGAGCACCGCGATGCCGCGCGGGATCCTGAGCTGCTCGACGATCGCGAGGTGCTCGTCGGTCTGAGGTCGTGGGCCCTCGCTCAGATCGACCACGAGCAGCACCAAGTCGATGCCGGTGGCGCCGGCCACCATGGTGCGGACGAAGTCTTCGTGACCCGGCACGTCGACGATCCCGATCGGCGGGAGACCCTCGAGGATGAGCGGAGCGAAGTTGAGCTCGATGGTGATACCGCGCTTTCGCTCCTCGGCAAGGCGATCGACGCTCCGGCCGGTGAGCGCGGTCACCAGCGCGGACTTGCCATGGTCGATGTGACCGGCGGTCCCGATGATCACGGCGTCGGGGCCCAGGACTGATCGAGCCAGAAGGCCAGCGCCGGGAGCGCGGCGCCTTCGGCCAGATGATGGCGGACGTAGCGATCGACCAGACGGCGATGCGCGGCGAGATAGCGGTCGTCCAGGTCCGGCAGGTCGGCGTCGCCGGCCACCAGCGTGGCGAGGTCGCTCCGATCGGCCGGCTCGAGTCGCGTGGTGTCGAGGCCGCGGGCGCACCCGCCGCAGAGCACGCCGCCCAGGGCGGCGGAGAACGCCGCCGGTCGGTCGAGTGGCACGGCGAGGCCGTCGCGAACGCAGTGCTCCAGCCGCGGGGTGTAGCCGAGCTGGCCGACCAGGCCCCAGACGGTGCGGAGCCCGATCACGCCGACAGCATCGCTCGGAACGGCTTCCAGCACGTCGAGCGCGTGGCGGAAGAAATCATAGGTCTCCGGCGGGCCGTGGTGCGGAGCGCAACGGAGCATCAGCTCGCCGAGCACCGAGGCGGCGGCGAAGCGATCGACCGGCGCGGCCAGGCCGCTGTGCACCCGCTCCACGTCGAACGTCGCGAGGGTGTGGAGATCGGAGGAGCGGGCCGGGATGATCGAGGCCGCTCCTTCGCTCAACGCCTGGAGCGCGGCGCCGAAGCGGCTCTTGGGCCGACGGGCTCCCTTGGCGATCACGCTGACCACGCCAAGGGCCCTGGTGGCCAATCGGGCGATCTTCGAGGTCTCGCCGTAGGCGACGGTGGAAAGGACGATGGCAGGACTGGAGACCACCGGCATCACATCGGCCCGACTACAGCGGGTCGGCCTGCTCCTCGGCGGTGGTCACCAGAACGACCGTGGCGTCGGTCGGGCACTCACCGGTCAGAATCGAGCGCGCCTCGGTCAGGTCGGAGCGGAACATCCGGAGGCGACCGACGCTGCCGGGCAGGCAGTCTCCACTCTCGATCGCGTACACCCTGCCGTGGGAATCGACCCCGGCCGTGATCGCGTTGTTGACCAGAACACCCGCGCCGGCGCCGCGCACCACCCGGCGGGTCCGGGTGTTGAACTCCATCAGTCCGTCGCGGAGCGAGGTGACGAAGAGGCGCTCTCCACCGTCGGTGGCGAGTCCGACCGGCAGCTCACCGAAGCCGCCGAAGCTTCCGACCTCCTCGCGCCGGATCGGATCGATGATGCTGAGCCTGCCGGGCAGCGACGAGTCGGGATCGCCGACGTTCACGACGTAGATCAGGCCATCGCCGCCGACCGCGGCGGATCGGGCCCGGCCGGGCTCGGGCAGCGGAATCGAGTCGCCGCCGGGGAGCCGGGTGTTGGTGATCGGATCGATGACGGTGATCCAGCTCGGCCCGAGCGGACAGGTCGGCCCGTCGTCGCAGGGGCCGAGGTTGGCGTTTACCACGAAGACGCGACCCCGCGCCAAGGCCACGTCGATCGGATACTGCCCTGCCGCGACGCTCGCGGTGTCGCCGGTCTCGAGATCGATCCTGGTGGCGGTGTTGTTGCCGCGATTGGTGACGTAGGCCACCGACTCGCTGATCAGCACCGCGCCCGTCGGGTGCGAGCCGGGCGGCAGGGCGATGGTGCCGGTGACGGTCTCGGACCGGAGGTCCACCACGAACACCACGTCGGACTCGCCTCCCGTCACGACGGCGGTGCGCCCGCGGGCCGCCACGGCCTCGCTCCGGCCCGGCCAGCTCCCGAAGCCGATCTTCCGGGTCGGCCGGAGCGAGTCGATCGGGACCAGGGTGAGCGAGTTCTCACCCCCGTTGACGACCAGGAGGATCTCGACCGGCGGCGGACTCGGATCCGTGGTCGCGGCGCAGCCGGCCAGGAGAGCCGGGAGCGCCACCGCGGCGATCGGGAGAAGGGGGACCGTCTTCACCCGAGAACAATAGGTGCCCGCGCTAGGGGCCAGCAACCAGGCGGTCCGCGGTCAGCCGGGGCGGCGGAGCGGAGTGACCTGGGGGGCGCCTTCGGGGGTCTCGGTAATGGCCACGGGCCACCCGAACACCTGCCCGATCCGGTCTGCGCGGAGCACCTCCCGGGGGGTTCCACGCGCCGCCTCACGCCCCTGGTCCAGCAACAGCATTCGGTCGGCGAAGCGGGCGGCCAGGTTGAGATGGTGGGTCACCACGACGGCGCCGAGACCATCCCGAACCAGCGTGGCGATCAGCTCGAAGAGCTCCATCTCGTGGCCCAGGTCGAGCGCGGTCGTGGGCTCGTCGAGGATCAGCAGCCTGGGCTCCTGCGCGAGCGCCCGAGCCACCCGGACCCGTTGCCATTCCCCGCCCGAAAGGGTGTCGATCCGGCGCGACGCGAACCCGGCCACGTCGCAGCGGGCCATGGCCGTGGCGACGACCTCCCGATCGTGAGGACCCGGCGGGGTAAGCGAGCCCAGCCAGGGATAGCGGCCGAACATCACGATCTCGTCGGCCCGCCAGACGAAGGGGTATTCCTCCCGCTGGGCCACGACGCCAAGCCAGCGGGCCCGCTCGCGATCTGGCCAAGAAGTGATCGGGCGCCCGTCGAGCAACGCGGCGCCCGCGGCGAGGGGCACCGCGCCCTGGAGGGCGCGGAGCAGCGTGGTCTTACCCGAGCCGTTGGGCCCGACCACCGCCACGAGGTGACCGGGCTCGACCCGGAGGCTCACCCCCTCGACCGCGGCCCGTTCGGTCTCGGGATAGCGGACGGTGACGTCACGCGCCTCGAGCATCAGACCAGACTCCGCCGCAGGAGCCAGGCGAACACCGGGACGCCGATCAGGGCCGTCACGGCGCCGACCGGCAGCTCCGCCGGCCGAACGACCGTGCGGGCGAGCGCGTCCGCCGCGACCAGAAGCGTGCCGCTCGCGAGGAAGACCGCGGGGAGCAGGCGCCGATGGATCGAGCCGAGCCAGCCGCGGATCGCGTGCGGGGTGATCAGCCCGACGAAGCCGATCATCCCGCTCACGGCCACGCTCGCCGCCGTGAGCAGCGCGGTGGTGAAGTAGACGATCCGCTTGGTGCGCTCGACCCGCGCGCCCAAGGCGTGGGCGGTCTCGTCGCCCAGGGAGAGCAGGTCGAGTGACGACGCGGTGGCGAAGAGCAGGAGGAGTGGAGCGGTGGCGTAGACCAGGAACGCGGCGAGCGCCGGCCAGCTCGCTCCGCCGAATCCACCGAGGAGCCAGAGGAACGCGTTGCGGAGCCGGGGCGCGTCGGTCTGGGTGAGCAGCGCCGACATGATGGCCCCGCAGAAGAAGGCGACGACGACCCCGGCCAGCACCAGGGTTCGGGGCTCGAGCCGCTGCCCGCCGACGAGGGAGAGCCGATAGACCGCCGCAGAGGCCACGAGCGCGCCCCCGAAGGCCAGCGCGGGCAGGAGCCAGCCGCTCGCCATCCCCAGCGCGATCGCCACGACGGCGGCGAGGCCGGCGCCTCCCGAGATGCCAAGCAGGTACGGCTCGGCCAGTGGATTGCGCACCAGGGCCTGGAGGGCGGCGCCGGAGACGCCGAGGGTGCCGCCGACGGCGAACGCCAGGAGGGCGCGGGGCACCCGGAGCGACCAGACGATCGCCGAGTCCGGGGCACCGGGGTGGAGGAGCGCCGCGACCACCTCGCCGGGCGGCAGCGCGACGGCGCCGATGGCCACGCCGCCGATCAGCGCGGCAACGCCGAGGAGGACGAGGAGAGCGAGCTTCATCGGGCGCGCTCGATCGCGCGCCGGAGCTCACGCACCGCGAGCGCCGCCCGCGGGCTCGGCCGATTGAACTCCGATCCGATCACACGGACGAAGCGCTTCTCGCGCGCCGCGGGCACGACCCGCCACTCGGGTCGCGAGGCCCAGGCCGGCTCCTGCTCGTCGGTCACCAGGATCAGGTCCGGATCCCGTGAGGCCACGGCCTCGAGACTGACCGGGAAGGACGGCTGCGGCTGATCGGCGAAGAGGTTGCGGGCACCGGCTCGCTCCAGCAGCTGGCTCAGGAAGCTCCCGGCGCCCAGCGTAATGGGAGGCTGGTCCCAGCTCAGGATGAAGACGGTCGGCGGCTCCGCGACCCGGAGGGTGGCGGCCGCGAGCGAGTCAGCCATCGCGCGCACCAGCGCATTCGCGCCGGAGGAGTCGCCGAGCGCACGGCCCAGGGTCAGGGCGGCGCGGTCGAGGTCGTCGAGCAGGTCGGTGGCCAACTGGATGGTCGGGATCCCGAGCGCGCGGAGTCCCTCCACGGCGGCCTGGTTGCCGCCCGAGCGGTACGCCACCACCAGGTCGGGCGCGCGGGCCACGATGGCCTCGACGCTCGGCGCCATGCCCTCGCCCACGCTGGGCACAGCCAGGGCCTCGGCCGGGTAGTCGCAGTAGCGGGTCCGACCGACGACCCGGTCGCCGGCGCCTAACGCGAACAGCAGCTCGGTCGTGGCAGGGGCGAGCGAAACGATCCGGACGGCCGGGCCGGCGAGCGCGGTGGTGTCGCCGGCGTCGTCCACCAGCAGGATGGGTCCGGAGTGGCTCGGCGGGCTTGCGCAGGCCGCGAGGGCCATGGCTACCGCCACCAGAAGGCGCGTTCGGGCCACTTCCCTACCCCCGAGGGTCAGCGTGGCTATCGTGACGCAGAGGTCTCCTGGCTCCGGGACTCCGCTCGCCTTCCCGACGGTGAGGTCAGTGGCTGATGAGCGGAGAGGTGCTGCTCCCGTGACAGTGGCGGGGCCGCGCCGGATTCACACCGGCTTCCGAGATCTGCGTCGTATCGTCGGGCGCGCCGCACGAGGCCGGCGCGCTCGGGGCGAACTTAGGGACCGGACCGACGAGCGGCAAGGGCGCGTCTGAGCTGGTCCATCAGCTCCGCGCGCCGGGTGACCCACTCCGCGGCCCGGGCGGCCTCGGGCGTGGCGTCGAGTCGGGCGATCTGATCGGTCAGCTCGGCCACCTGGTCGACGCTGCCCCGAGGGCCGGGCGCCGGGGTGGGGGTCGGGGCCCGCCTGGCGGTGCGGAATCGCCAGAAGGTGGCGGCGGCGAGCGCCAGGCCGAGCAGGCCGACCAGCGCAATCAACGCGAGCTTGGGATCGAGGCTGGTGCCGGGAAAGCGGAGCGCGATGGCGTCGACCGACGGGTCGCGGCGCACCAGGCGGCGGAAGCTCCGGCCCTGAAAGGGTTGACTGTCGGCCGCGATCCAGGCGCCGTCGCCGCTGCGCACTCCCGCTTCCTCGACGAAGAGATCGACCGAGTCCGCGCCAACCACCGGCAGCTCGAAGCGGCGGGCGGCGGGAGGGAGCTCGTACTGGACCACCAGCTCCTTCACCCCCGGCGAGATCGGGGCCGTGACGATCACGCTGTCGTTCCGGAAGAGCACCACTTCGGGACTGAATTGAGAGAACCTGGTGTCGCCGAGGCCGGCGCCGCGGACCTCCGACGGGAGCCTTGCACCCCAGCTGGCGGTGAGGGAGTCGGGACTGATCCTGGTGACGGACCCGCGATTGGCCAGGGAGATCCAGTCGACCACCGTCCGGGCGCCGACCGCGTCGGGCGCGGCGATCACGATGGTGCGGCCAGCGACGTTGACCGGTGCCGTGGAGCTGGTGTCGAAGACCAGGATGTCGAGACCGCCGTCGATGGGCGCGGTGCCGCGGGCCACCGGCGACGAGAAGTACTCGATGTCGGCGTAGCGGGTGCTCAGCAGATAATTGGCGGTCGAGTCACGCGCGAAGCGAAAGCGAAACCCGCCGTCAGCGGCCGTGAAGACCGAGTCGATCGGTCCTTGCGTAGCCGGACCCACGTGATGGAGCACGACCCGGGCGGCCGACACCGCAACCGTGTCGCCCCCGCGGGTGGCGAGCACCCGACCTCGGACCTCGGCGGGCCCCTGCCCCGCGAGCGCCGACGGAAGTCCGAGCAGAGCGAGCAAGAGCCAGCCGCGGGCTCTCACGGATGAAAGCGGCCGAGGTCCTGCGGATCGAGCTTTTCGAGGAAGCGCTTGAGGGAGTCCGGGTCTTCGGGCGGCCCGTCGCCCGGCTCGCCGCCGTCGCGGTCGAAGAGCCCTTCGGCGACGAAGATCGGTGAATCGGTGCGCAGCGCCAGCGCAATGCTGTCGGAGGGGCGGGCGTCGACCTCGAAGATCTTCCCGCCGGTCATCACCAGGAGCTCGGCGTAGTAGGTGTTCTCCCGGAGGCCGACGATGGTGACCCGTTTGAGCTCCCCACCGAGCCCCTCGAGCACCTGCTTGAGGAGATCGTGGGTCATGGGGCGGGCGGGCTTGTCGCCGCGGAGCTCGGTGGCGATGGCGTTGGCCTCGGGGGCCCCGATGAAGATCGGCAGGCTGCGCTCCCCGCCTTCCTCCCGCAGAATCACCACCGGCGTCTGGGAAGGACGATCGAGGCCGAGATGCGCCACCGTCACCCGTACGGACATGCCTACAATTTGGCGGCAGTGAGCAGATCGCGCACCTTGTTGGTCTTCTCCCACGGGAAGAGCTCGACCTTCCGGCCGTCGACCTTGGCCAGCTTGGCGCTCCGCCCGAAGTGGCCGTAGGCAGCGGTGGGGCCGTAGATCGGGCGCTTGAGCTTGAGGGCCGCGATGATTCCCGCCGGGCTCAGGTCGAAGACCTCCCGGACGATCTCCTCCAGCCGCCGGTCCGGGACGGTGCCGGTGCCGAAGGTGTCGATCAGCACCGAGACGGGCTCCGCCACGCCGATCGCGTAGGCCACCTGCACCTCGCAGCGCTGGGCCAGGCCGGCGTCGACGATGTTCTTGGCCACCCAGCGGACCGCGTAGGCGGCCGAGCGATCGACCTTGGACGGGTCCTTGCCGCTGAAGGCGCCGCCGCCGTGGCGGGCCATGCCGCCGTAAGTGTCGACGATGATCTTGCGCCCGGTGAGGCCGGCATCCCCATGCGGGCCGCCGACCACGAAGCGGCCGGTCGGATTGACCAAGTACTCGACCCGGCGCGAGGCGAAGCCCGCCTTCTCGAGCACCGGCTTGATGACCTCGTTGACCATCGCGTCCCGAATCGCGCGCTGGCTCAGCTCGCGGCGGCCGACGGTGGGCGCATGCTGGGTCGAGAGCACCACGGTGCGCACGGCCACCGGGCGGTCGCCCTCGTACTCGACGGAGACCTGGGTCTTGCCGTCCGGGCGGAGCCAGTCGATCTGAGGAAGGCCACCCGTTCCCTTCCGGACGGCGGCAAGCCGCTCCGCCATGCGATGGGCGAGCAGGATCGGGAGCGGCATCCGCTGGCGGGTCTCCCGGGTGGCGTAGCCGAACATCATGCCCTGGTCGCCGGCGCCCTGCTTCTTCCGCCGGCTCGAGTTGACGCCCATCGCGATGTCGGGCGACTGGCGGTCGATCGAGGAGAGCACGGCGCAGGTGCGGCTGTCGAAGCCGAAGGTCGCGTCGGTGTAGCCGATCCGCTCGATGGTGGCGCGGACCACGTCGGGAATGTGGACGTAGGTCGACGTGGTGATCTCGCCGGCGACGACCGCCATGCCCGTGGTGACCAGCGTCTCGCACGCCACGCGGGCGTGCGAGTCCTTGACCAGGATCGCGTCGAGCACCGCGTCAGAGATCTGGTCCGCCACCTTGTCCGGATGGCCTTCGGTGACGGACTCCGAGGTGAAGACGTGCCGCTTCGAGCGCGCCATGTCGTTGCCTTTTCAGTCGTTAGGGTCAATGGCCGAGCTGCAACCTAGCGCCGGAGAACCGCCCCGGCAACGCCGATTCCCCGTCCACCAACTTGAGATCGACGTGGGGTTTGGCGTGCTCGCGCAGGATCGCCGGCACCAGGTCGGCGGACTCCGCCTCGAGGGCGTCCGCCGCCGCATTTTCGCAAACGGAGAGTGGCACGTTTCGTACCAGCCACTTCACCACGGGCAGCGCGGGCGGCGACACACTGAGCGAGCGGTAGCCGAGCCCGACCAGGAGCAGGACGTTGAGTGGATCGGAGGCCATCTCACCGCAAACCGAGACGTCGATCCGGGCCTCACGCCCCACCCGCACGACCCGCTGCAGCTGGAGCAGCACGGCGGGATCGTGCGGGGTGAAGCGGCTCGCGAGCAGCGCGCTGCCGCGATCGACGGCGAGCGTATACTGGGTGAGATCGTTGGTGCCGACGCTGAAGAAGGCGCTCACCTTGGCCAGCCGCTCGGCGATCACCACCGCGGCGGGGGTCTCCACCATCACGCCGACCGGCACGTCGGGGGCGCAGCGGACCCCTGCCTTCGCGAGGTCGTGCGCCTCCTCGGCGATCAGCTCCTTGGCGCGGAGCACCTCGTCCACCCGGGTCACCAGCGGGAGCATCATCCGGATCTGCCGATCGACGGCGACCCGGAGGATGGCGCGGAGCTGGGGCCGGAAGATCTCGGGCTGGTCCAGACAGACCCGGATCGAGCGCCAGCCGAGAAACGGGTTGGCCTCGGCCGGCGGGTCGAAGGCGGAGGGAAACTTGTCGCCACCCAGATCGAAGGTGCGGATCACGACCGGCCGGCCCGGGAAGGCGGCGCTCACCCGTCGAAAGTACTCGTACTGCTCGGGCTCCCCCGGCACCTTGGCGCGCCCGGTCACCAGGAACTCGGTCCGGAGCAGACCGACGCCCTCGGCGCCGTGCCGCACCGCGATCTCGATCTCCTCGGGGAGATCGACGTTGCCGAGCAGCGCGATGGCGTGGCCATCGGGCGTCTCGGACGGCTCCCGCACGGCGCCCTCGAGCTCGAGCTCGAACTTGTGGCGGCGGGTGGCGAGGGTCCGGGCGCGCTCCAGCTCGTCGCGAGTCGGCGCGATCACGACCGTGCCGGAGTAGCCGTCGACGAGCACTTCGGTGCCGGCGACGATCCGATCTACCGCGCCCGAGGCGCCCATCACGGCGGGAATGCCCAGCGAGTGGGCCAGGATCGCCGCGTGCGAGGTCCGGGTGCCCTCTTCGCTCACCAGGCCGGCCAGGCGGTCGCGATCGAACTGCACGGTGATGCCCGGCGAGAGCTCGCGCGCGACGATGACCACCTGGTCGTGCGATTCGATCAGCTGGGCCTCGGTGTTCGGGTGCCCGGTGAGCTCCCGGAGCACGCGAATCTGGGTGGCCGAGAGATCGGCCAGGCGCTCGCGCACCCGCATGTTGGCGGTGTTGGACCAGGCGACCCGAAGCTCGAGGGCCTTGAACTCGTACGCGGTCTCGGCGCTCAGATTGTTCTGCCGGATCAGGTGCTCGACGCTCCCGATGAAGTCCGGATCCTGGACCAGGAGGCTCTGGGCTTCGAAGATCCGCGACTCCTCGAGTCCCGCGGTGTGGAGCACCTTCTCGCGGAGCATGTTCAGGTGATCGGCGACCGCGCGCACGGCCTCGTGCAGCTTGGCGATCTCCCGATCGACCTCGTGCGGGTCGACCGAGCGATCGGGCACGTCGGGAAAGCGCCACTCGAGCACCACGGCCGGTGCGTACGCCAGGCCGGGGGAGACCCCGATGCCGCGGAGCACCCGATCGCTCATGATTCGCCGAAGCCTTCCGCGAAGAGCGAGACCAGCGCGTCGACGGCCTGGACTTCGTCGGAGCCGGTGGCGCGGATGGTGACCGACGCGCCGTACTCGGCCGAGAGCATCATCACCCCCATGATGCTCTTGGCGTTGACCGGAAGGTCGTCCTTCACGATCTCGATCTGGCTGGTGAAGGTGGTGGCCAGCTTCACCAGCTGGGCGGCCGGCCGGGCGTGGAGCCCGAGCGGGTTGACGATCATGGCCTGTCGCTCCGTCATGCCACGCTCCAGCGCCAGAGGAACACCACGCCCAGCAGGACTACGGTGATGCGCCGGGCGGTCGGGACGCGGCCGGTGGCCCGGGTGGCGAGCAAGCCCCCGAGGGCGCCGACCACCGCGGCGAGCAGCAGCGTGCGGGACGGCGGGTCGCCCGCAATCCAGCGGACCAGGAGCGGCAGGCTCATCCCCACCGCGAAGCCGGCCACGCTTCCGACCCGACGCACCTGGTCGGGCAGCTTCGACGCCTTGATCGCGCGGTGCACCTCGACTCCCGCGTCGAGCCCGATCCGGAGCCCCCACACCATGACCAGGAGGCGGATCGCGACGTACACGACCCAGGGCCCGATCACCGCGTAGAGACCGCCACCCAAGCCCAAGCCGATCAACGACGCGCCCATCACCGCCGGCAGCACGCCGATCCAGAAGAGCTGGTCGCCCAGCGAGCCGAGCGGGCCGGTCAGCGCGGCCTTGAGGCGGTGAATCGTGCCGGGCGAGACGCCTCGCTCCTCCGCCCGGGCCACCGCGCCGACCGCGATGCCAGCCAGATAGGGGTGCGCGTTCATGTACTCGACCGAGCGGGCGACCGCCTCCCGCTGTCGCTCCGGATCGGTGACTAAGACTCGGAGCAGCGGCAGCGAGGCGAAGCCCGTCCCGATTCCCTGGAGCCGTTCGTAGGTCCAGGATCCCTGCAATACCAGCAGCCGGGTCGCGGACGACCAGAAGCCCCTCATGCGAGCGCCGCCAGGACGCCGACCGCGAGGCCGCCTGCCAGCCAGCGTCCGCGGCTGCCGGCGCCAGCCGCGTCGACCGCGCCGTGCACCGCGGCCCAGAGACCGCCGCCCAGCGCGACCGCCACCAGCCAGGGACCGACCCCCGCCGGCGGATAGAGCGCCAACTCCCGCGCGCCCACGCCGATCGCGAGGAAGGCCACGGCGACGCCGACGCTGCGGATCAGGTCATGAAGCAGGCAGCGGAGATGCACGTGGTCCACCGCACGCGCGTCACCGGCCGCGAGGCGCTCGGCGAAGCTGGCGACCACCCGGGCGTTCCATCGCCTCGCCACGGGAATCGAGGCGCCGCCCACGATCGCGAGCACGAGACCGAGGCCGACCGCGGGGCCGAGGGTCTCCTGCCAGGGGGCGCCCGCCGCGTAGAGCACGGCGGCCACCGTCGCGGCGCCGAAATCCGGATAGCGCGCCGCGCCGACCGGAACCACGTCGAGCGCGAAGAGCTCGAGCACCGCGCCGACCCGCAGGGCGCCTTCGAGGTCACCGACCACCCCGCCGGCGAGCGCCGAGACAATCAGCGGCCGGGAGAGCAGGCCCTGCACGACGCTCGCGAGGTCGAGCCCGGCGCCCACCGCGAGGGCGAGGAGCGCTGCGCCCACGCCGGCCGTCATCGCGAGGGCCTCCAGCCCGCCACGGAGATCGCGCGGGCCTCGGGCAGGTCCTGGGCCCGAACCTTGATGCCGAGGTCGACCAGTGCGAGCAGGGTGGCGAGCTCCTGCTCGCTCAGGTACACGTAGCGGGCGTACTCGCGGCGACCCGGGCCGTCATGCACCGCGCCGACGTTGATCTGCCTGATCAGCTCCGGGTGGGCGCGGGCCAGGGCGGCCATCGCCGGAATCGACCCGGTGAGCACCAGGACCCGATCGGAGGCATGGGCCAACGAGGGCAAGCGGGCGGTCGCTTCGGCGACCGTGAGGAACTCGAGCACCATCTGTTCGGGCACCGCCATCCGGTAGAGATCGCGCTCGAACTCGCTGGCGGCGACCTCGTCGTCGACCAACACGATCCGCTCGATCTCGAAGGGCCGGCCCCAACCCACCACGACCTGGCCGTGGATCAGGCGGTCGTCGATCCGGCAGACGGTGAGGGTCATCAGCGCTGCGAGATCGCCCGACTGCCGGTGTCGGCGGCCCGCTCGGCCGCGAGCTCGACCGACAGGTCGCGGTGAAAGACGAAGTCGACCAGCATCGCGAGGTTGACGCCGGTGACCAGCTTGACGCCGGGATGGCTGGCCAGCCGCCTCGCCGCGGCGAACAGGCACGAGCCGCTCGGCATGTCGACGAAGACCACGGCCCGCCGATCGCCGACCGCCGCGAGGATCCGCTCCTCGAGCCGACCCCGGTCGCACCCGCTGTTGGAGACGGGCACCAGCACGCCGCGCACCCCGGTGATCTCCTCGACGGACTCGACCAGGGCCGGTGCGATGGCGCCGTGCGCGACGACCACGCCGTGGAGATCGTCGCTCATTCGTAGTCTTCCCGGAGGTACTCGCGGAGCTCGCGCCGCTCCTTCATCTTGCGAATCAGCCGCTCGTTGAAGGCCGCCGCGGAATCGATCCCGGTCATCCGCAGGAGATGGTTCATGGCCACCACCTCGGAGATCACCGTGAGGTTCTTGCCCGGGTTGAGGGGCACGTTCACCTTGGGCACCGAGACGTCGAGGATCTGGGTCTCCTGGCGCGCAAGCCCGGTCCGGTCGGCGTCCATCGCCTTGTCCCAATCCAGCAGCTCGACCACTACCTCGATTCGCTTCTGCTGGCGCACCGCGCGAATTCCGAAGAGCGCGGGAATGTCGATCAACCCGACACCCCGGATCTCCATGTGGTGCGCGGCCAGCTCGTGCCCCTGTCCGATCAGCACGTCGTTGCCTCGCCGGGTCACCACCACCACGTCGTCGGCCACCAGGCGGTGGCCCCGCTCGACCAGATCGAGGACGCACTCGCTCTTGCCGATGCCGCTCCGACCGATGAAGAGCAGTCCGACGCCGTAGATGTCCGCCAGCGAGCCGTGCAGCGTGGTCCGCGGGGCGAAGGCCTCCTCGAGGATCGGCTTGATCCGGCGGTAGAACTCGGCCGTCTTGTGCTTGGTGCGAAGCACCGGAACGCCGTGCTCCGCGGCGAGATCGAGCAGGGGATCCGGGGGCGCCTGGTCCTTGGTGATGAAGACGCAGGGTGGGTCATGGCGAAGGAACTCCGTCAGCGTCTCCCGGCAGCGCTCGGCCGAGAGGGTGCCGAGGTAGGTGACCTCGGTCTCGCCGAGCACGTGGAGCCGATGGGGCACGAGCCGCCCGGTATAGCCGGCCAGGACGAGGCCGGGGCTCGCGATGTCGGGGTCGGAGAGGACGCGATCGAGACCGGTCTCCCCCGTCAGCGACTCGAGACCGAGGAACTCGCCCTGGCGAGTGAGCAGGTCCCGGGGCCGGAGGGTCACGGACGCGGCTTCGCGGCCCGGCGGGCTCGGCGAGCCCCGCCCCCGTCCCGCTCGAGCTGGCGGCGCACCTTGTCCTCGGCGCGGTCGAGCGCGGTCCGGTGGTCGGGACCCTCGCCGGTGCCGACCAGGACGTGGCCACCCCGGGCGTGCAGCCGAATCTCCACCTGATGATTCAGCCCGTCGAGGTCGAACACCACGGTGGCCTCGAGCGCATGCGGAGACTGACTGCCCAGCCGCTCGAGGACGTCGTTGGTGCGCTGGCGGAGATCGTCGGTGATTTCGGTGTGCCGCACGCTGATCGTGGTCTTCATGCCTTCCTCAGTTCGAGTGATCCGACGGCTTGCCGCCGGCAACGATTCGTCGCAAGTGGGCCTCGGTGGCCCGTGCCGCGTCGTCCCAGCTCCAGCGTTCCGCCGCGCGGCGGGCGGCCATGCCCAGGGCCCGCACCCGGTCCGGGCTCGAGGCGAGATCGAGCATCCGGCGGGCCAGGGCCTCGGCATCGCCGTGGGGCACCAGGAGCCCGGTCCGGTCGGCCTGGACGGAATCTCGAAGGCCGGGGCTGTCCGAAGCAATCGAGGGCGTCCCGCAGGCCGCCGCCTCGGTGACCGTGATGCCCCAACCCTCCTTGGGTGACGGAAGGACGTTGGCCCAGGTCGTTCTGAGCATCCGCCGTTTGCTCTCCTCGTCGACGAAGCCATGGAACCGGACCGACGCCTCGACGCCAAGTCTCCGGGCCACCATTTCGAGTCGGGCGCGATCCTCGCCGGTGCCGGCGATGTCGAGCCGGAGCTCCGGTCGCGAACGCCGCGCGATGGACAAGGCCCCGAGCGCGACCTCCACGCCCTTGTATCGGCGAAGCCGACCCACATATAAGAAGGAGGGCTCCGGAGTCCGGTCAAGGCTCGGGTCGGGGACGAACCATTCGAGGTCGATGCCCGGATGGATGACCTCGATCCGCTCGCGGGCGACCCCGCGCGCGACCAGATCGTCGCGGGTGCTCTCGCTGATCGCGTGGAACCACGCCCGCCGATACGCACGGGGAATCCGCCGCTCCGCGAGCACCACCAGCGACGCGACCGGCCAGGAGGCTTCCTCGAACGCGGTGGTGCCGAAGAGGTGGGGCACGATCACCACGAACGGCAGGGGGGTCAGGCCCGCGAGGTAGAGCGGCAGCTTGTTGACGTCTTCGACGACCACGTCGTACCGGTCAGCGGCGAGGGCGCGTCGGACGGCGCCGCGACCGGCGAGCGCGAAGCCGTGTCTTCCGCCGTGGCGCTCGACCTCGACACCCCGCACGGTGGCTCGAGGCGGACAGCCCGGCCACCCGGAGCAGACCAGACGCACCTGGTGCCCAAACCCGGCCAGCCGCCCGAAGAGCTCGAACAGGTGGATCTCGGCGCCGCCGGCGTGGGGGTTCTCGAGATCCTGCCAATTGACCAGCAGGATCCTCACAGTCGACCCAAGTCGCGGGCGATCCGATCCAGCACCCCGTTCACGAAGCGGGGCGACTCCCGGGTGCCGAACCGCTGGGCGAGCCAGATGGCCTCGTCGATCGCCACCCGGGCGGGGACCAGCTCACGGGTCAGCTCGAAGGTCGCGAGGCGGAGGATGTTGCGGTCGATGACGGAGAGCCGGCTCGGCCGCCAGTGCTCGGTCGCGTCGCCGATCCGCCGATCCAGCGCCTCCCGGCTTTCCGAGACGCCGGCGGCCAGGCGCTCGGCGAGGTCGAGGACCAGCGGCTCGGGGCCCGTCAGCCGGGCGAGACCGGGCACCAGCTCCGCGACCGGCCGGCCGGTGGTCTCGGAGCCATAGAGGAGCTGCAGGGCCCGGGCCCGGCCCCGGGTCTCAGCTCTCAGCATCGGAGGCGCGCAGACTGGCCAGCACCGACGCGGTTCGAATCGCGGCCTCCGCCGCCTCGAAGCCCTTGTTCCCCTGCGCCCCGCCCGCTCTGGCGAGCGCCTGGTCGGTCGTGTCGACGGTGAGGAGGCCGAAGCCGACCGGAACCCGCCGGACCCGGGCCGTGGCGGCCAACGAGCTCGACGTCTCGCCGGCGACGTAATCGAAGTGCGGCGTCTCCCCCCGAACCACGACCCCGAGCGCCACGACAGCCGCATACCGGCCCGACGCGGCCACTTCCTCGACCACCACGCCGAGCTCGAAGGCGCCGGGCACCCAGAGCACGTCGCGCGCATCGTCGGCAACGCCGGCCTGCCGGCAACACTCCAACGCGCCGGTGAGGAGCCGGCTGGTGATCCGCTCATGGTATCGGCTCACCACGATGGCGATCCGCCCGGTCGGGGTCAGCGCCCCCTGGATGTCCGCCATGGCGTCAGTGGCCGATGTGATGGCCGAGGAGGTCGCGCTTGGCGGCGAGATAGGCCTGGTTCTCGGCCGTGGCCGGCAGCTCGAGGGCCACGCGCTCGGTGATCTTCAGTCCGTAGGCGTCGAGCCCGACCACCTTGCGGGGATTGTTGGTCATCAACTTGATCGTGGAAAGGCCCAGGTCGCGGAGGATCTGGGCGCCGATGCCGTAGTTGCGGAGGTCCGGCGGAAAGCCGAGTCGCTCGTTGGCCCGGACGGTGTCGTCGCCCTGATCCTGGAGCTGATAGGCGCGGAGCTTGTTGAGCAGCCCGATGCCCCGCCCTTCCTGGTCGAGATAGACGACCACGCCCTTGCCCGCGGCGACGATCTTTTGCATCGCGGCGTCGAGCTGGTCGCCGCAATCGCAGCGGCGGGAATGGAAGACGTCGCCGGTGAGACACTTCGAGTGCATCCGGACCAGCACGTCCGGCTCGCCGTCCACCTCGCCGTGGACCAGCGCCACGTGCTCGGCGGCGTCGACCTCGTTCCGGTAGCCGATGATCCGGAAGATCCCGTGCCGGGTCGGGAGCGTGGCTTGGGCGACCCGGCTCACCAGCCGCTCGGTGGTGAGGCGGTGCGCGACCAGCTGCGCCACGGTCACGAAGGTGAGCTCGTGCTTCCTGGCGAACTCGAAGAGCTCCTGCCGCCGTGCCATGGAGCCGTCGGGGTTGAGGATCTCGCAAATCACCCCGGCGGGCATCAGGCCGGCGAGCCGGGCCAGGTCCACGCTGGCCTCGGTCTGTCCCACCCGCTGCAGCACACCGCCGGGGCGGGCCCGGAGCGGGAAGATGTGGCCAGGCCGACGGAGGTCGGCCGGCTGGGTCTCCGGCCGGATCGCGACGTGGATGGTGCGCGCCCGATCGGCCGCCGAGATCCCCGTGGTGACGCCGAAGCGCCGCTCGGCGTCGATGCTGACCGTGAACGCCGTTCCCATCTGCTCGGTGTTCTCGGGCGTCATCTGCGCCAGCCCGAGCTGCTCGCAGCGGTCCGGGGTGAGGGTCAGGCAGATCAGACCCCGCCCCTCCCTGGTCATGAAATTGATCAGGTCGGGGGTCACCAACTCGGCCGCGGCCACCAGGTCACCTTCGTTCTCCCGGTCCTCGTCGTCCGCTACGATGATGAGGCGTCCGTTGCGAAGATCGTCGATGGCCTGCGCGATGGTGCCGAAGCTCATGGTTCCGCCGTCAACGGCCCGCCCGGACTCGAGATCCGAGGGCCTGGAGATACTTGCCGATCAGGTCGCCTTCGAGGTGGACCCTCGCCCCGACGGCCAGATCGCCGAGCGTGGTCGACGCCCGGGTGTGCGGGATCAGCGATACCTGAATGATACCCCGTCGGACGACCCGATTCACCGTGAGGCTCACGCCGTCCACGGTGACCGACCCGAGGGGGATCGAGACCCGCGCCACCTCCTTCGGCACGGCGAGATCGAGGAGCAGGGCGTCGCCTTTGGTGGCCCGGCGCACCACCCGGCCCACGCCGTCGACGTGCCCCTGGACCAGGTGGCCGCCAAGCCGGTCGCCCAGGCGGAGCGCCCGCTCGAGGTTGACCCGGCTCCCGGCACGGAGCCGGCCGAGGTTGGTCCGCGCGAGGGTGGTGGCGACGACGTGGACCTCGAAGCAGCCGGCGCCCTTTCCGACCACGGTGAGACAGGCGCCGTCGACGGCGACGCTCTCGCCGACCGTGAGGCCGCGGTAACGGGTCGCGATTTCCAGGTCGCGTCCGCCGTCGGCCGTGGCGGCCGCCCGCCGCACCCGGCCGACGTCGGTGACCAATCCGGTGAACATCAGGGACGATCGAAGACCAGCAGCGTGTCCTGGCCCAGTCCCTTGCGGTCGGTCAGGTTCCAGCGCTCCGCCTGGAGCAGCGAGTGGACCTCGAGGCCGCGGACGGCCGGCACCCCGGTGTCGCCCAGCCAGACGGGGCTCACGATCCAGACAAACCGATCGACCAGCCGCCCGGAGAGGAGTGCCCCGGCCAGCCGCCCACCGCCCTCGACCACGATGCTCTGGATGCCGCGCTGCGACAGCTCGGCGAGGCCCTGATCGACAGTGTCGACGTCCACCAGCTCGACGCCCGCGGCGCGGAGCGCCTGCGCTTCGCTCCCCACCCCGGTCGAGCCCAGGACGATGGTGCGGATCGAGCGCGCGGTCCGGGCCAGATTGCCGTCCACCGCGACCCTGCGCGAGCCCGCGAAGACCACCCGAGTCGGGGCGATCCTCGGCTCGACGGCGCCACGCGCGGTGAGCGAGGGGTCGTCCACCTGGGCGGTCTTGCCGCCGACGGCGATCGCGTCGAAGCCGGCCCGGTGCCAATGGACGAAGTCGCGGGCCTGCTCGCCGGAGATCCAGCGGGAGTGGCCGCCCGCGTCCGCGATCCGAAAGTCGAGCGAGGTGGCCAGCTTGAGGGCGACGAACGGTCGCCGGCGCCGCTCCAGCGTCTTGTGGAAGGCGGCGTTCTGGATGAGCGCCTCGGCGGCCCGGGCCCCGATCTCCACCGTGATCCCGGCCTGCCGGAGCCGCTCGGCCCCGCCAGCCGCGACCGCGTGCGGGTCGGCCGCGGCGATCACCACCCGGCTCACCCCGCTCGCGAGGATCCGGTCCACGCAGGCCGGCTGCTTGCCCTGGTGGGTGCAGGGCTCGAGGGTGACGAAGAGGGTGGCGCCCCGGGCCCGCTCGCCCGCCGCCGCCAGGGCGACGGCTTCGGCGTGAGGGCCGCCGTACTCGGCGTGGAACCCCTCGCCGAGCACGCCGTCTGGCCCCAACACCAAAGCCCCGACCAGCGGATTGGGCTGCACCCGTCCCCATCCACGGTAGGCCAAGTCGAGGGCCCGGCCCATCGCCTCGGTGTCGTTCACGCCTACAGTTTAATCCCGAACCCGATCCCGCCGAAGAAGGTGCCCGCCCGGGTGTCGTGGGCCTGGAAGATCGTGGCCAGATCCTCGTCTTTGCCGATCTGGAACCCGCCCTCGAACGTGATCCGGGTCGGACCCAGGACCAGCGAGAGGTTGGTGAGGGTGACGATCCGCATTCCCGACAGGGTGGAGTCGACTCGCGGCATCAGGCTGTCGGCCACCGGGTCCTTGTAGCTCAGCGAATAGCGTCCGGACAGCAGGTCGACCCCGCCACCGCCGGTCAGCTCGAAGTTGCCCCAGCGCTTTCCGACCAGCAGGCGGGCGTTGATGGCGCTGGCGGAGAGCGTATACGCGTAGGTGCTGCCGGCGCTCAGGTCGCCGTAGCCGAAGGTCGGGAGCGCGGTCCGGCCGAAGTTGAGGCTCGCGACCGGAAGCGATCCGTTGGGCTGCATCGCAATCCGGAGCCCATAGCCGAACCCGAGAGCCAGGTCGCCGATCGAGCGGACCTCGGGGCCGAAGCGGACGTGCTCGGTGGCGTTCTTGGGGATCGGAATCACGCTGGCGAGGAAGTCGGCCGAGACCGTGCCCACCGGCAGGACCTTGGCGATGATCCCGAAGCGGGCATCGACCCTGGGCAGCGCCACCGGGAAGCGGCGAACCGCCGCGACCGTGTCCGTGGCGCCGTCGTAGGCAGTGGCCGGGAGACCGGTGCGGGCCAGGCTGCCTCGCAAGGTGATCGACACCTGGCCGAAGCCGCTCGATCCGCCGG